>CAJUJU010000046.1:18182-31494 GCA_910586835.1 uncultured Acetatifactor sp.
TTCCGTGCTTCGCACTCCATCTCGCGAGTACGGCTTCGCCTTCTTCCCAGCCTCGCCATGCCTCTCTCGATTCCGTGCTTCGCACTCCATCTCGCGAGTACGGCTTCGCCGTATTGCCCGACCAGGGAATCAGCACGGTTTCGAGCAAGCTCGAACCGTGCTGCTCCCTGGTCGGGCAGCATGGCTCTGTTAGACCTCCATGATGATCGGCAGGATCATGGGGCGGCGTTTGGTTTTTTTCCAGACGTAGTCGCTGAGGGTGTCCTTGGTGGTGTTTTTCAGCTTGCCCCAGTCGGTGATTCCCCGGTCAAGGCATCTCTGAATGGCATCGTCCACGGTGTTTCTGGCCTCCTCGATCAGCTCGTCGGACTCTTTCACATAGACAAATCCGCGGGATACAATATCCGGCCCCGCCACCAGCTGGCCGTTGTAGCGATCCAGGCTCATGACCACGATCATAATGCCATCCTCGGCCAGATGCTGTCTGTCCCGCAGAACCACATTTCCCACATCGCCCACGCCAAGGCCGTCCACAAGGATGGCTCCCGTGGGAACCTTTCCGGTGACCTTTGCGCTGTTCTCCGTCAATTCTATCACATCTCCCGAGGAGAGGATAAAGATATTTTCCTTTTCTATGCCCAGACTGTGGGCAATCTTTGCCTGAGCGGTCAGATGCTTGTACTCTCCGTGAACCGGAATCGCATACCTGGGCTGCACCAGCGTATAGATCAGCTTAATCTCCTCCTGGCAGGCATGCCCGGACACATGCGCGTCCTGGAAAATCACATCCGCACCCTTTCGCAGCAGATCGTTGATAACCTTTGTCACCGACTTCTCGTTTCCGGGAATGGGGTTTGAGGAAAAGATCACCGTATCCCCCGCGCCGATGGTAATCTTGCGGTGCATGCCGCTGGCCATACGGCTCAGCGCAGCCATGCTTTCGCCCTGGCTGCCGGTAGTGATGATCACCTGCTGGTCGTCGGGATAATTCTTCATCTGTTCCACTTCGATCAGCGTATTGTCAGGTATGCTGATGCAGCCCAGATTTCTGGCCGTATCGATGATACTGACCATGCTGCGGCCCTCCACGCACACCTTTTTCCCGAATTTATAGGCGGTGTTGATGATCTGCTGTACCCGGTCTACATTGGAAGCAAAGGTAGCCACAAAAATTCTGGTATTTCTGTGTTCTTCAAACAGGTTATCAAAGGTCTTGCCCACCGTTCTCTCGGAGGGAGTAAAGCCGGGGCGCTCCGCGTTGGTGGAATCGCACATCAGCGCGAGAACACCCTTTTTCCCAAGCTCCGCAAACCGCTGCAGGTCGATGGCATCTCCGAACACCGGGGTATAATCCACCTTAAAGTCTCCGGTGTGCACCACCACCCCCGCGGGGGAGTAGATTGCCAATGCCGCCGCGTCCACGATACTGTGGTTCGTCCGGATAAACTCCACCCGGAACTTGCCCAGATTGATGGACTGGCCGAATTTTACCACCTTGCGTTTGGTTCCCTTCATGAGATTGTGCTCCCGCAGCTTGTTCTCAATGATTCCCATGGTAAGCCGGGTGGCGTAGACAGGCACGTTCACATCCCGGAGCACATAGGGCAGCGCCCCGATATGATCCTCGTGCCCGTGGGTAATCATAAATCCCTTTACCTTATCCAGATTATCCTTCAAATAGGTGACGTCGGGAATGACCAGGTCGATTCCCAGCATGTCGTCCGCCGGAAACGACAGACCGCAGTCTACCACAATAATACTGTCCTCGTACTCGAAGGCAGTAATATTCATACCGATTTGTTCCAGGCCGCCCAAAGGGATAATCTTCAGCCCGGAACCGCTGTTATTCTCTTTTTTCTTCAATCAAATTTCCTCCAAAATTATATATTTTATGTTTTTTTCCTGCAAGCCGCACAGCAGCCAAAGAGCTTGACCTCATGATTCACAACAGTAAATCCGGTAGTAGAGGCGATCTTCTCCTCCAGCTCCTCCAGCAGATCATCCCGGAAGGAGATCACCTTACCGCATTTCATACAGATCAGATGATGATGACGGTGTTCCTGTTTCTGGTTAGGAGCGCTTCCCATCTCGTAACGCACAAAACCGTCGTCAAAATTGATCCGGTCAATCAGATGCAGCTCATTCAACAGCTGTATTGTTCTATAAACAGTAGCCAGCCCGATCTCAGGGCTGACTGCTTTTACAAGCTCATAAATGTCCTCGGCAGTCAGATGCTCCTCGGGGCGCGATGCAATGGTCTCCAAAACCAAAAGTCTCTGGTGCGTGACCTTCAATCCATGCTCTCTCAACAACCTCCCGAATGCTTCTCTGTCAACTGCCATATCCTGCTCCGTTTAACTGTCACACAAATGTTACGTCTTCCAGCATATTTTCAAATACGCCGGCAACCGCGGAAAGCTCCTCGTCGTCGGAGACAATGGAAAAGATGCTCTCCTCCTCCCCGTCCTTTGAAATATCCTTCAAAATCAGGGCCTCTCCGTCGCCTTCCTCAAAATCAGTGACAAGAATATAATTCATCCCGCCTATTCTGGTCTGTTCCAGAACAAAAAACTCTACGGGTTCTTCCCCTTCCGGGTTAAAGACGATCTTCTCCAGCTTCGCCATTTTCAGCCTCCATACCGCGTCGGTCCAAATATCCCTGCAAGATCAGGGATGCGGCAATCCTGTCTACATGTTCCTTCCTGTTTTCCCTGCGGATGCCCGCCTCTATCATAATCCGATCCGCTGAGACGGTGGTCAGCCGCTCATCCCACAGACGCACGGGAAGTCCGGTACGCCGCTCCAGCTTTTCCTTGAATTCTTTGGTGAGGCAAGCGCGTTCCCCCTCTGTGGCATTCATATTCTTTGGCAGCCCCAGCACGATCTCGCCCACTTCATATTCCACAATCAGCTCTTCTATGCGAGCAAAAGTCTGTCGCAGTTTATTCTCTTCCTTCCGCCTGATAATCTCCAGACCCTGGGCCGTCAAAAGAAGGCTGTCACTGACTGCCACACCCACTGTCTTCGAGCCGAAGTCAAGCCCCATTATCCGCATGGATATCCTCCTGTTTCCAATTCCTCGACCGAATATATTCCGTCAGCAGCTCCTCCACAAGCTCATCTCGCTCCACACGCATAATCTTACTGCGGGCGTTTTTATGGCTGGTGATGTAAGTGGGATCGCCGCTCATAATATATCCGACGATTTGATTTACCGGATTATACCCCTTTTCCGTAAGTGCCTCATACACGTCGGCCAATACTCCATCCGCCCGGGCATCCGCCGGCGCGACCTTGAAATACTGTGTATTTTCCAAGTCCTGCATACTCGTCCTCATTCTCCTGGTACAATTCCTGTTGCCATCTGTTGTTTTCTACTATAACTCATTTGCATGCAAAATTCAATACATTTACTGCGCCGGGACGGCTGCAAGCATTTTGTCGGTCAGAAAGCCCTGCACACGCACCCTTTCCATGGCGTTGCTGTGCCGTGCCTCCTTTTCCTCTGTCGCGACCTTTACATAATCCCTCGTATGCCCCACTCTCCAGAGCTTCCCGTCTATTTCCTCGGTATCCTCCGTGAGTATCTCGACCTCCTGACCTATGTACGTCCTGCGAAACTCCTCGGACTGCCGCCTTTCCATCTCAAACAGCCGGTCGCTCCGGGCCGCCTTCACATCCTCCGGAACCTGCCCCTGCAGTTCGGCCGCAACAGTCCCCTGTCTCTTCGAATACCGGAAAATGTGCATTTCATAAAAACACACCTTTTCCAGAAAGCGTTCTGTCTCCGCAAATTCCTCCTCCGTCTCCCCCGGAAACCCCACGATCACGTCTGTGGTAATGGCAGGATGGCTAAAGGCCCTGCGCAGCAGCTCCACACTGGAGTAGTATTCCCCCGTGGTATAATGTCTATTCATCCTTTTCAGCGTTGCGTCACAGCCGCTCTGCAGGGACAGGTGAAAATGAGGGCAAAGCTTGGGCAGCGCCGCAAGCCGGCGCACCGCCTCCTCCGTCACAATGCGGGGCTCCAGGGAGCCCAGGCGGATCCGTTCAATCCCGGGAATCTGGCAAAGCAGCTCCACCAGCTCCACCAGCTTACCGGCTCCCCGGTATACCAGCCCATCCCCCCGGCGCATGGGAACGCTCTCTCCCCTTTTCCAGGCTTCGTCGTCAAGGTCGATGCCGTAGGAGCTGATATGGATGCCTGTGAGCACGATCTCCCGGAAGCCTCTCTCCGCAATGCCCCGCACCTCCGTCAGGATATCCTCCGCCCTGCGGCTCCTGACCCTGCCTCTGGCATAGGGAATGGCACAGTAAGAGCAAAACTGGTTGCAGCCGTCCTGTATTTTGACATGTACCCGGATGTGCTCTTCGCTCCTTTCAAGCTGCATTTCCTCGTACTCGCTCGTATGGTTGATATCCGTCACAACACAGTCCCTGCGCTTTCCGCCGCCGCGCTTTTCCAGAAATTCCTCCAGAAGCTCCGCGATCTCTCCCTTGTGGTTATTTCCTATGGCGAGATCTATGCTGTCATCCTTCCGGATGGCTTCCTGTCCGGTCTGCACATAACAGCCCACCGCCACCACCACTGCCTCCGGGTTTTTCTGTCTGGCCCTGTGCAGCAGCTGTCGGCTCTTCCTGTCCGCAATGTTGGTGACGGTGCAGGTATTCACAATATATACGTCCGCTACGCTGTCGAACGGGACGATTTCATACCCCTTCTCCCGCAGCTTCTGCCCCATGACTTCCGTCTCATAGGAATTTACCTTACATCCAAGATTGTGTAACGCCGCCTTTTTCATCATTTCCGTTTCTCCCAATCCTTCCCTGAACTGTCTGTACGAGAAGCCAGGGCCTGCCGGTTTCTGTTCGGAATACCTATCATGCTGTTCCGCACAGGCACGCGAACCGAATATCAGATTCGGACACTATTAAGCCTTGACTTTTCCTCCTTTTGCCCTTAATATGGAAACAGAAGGTGTGCGACACCTATGGAAGGAGGCAGCTGTAATGAAAACAGTACAGATTTCTTTAAATTCAATCGACAAAGTGAAATCCTTTGTAAACGATATTACCAAATTTGATTGTGACTTTGACCTGGTTTCCGGCAGATATGTGATCGACGCAAAGTCCATCATGGGTATCTTCAGCCTGGATCTCTCCAAGCCCATCGATTTGAATATCCACGCCGAGGACGGCGCAGAAGAAGTGCTGGCGGTTCTGAAGCCCTACATTGTATAAGACATTTACATATTTCAGACTGTCCGCAGTACAGACATAAGAACTCCCGGGAGACAAGGCCTCCCGGGTTTTTTCTTTTTTCCCGCAGGACGCCTTCTCCCGCATGTCGGAAAATCCGCCTTGCCGGCTGCACTGCCAAACTGCAGAATAACCGCCGCCTACTCCACAATAATCAGCTCGTCCTTCTCCAGCGCTGTCTTTACCAGCGCCTCTATCTTTTCGTCCAAATTATGCTCATGTCTCCGGATAATATTGACGTTTGGCTTTGTCACGGGATGCTTGGCCACAAAAATGGTACAGCAGTCCTCAAAGGGCTGAATGGAGGTCTCAAAGGTATCGATCTTCTTTGCAACCGCCACAATCTCCTCCTTGTCAAAGCCGATCAGCGGACGATAGACGGGAAGCTCACACACCTCATTTGTGGCGATCAGCGAGCTCATGGTCTGAGACGCCACCTGCCCGATGCTCTCTCCCGTGATCAGACCCAGACATTCCGTCTCCCGGGCAATGTGCTCCGCAATGCGCATCATATAACGCCGCATAATGATCGTCAGCTCCTCATGGGGGCACTTCTCATAAATATACAGCTGAATATCCGTAAAATTGATGACATGGAGATAAATCGGCCCGGTGTACCTGGAGACCAGCCTGGCCAGATCCACCACCTTCTGCCTGGCGCGCTCACTGGTGTAGGGCGGCGCATGAAAATACACCGCGTCAATCTTCACGCCCCTCTTGGCGATCATGTAACCCGCCACAGGGGAATCGATCCCTCCCGACAACAGCAGCATGGCCTTGCCGCCGGTTCCCACAGGCATTCCCCCGGGACCGGGTATGATCTCTGAATAGATATAAATCTTTTCCCGAATCTCCACATTCAGCAGAATCTCGGGCTGATGCACATCCACCCTCAGCCCGGGATACGCCTTCAGAAGCGCCTCGCCCAGATCCGCATTGACCTCCATGGAATCCTTCGGGTAACTCTTTTTTGCACGTCTGCAGTTTACCTTAAAGGTTTTGTTCTTATCCGGGTACACATCATCCATGTACTTCACCACAGTGTCGCAGAGCTTTTCAAAACCTTCATCCTCCACATAGATCATGGGACAGATGCCGGAGATACCGAACACATGCTGCAGCCGCCCTACCGCCTCGTCATAGTCAAACTCTCCCTCCGCCTCCACAAAAATGCGGCCCTGGGTCTTGGAGATCAGAAACCTGCCCTCACACTTTTTCAGAGCGAACTTCATCTGATGAATCAGCGCGTCCTCAAACAGATAGCGGTTCCTTCCCTTGATTCCGATTTCAGCGTATTTTATCAAAAAAGCAGTAAACATTTTCAATCCTTCCCATACTTTCTGCCGTTCCCACTTCCCGTTATGCCGCCTGCGGCGGCACAAACAATCCGTGAGAAGAATTGCTTCCCCTGCGATTCTTCAGTGTGTAACTTAGAAGTTCTTTACACACTTATCGGCGCGTAAACCTTCTCAGCATAGGAATTTTATCATATAATTCACGCAATGTATAGTCCAATTCTTCTTCGGTGGTATAGACGGAAAAGCTGAACCGCACGGTAGACTCCAGAAGAGACCTGTCTGTGCCGACAGCCTTCAGGGTCGCTGAGGGCTGGGGCTTGCGGGCTGCGCAGGCACTTCCCGCGGAGATATAGATCCCCTTCTCCTCCAGGGCATGCAGCAGTACCTCGCTGCGCACGCCGGGGACGGACACACTGACAATGTGAGGCGCCGTTCCCGCTCCCTCCGGCTCTCCCGGCAGAAGACCGTTAATGCGGACACCCTCTATCCTTCTCACCCCGTCCATAAAGTATCTCTTACACCGGTACAGCCGGGCCTGATCCTCCTCATAATGAGCATACAAAAGCTCCGCCGCCTTTGCCATGCCGGCCGCTCCGGGCACATTGTCGGTGCCGGACCGGAGGTTCATCTGCTGTCCGCCTCCATGAATCAGCGGCTGAATCTTCACCTTCTCCCCGATATACAGAAGACCGATGCCCTTGGGACCGTGAATCTTGTGGCCGCTTGCGGATAAAAGGTCGATCCCCATCTTTTTCGGATAAATTTTTGCCTTTCCGAAGCCCTGCACCGCATCCACATGAAACAGCGTATTGGGGTTCATTCTCTTGATCAGGGCTCCCGCCTCCGCCACGGGCTGCAGCGAACCGATTTCATTGTTGGTGTGCATCACGGACACCAGGATCGTATCGCTGCGCATGGCTCCCCGCAGATCATCCAGGGAAATTCTGCCGCTGGAATCCACGGGCAGATACGTCACCCGATACCCCACAGTCTCCAGCCAGGCACAGGTTTTAAGCACGGCAGGATGCTCGATCTGCGTGGTTATGATATGTCTTCCCTGCCTGCAGTTTGCAAAGGCGCAGCCCGTCAGCGCCATATTGTCCGACTCCGTTCCTCCCGAGGTGAAGACAATCTCCTTCTCGTTTACCTTCAGCAGCTTCGCCAACGTCTCCTTCGCATAGCGCAGGTAGTTTTCCGCCTGCACTCCCTTCAGATGAAGGCTGGAAGGATTGCCGTAGTCCTCGCACATTATTTTCGTCATCAACTCCGCGACCTCGGGAAATACCCGTGTAGTTGCGGAATTGTCCAGATATACCTCTTTCAAATTTATACCCCCTGTCCGCTTCAGCGGGCATTCACTCTTTTTTTGCCCGTTTTACGCAGGTCTGCCAGAACCGACTTATAGCATAGCATATGCACATCATCCTGTCACTGTGCCTTCCAGCGCATATCCGATCCAGGAAAGAACCGCAAGCCCCGCCGTCTCCGTCCGCAGAATTCTGCGTCCCAGAGTGATGGCCTCAATGCCGTTTTCCGCCGCCAGGCTGATCTCCTCCTGCTCAAAACCGCCTTCCGGGCCGATAAACACCGCCACACTCTGTCCCGGCCGGATCCCGTCTATCAATGCTCTCGTCTTATCCATGCCTTCCGCCAGCTCGTAGGGTATCAATCTCACATCCATGTGAGCCGCCATCCGCACCGCCTCCCGGAAATCCGTCACCTGGCAAACTTCAGGTATGATTCCCCGCCTGCTCTGCTTCGCGGCCGCCTCCGCAATCCCCTGCCACCGCTGCCTTCTGGCCGCCGCCTTTTTCTCCTCCAGCTTCACCACACATCGCCTGGAAGCCACCGGAATGATCCCGCTGACCCCCAGCTCCACCGCCTTCTGTATAATCAGCTCCATTTTATCCGCCTTCGGCAGCCCCTGAAACAGATACACCCGGGCAGGAAGCTCCACATTGTCCTCCTTGATAAACCGCAGCTCGCAGACAATCCGGTCCTCCTCAAACGCAGCAATCCCGCAGCGGTATTCCTTCCCGTCCTGCCCGTTGCTGACGCTCAGCTCCTCCCCCACACGCATACGAAGCACATTTTTGATGTGATTTACATCGCTGCCGGTTATAATGACGCTTCTGTCACCTTCTTTGATCTGCCCTGCCTCCACAAAAAACTGATACACTGACCATTACTCCTTCCGTGCCGTCACGCTGACCCACTCGCCCTGGCGGGTCACCTCCAGAACACGAAGACCAGCCGCTTCCACCGCCTCTGTCACAGTCTGTTCCTTATCGTCGATAATCCCGGAGGTAATATAGATTCCCCCCGGCTTCAGATGATTTACCACCACCGGCGTGAGAGGCACAAGCACATCCGCCAGAATGTTCGCCGCCACAATGTCGTAACAGGCATATCCCACCTGATCCTGTACTGCTCTGTCCGTGATAATGTTTCCGATCAGCAGTTCAAAACGTTCCGGCGCAATGCCGTTGGCAAGGCAGTTCTGGGCCACCGCCTCCTCCGCGCAGATATCCAGGTCGGTTCCCACAGCACGCTTTGCCCCGAACATCAGGGACAGAATGGAAAGAATGCCGCTGCCCGTCCCCACATCCAGAAGCTCCGTCTCCGGCGTGATATATTTTCTCAGCTGACGGATGCAGAGCTGAGTGGTCTCGTGCATCCCCGTTCCGAACGCCGTGCCCGGATCAATGTGGAGTACCAGCTTCTCCTCATCTCCTGGCTGAATATCCTCCCAGGAGGGTATCACCAGAATATCGTCAATATAAAACTGATGGAAATACTGCTTCCAGTTATTGATCCAGTCGATATCCTCCGTCTCATCCACGGTGACGGATCCCTCTCCGATCTCGCAGTACGCCCTTATCTGCTCCAGTTCCTCTCTGATCCGGGCCAGCACAGAATCCACGGTTCTGTCTTCCCCGCACACCGCAACCAGACCGTCGTCTTTTTTCTCCACAAAAAAGCTCAGCCAGGCAAGCCCGTCATCCTCCGGCCCCTCGGGAAGAATATCCACAAACATCTGCTCCTTCTCCAGTGGTGTCAGCGGAATTCTGTCCTCGATCTGCGCCCCCTCAAGCCCGATTTCATACAATGTGCTGATTATGATATCTTCCGCCTCCGTAATTGTCCTGATCCTGAATCTCACCCATCTCATACTCGTTTCTTCCTTCCTGCCCTTCCCGGCACTCCTTCCTTATTTGCGGGCTTTCCGCCCTTCTCATTCGATTTTCGCACAGCCCCAGCACAAGGAAGAGCAGCGGTGTGCTCAGACACTGCTGGAAGCCGGTCAGCGACGCCGCGCCGTACAATGCAAGCGCCAGAATCCCCGGCAGATATCTGCGGCAGCGTATCGCCCCGGAAACAAAAATCCCCATATAACAGCCTGTCCCCATTATACCCAGATTCACCAGATGATTCAACCATTCATTGTGGGCGTTGGCATACACGGAGCCCGCCCATCTTCCCTCCTGAAAAAACAGGGCATCCGCAGAAAAAGAAGAGTAGATGTACTCTGCAAAGCAATCCGGGCCTGTCCCCACAAGCTTCTGAATCCAGCCGCCCCGCGAAAAGCCCTCCAGAGCAATCTTCCAGAGCGCCCCTCTTCCGCTGCCCCACATCTCTCCCGCAGGCTGTCTGACCAGAAACACTGCCGCCCCCACAGCCACCGCCAACAGCGGAAGACCGGCAAAGACATAACGCACATACCTCTGCGCTCTTTTCTGTCTCTTCCGGGCCAGCAGTCTCAGCAAAATGCAAAGCCCCATTGCTGCCGCCGCTGCGGCCCACCACAGCTTATGGTTGATGGCGTTCCAGCCGATGCTGTCCGCAGGCAGCGCGGCCAGCGCACTCTTCCCCAGCAGGGAGGCCAGCCCCCCATAACAGGGAATCAGGAAAAACAGACCTGCCGCCAGAAAAAGCGTACGTTCAAAAACAGCTTCCTCCTTTCGTCCGCAGAACAGGCACACCAGCAGACAGATTGCCGTAAGCATCACCCCCGTATCACTGCCCTGAATAAAGAGCAGCAGCAGCCCGGACACACTCACCGGATACAGCAGCCAACGCACCCACCTTTTGGGATTTTTCAGAAAGCCCGCCACGGGAAATGCCACAGCCACACTGCAATAGCCGCAGAACCAGTTAATGTTTCCCAGCGTGGAAAGCATGTGGCTGTAGGTCCAGTCCCCCGTGTTGAAATCTCTCATCAGACCCAGCGGGTCCAGCCCCAGTCGATGCAGAATCCCCAGAACCGCCGCCGCAAAAAAGGCTGCCGTTCCCAGAGCCAGCGGATACCCCTTACCGTCATAGCATCTGGATACAAAGAAATAAATTCCCACAAACATGAGCTGTGACACACCGCCCATGTACCACTCCATATAGCCCAACCACGCGGTTTGCCTGTAGCTGCTCAAAAACGCAGACAGCACCACTGCTCCGCCGTATGACAGCACAAAGACATCCAACGCACTGAACCCCCGAACCCCCAGTACGCTCAACCTACCCTTGGCTTTTCCCGCCCTGCCCGGACTTACTTCCCTCGATGTTCCCGCAGCCCTCCGCTCAGAGCCGCCCCCGGACACCGCTTCTGCCTGCAGCCTCCGAACTCCCTCAAACACCGTTCCCAGAAGCCACAGACACAGACACAGACCGGTCAGATTCCGAAACAGCAGATATTTGGTATCTCCCAGCTGAGAATAGGTGCCCCCCGTATACAGAGGCAGCGCCACCGTCAGGCCGACTATGTACAAGCCGCAAAGCAAATTCAAAAATTCCATGATCCCCCCCATATTCAGATATGGTTTCACAATTTTTTATCAGGGCCAGGGCGGCAAAAGCCCTGATCCTATACGGTAAAAAGAGCAGCCTGGCACTTCAGTCTGCTCTTCTCGTTTCTTTATTTCCAGAACTTCTTTTTCTTGCCTTCCTTGCCGTTGTTATCTTTATCCCCCGGCTCCTGATCCGTGGACGCTTTGGAAGCCGCCCGCAATGTATCTCCTGTGACCTCGTCAAACTGGCGCAGCAGTTCCTTTGCCTCATGGCTCAGCTTATCGGGAACCTGCACCACCAATGTCACATAGTGGTCTCCCCGGACATCCTTGTTTCTCCAGGAGGGCACACCCTTGCCGCGCAGCCGTACTCTGGTATCCGTCTGTGTCCCCGGCTTTACATCATAAATGACTTTTCCGTCCACCGTGTCAATCAGGATCTCTCCGCCCAGCGCCGCCACCGCAAAGGATACCGGAACTGTGGAGAAAATATCAAACTCCTGCCTCTGGAAGATGGGATGTCGTCCCACGATCACCTCAATCAGCACATCGCCTCTGGGGCCGCCGTTCACACCCGGCTCGCCAAGTCCCGGCATCCGTGTGGACTGACCGTTGTCGATCCCCGCGGGAATATCCACGGAGTACCGTTTTTTCATGGGAATGTAGCCGGTTCCCCGACAATCCGCACACTTCTCCTTGATAACCTTACCGCTTCCCTGACAATCCGGACAGGTCTGCACGTTGCGAACCGTGCCGAAAAAGGACTGCTGGGTAAACACTACCTGCCCTTTGCCGCCACACTTGGAGCAGGTCTCAGGGCTGGTGCCCGGTTTTGCACCGGAACCGTTACAGGTCTTACAGGTCTCCTTTACCGTCAGCTCAATTTCTTTTTTGCAGCCAAATACAGCCTCCTCAAAGGTGATCCTCACGCTGGTGCGCAGATTTGCCCCCTTCATGGGACCGTTGCTCTGACCCCGGCTCCGTCCGCCGCCAAACAAGTCTCCAAAGATATCTCCGAAAATATCGCCAAAATCGGCGCCGCTGAAGTCGAAGCCTCCGGCTCCGCCTGCGCCACCTTCAAATGCCGCATGCCCAAACTGGTCATACTGACGTCTCTTCTCCGGATCGCTGAGTACCGCATAGGCCTCCGAGGCTTCCTTGAACTTCTTCTCGGCCTCGGCATCACCCGGATTCATATCCGGGTGATACTTCTTTGCCATTACACGATATGCTTTTTTAATTGCGGCGTCATCCGCATTTTTCTCAACGCCCAGGACCTCATAATAGTCCCGCTTCTGTTCTGCCATACCAATTTCCTTTCAGCCAGGCCGCCGGCACAGTATTAAACTTCTCTGAAATCTCCGTCGATGACGTCATCCTCGGGAGCGGAGGAAGAAGAGGACGCTTCGCCGCCGCTCATATCGGGGCCTGCGGCTCCCTGTGCCTGCTGCATGTTTTCATACATCTTGGTAAACAGAGCCTGGGAGCTGTTGGTCAGTTTCTCCTTTGCGGCCTTCAGCTCATCCAGATCGCTGTCGCTCATCTCCTGATCCTTCGTCCTCTCAAGGATAGCCTTCACCGCATCCACATCTGCCTGAACCGCGGACTTATCGCTGTCGGCCAGCTTGTCACCGACCTCCTCCATTGCCTTCTCCGTCTGGAAGACAAAGGAATCTGCTTCATTTCTGGTCTCGATTGCTTCTTTTCTCTTCTTGTCCTGAGCCTCAAACTCAGCTGCTTCCTTCACTGCTCTCTCGATCTCGTCATCGGACATGTTGGAGCCTGCCGTGATCGTGATGTGCTGTTCTTTACCCGTGCCCAGATCCTTTGCGGACACGTTTACAATGCCGTTTACATCAATGTCAAAGGCAACCTCGATCTGAGGAACGCCTCTTCTTGCAGGCGGAATGCCGTCCAGGCGGAACTGTCCCAGAGACTTGTTATCCCTTGCAAACTGTCTCTCACCCTGTACCA
>CAJUJU010000047.1 GCA_910586835.1 uncultured Acetatifactor sp.
ACCACCGAGATCTACACTCTTTCCCTACACGACGCTCTTCCGATCTTCTGCTGTCCCAGGGACAGAAACAGTTGATTTCCTTTGCCAGAACGCTGTTGTCCGACCCGTCCATTCTGGTGCTGGACGAAGCGACCTCCAGCATAGACGTACAGACGGAGCGGGCGCTGCAGCAGGGTCTGAATGCCATGCTGCAGGGACGTACTTCCTTTATCATTGCCCACAGGCTCTCCACCATCAAAAACTGCGATAAGATCATGTATGTGGATCAGGGCGGTATCATGGAGTGCGGCACTCACGAGGAGCTGATGGAGAAAAAGGGATACTATTATCATCTGTACACGGCCCAGATGGAGGATATTGCGTAGCTGTCGGCGAATGGTTGTCCGCGGAGACGGACAGGAGGGATGCCATGAAATTTGAGCCCAAAACCCTGGATTTTGAGTTAAGCCCCTATACCGGCCTGACCAGAGAAGGCTGGCTGGAGGCGGGAATTTACTTGCTGGAAGGGGTATTTCGGAATATTGACGATTTTGAAAAGCCGGTGGTCATGCCCAGAAAGGAGACGGAGATCACCTATCCTCATCTGAGGGATCCGGAGGAGCAGCAGAAGACACAGCGTCTGGCGGAGGTGTTCGAGGGTCTGACCCGCACCTTTTTCATCGCCGCGCCCGTGATACATAATCTTCCGGATCTGAAGGTCTGCGGGTATTCCATGGCAGAGTATTACAAAAATCAGGTGCTTCGGATCTGTACCCGGGGGGATGAACTGTTTGTGGGAGCCTATGAGGATCAGCTGGAGATCACAGGAGCCACGGATACCTTCCGGGCCTTTCAGCAGACCGTGGAGACCTGTGCCCTGGTGATCTGCCTCTGGGTCTGCAGGGAGCAGATCTGGGATACCTATACAAAGGAAGAGAGGGATACCATTGCCCGATTTCTGACCTCCTATGCCCATGCCAGCACAGTACCTCAGAACTGGAGACTGTTCAACATGCTGGATATGGCCTTTCTGCACATGGAGGGGTATCCCGTTCAGAAGGATGTGATGCTGGATCATGCCCAGGCGATCCTGGATTATTATGCGGGGGATGGCTGGTACAGGGACGGGCACAGCTTCGACTATTATTCCTGTTGGGCATTCAACGTATACGCGCCTATCTGGAATCTGTGGTACGGCTATGAGAACGCGCCTTATTTTGCAAAACGGTTTGAGGAGCAGTCCAACAAACTGATGGAGACCTACGGGGACTTTTTTGACCGGGACGGCTGGACCAATATGTGGGGACGGAGCAATATTTACCGAAATGCCGCCACCAGTGCCTTTGACGGAAACCTGATGCTGCCGGGGGGCAAGGCGGATCCGGGGCGGGCCAGAAGGATCTCATCCGGTTCCCTGCTGCAATTTTTGGGCAGGGAGGATTTTCTCTGTCAGGGAGTGCCGACCCTGGGCTTTTACGGACAGTTTACTCCGCTGGTGCAGTATTATTCCTGCGCGGAGTCGCCCTTCTGGCTGGGCAAGGCATTCCTGTGCCTGCACCTGCCGGCGGAGCATCCCTTCTGGACGGCCCGGGAGAACAACGGCACCTGGGAAGTGCTTCGGAAAAATCAGGTGAAGGTGACGACGCTGGACGGGCCGGCATTGTGCTTTTCCAACCACGAGGCCAGCGGGGAGACCATACTGCGCACGGGCAAGGTAGTGAAGGACACAGGCGACAGACATGGCATGTGGAACTATTCCAAGCTGTGCTTTAACACAAAATATCCCTGGGAGGCGTCTCCTGCGGAGGAGGTGGAGTCGCAGCAGTATGTTTTGAGGGATACGACCACAGGAGTGTTGTCACGGGCCAACGTCACCTTCTGGCACGGGGAGGAGAAGGGAGTTCTGTACCGCAGGCAGTTCTTTGGCTACCGGCTGGAGACGGAATGCCATTGGATGCAGGCGCTGAATCTGGCGGACTTCGCGGTGCCCTTCGGAATCATGCGGGTGGATAAGCTGCGGCTGCATCGGTGCCCGGTGGAGCTGACGCTGGGTTCCTATGGATTTCCCGACAACGGGACGAAGGTGGAGGAGCTCAGCTGTAAAGGTGCAAAGGCAATTATTCTGAAGGGAACGGATTCTCAGGGAAATCAAAAGCAGATGGCCATGACGGTCTATGACGGCTGGGAGGAGCTGCGGCTGGTGCACAGCACGGGAACCAATCCCGATTCCCTGCATTCCATTGTGATTGCAGCCTCCATGAAGCGGCGGAAGCACTATGGCTATGAGCCCTATATCCTGATTTCCCAGGTGCTCACGAGAGAGAGCCATGAGGAGTTTGGGGAGGAAGAGCTGTTTCCCATTCAAGAGGTGGTTTACACGGACGAAGAAGGCTATGGAGGCTATGGCCCCGTGACGGTAAGGATGAAGGACGGCAGTGAGAAAACCATAGATTTTGAAGGCATTGAGGGAAAAATGCTGTTGTAGAAGTGCCCAAAGGCCACAGAAAAACAGTGTTGTCCCTGTGACAACAGACCAAAACCCAAAAGGCTGACGCCATGTAACTGCGTCAGCCTATTTACTTGCAGGAAACTGCATCATGACCAGTGCCGCCTGCGGCACTTTTTCAGGCAACACTAAGCCCGAATTTTTTCAAAAATTCATCCTTGGGACAAGGCATACTGTAGAAGTAACCCTGAATGTAATCGGGCTTCAGGGAGGTGACCTTTGTCAGTTCGTCCTGGGTTTCGATTCCCTCCACCACCAGGCAGAGGCCGATGCTGTGTACCATGCGGATGATATGTATCAGAAGCTCGAATTCATATTCGTTCTGCAATGCCTTTGAGGTAAAGCTCCGGTCTATTTTAACAATGTTGGGACGCAGACTTCCGATATTCTGAAGGTTGGAATAGCCGGTTCCGAAATCGTCTATGGCAATATTGACATCAATATTCCGCAGCTTGTTCCACACATTCTGCACCACGGGGCTGTTTTCCAGATGTCCGCTTTCCGTGAGTTCGACAATGAGACAGGAGGGTGGCAGCGAGCTCTGCGCCAGAGCGTCCATGATCTCCTCAAACAGAGGACTCTTCAGGAGCTGAATATAGGAGAGATTGATGGATACCCGGAAATCCGGATATTTTTTCCGGCAGCGCATGCACATATCCAATGCGTTTCGGATAATCCATTTTCCCACGGGCACGATCAGGCCGCTGTCTTCCAGAATGGGGATCAATTCATAAGGAGGGATGGCATCGCCTTCGGGGGTGCTGTAGCGCAGCAGCGCCTCCGCCGCATAGAGCTCTTCCCCGCCGCTCATGACGATGGGCTGATAGTAAAGTTCAAACCCTTCAAAATTCCGGGCAATGGATCTGCGCAGGCAGGAGCGGATATAACGACGACGTAAAAATATCTGGTAATCATCATTGTTGAAAAGGTAAACCTGGTTTTTGCCCCGGTTTTTTGCCTCTGCAAGAGAGAATTCCGTCAGCTTCAGGATCTCCTCTTCGGTGGCGGCATCCACCTGGCCAAGGGGGACGATACCGCCGGAAATGGTATAGAGCGCCTTGTAGCATTCCTTCTCCACCAGATGATCCACGGCGGAACGGATGCGGTGATAGAGGAGATTCATGGATTCCACGGGACTGCCCGAGGCGTCCAGGACGATATATTCATCGGAGACAATGCGGTAAGCGTACTGCAGAGGTCCCAACGACTGCTGGATGCAGTCCGCCACCTTTTTCAGCACAAAGTTTCCATACTCAATGCCGTGCCGTTCGTTGATGACTTTGAAATCGTCAATGCCAAGACGCATCAGAATCCCTCCGGTGAGGAGAGGCTTCATCATCTGCATATGTTCCCGCAGAAAGCTTTCCCCGGGCAGACCGCTGACATTGTCGGCCTTCTGCTGGTTGCCGATCTCGTTGATGCAGCCCACCATCAGAGCGGGTGAGCCGTCGGGATTGCGGATGACTCTTCCCCGGCAGTTGATCCAGACGGGTGAGCCGTCCCTGGCGATCCAGCGGTACTCCAGATTGTGGTGATCCTTTTTGCCGGAGTTGATCTGCATCAGATCCAGCTCCAGCATGGGAAAGTCATCGGGAGATACAAAACCGCGGAGCGTTTCCGTCACATTGTCAAACATGTTGCTGGGAAGGAGGAAACGCGCCATTGCGTTTTCCGTAATGTAATAGACATCTCTGACGAAATCACAGACAAACAGATAATCGTTCATGCAGGGGGAAAATTCCTCTGCAAGACGACAGAACACTTCAAAAGTCGGAACCTGAGGTTTGCTACTCATACAACTGTCCTCCTGCCGTACCTGTAGACAGGCTTTTTTCAGGGAAATCGTATTCCCTTATATTTATTATACACAAATTTTCTAAAATTACAATTAAGAAAACGAATATTTCGTGAAAATTGACGGTATGACTAATAAATTGCAGATGCGTTTTCGATGAAAATGGTACTTATTTCCCAGTGACGGGAGAGCAAAGGAGTAGTATTATTCTGATAGTTTGATAATCAAATAGTTTGAGTGTCAAACAAATAGAATAGTATACCGTTTCAGGTGGTATGAAAAACCAGGTAAAGAGGAAGGAGAAAAGACATGCTGGAGAGAGTGAAGGAATTGATTGAGGAGAAACTGAACGCGGACGGAATGGATATTACGGAGGAGACCAGTTTTAAGGATGATCTGAATGCGGACTCGCTGGATCTGTTTGAGCTGGTGATGGCTCTGGAGGATGAGTTTTCCATTGAAATTCCCTCTGAGGATCTGGAAAAGCTGGAGACTGTCGGCAAGGTGATGGAGTATCTTGCGGACAAGGGCATAGAATAGAAGGAATCCGTATGAGGCGGAGCGGGCAAAGCGCCCGGGTGCACAGGTTGCAGAAAGGAATGTGAATCGGTATGAAAACAAAGCTGACAGAGCTTCTTGGGATCAGATATCCGGTTATCCAGGGCGGTATGGCCTGGGTGGCGGAGCATCGGCTGGCATCGGCCGTGTCCGAGGCAGGGGGACTGGGGATCATCGGTGCGGGCGGTGCTCCCGCAGCCTTTGTGAGAGAGGAAATCAGGAAGGCCAGGGAACTGACGGACAGACCTTTCGGCGTTAATCTGATGCTGATGAACCCGGAGGCCGATGAGATCGCGGAGATCATTGCCCGGGAGGGCGTCAGGGTCGTGACCACCGGTGCAGGAAATCCTGCAAAATATATGATACGTTGGAAAGAGGCCGGTATCCGGGTGATTCCCGTGGTAGCCAGTACAGCCATGGCGAAGCTGATGGAGCGGGCCGGGGCGGATGCCGTTGTGGCGGAGGGCATGGAGAGCGGCGGACACATCGGCTCCCTTACCACCATGGCGCTGGTTCCCCAGGTGGCAGATGCGGTTTCCATACCGGTAATCGCCGCCGGAGGAATCGGTGACGGAAGGGGCCTTGCGGCAGCGCTGATGCTGGGGGCGGCGGGGGTTCAGATGGGAACCCGCTTTGTGGTGGCCCGGGAATCCATTGTGCACCCCAATTATAAGGAAAAGCTGATCAAGGCCAAGGATATTGATTCTGAGGTCACAGGGATGAGCACCGGACATCCCGTGCGCTCTCTGCGCAACCGGATGACCAGGGAATATCTGAGGCTGGAGCAGGAGGGCGCAGGCTTCGAGGAGCTGGAAAAGCTGGGGCTGGGAGCTCTGCGCAGGGCCGTAATGGAGGGGGACGTGGTAAACGGAACCGTCATGGCAGGACAGATTGCCGGAATGGTTAAACAGGAGCAGACCTGTCAGGAGATGCTGGAGGAGATTATGGCTCAGGCGGAAAAGCTGTTGAGTCAGCCTCCTGTATTGGCCGCAGGGGAAGGAGAAATGTAATCATGGGAAAAACAGCGTTTGTCTTCCCGGGGCAGGGAGCCCAGTACGCCGGCATGGGGAAGGACTTTTATGAGACATACGAGACGGCCAGGAAGGTCTATGATCTGGCGGGGCGGGCCGCAGGGCTGGATGTGGCGCAGCTGTGCTTTACGGAGAACGATAAGCTGAATATCACGGAGTACACTCAGATTGCCATGCTGGCTACCGAGGTGGCCATTCTGAAGGTGATGGAGGAACTGGGCGGAAAGGCGGACTGCTGCGCGGGCTTAAGCCTTGGGGAGTACGGGGCCCTTGCGGCCGCAGGAGTCATGGAGCCGGCGGATTTGTTCCGCCTGATCCGCAGCCGGGGAATCTATATGCAGGAGGCGTATCCCACGGGCGGAGCAATGACGGCCGTCCTGGGGCTGGACGCGGAGACGGTGGGGAGGATCTGCGAGGAGACGCCGGGCACGGTTTCCATTGCCAACGACAACTGTCCCGGACAGCTGGTGATCAGCGGGGAAGAGGAAGCTGTAACGGAGGCTGCCAGACGACTCCTGGAGAGCGGCGCGAAGCGGTGTATCCCCCTGAAGGTCAGCGGCCCGTTTCACTCCGCACTTCTGAAGGGAGCCGGGGAAAAGCTGGGAAGAGAGCTGGAGAACACGGCGGTACGGACGCCGGGGATTCCCTATTACTGCAATGTGGAGGCAGCTCAGGTAACAGAGGCCCACAGGGTCAGAGAACTTCTGACCAGGCAGGTATACTGTACTGTGAGATGGCGGGAAACCGTGGAGCGGATGCTGGCGGAGGGTGTGGATACCTTTGTTGAGATCGGGCCAGGAAAGACATTGAGCGGTTTCCTGCGCAGGATCGACCGCAGTGCAAGAGCGGTGAATGTAGAGACAGTGGAGGATCTGATAAAATGGAGAGAGAGCTGAGTGGGAAGGTGGCGCTGGTCACGGGTGCAGGGAGAGGCATCGGAAGAGCCATCGCCCTGAAGCTTGCGGAGCTTGGGGCCACGGTGCTGGTAAATTACAACGGTTCCTCCGAGAAGGCCAAAGAGGTGGTGGAGGAGATTGAGAGAAACGGCGGAAGCGCCGAGGCGGTGGGCTGCAATGTGGCGGATCATGCCGCCTGCGGACAGATGATAAAAAGCGCCGTGGAAAAATACTCCCATGTGGATATTCTGGTAAACAATGCGGGTATTACCCGGGACAACCTGATCATGCGGATGACGGAGGAAGAGTACGACAGTGTTTTGGATATTGATCTGAAGGGCGTCTTCAATACCATGAAGCATCTCTCCCGATACCTGTTGAAGCAGAGGGGCGGAAAGATCATCAACATTTCCTCGGCATCCGGTGTGCTGGGAAACGCGGGGCAGGCGAATTACTCGGCGGCCAAGGCGGGGGTCATCGGCCTGACAAAGAGCGTGGCCCGGGAGTTGGCCGGCAGAGGAATCTGCGTCAACGCGGTGGCGCCCGGCTTTATTGACACGGAAATGACGAAGGCCATGCCGGAGAAGACAAGAGAGGCCGCGGTAAGCGCCATCCCCATGGGCAGGATGGGTGAGCCGGGAGATATAGCGGAGGCTGTGGCCTTTCTGGCCGGAAGAGGTGCGGATTATATCACGGGACAGGTGATTTGTGTGGACGGAGGTATGGCGATATGAGAAGAGTCGTGGTCACGGGGCTGGGAGCGATTACACCCGTTGGGAACAGCGTGGGGGAATTCTGGGAAAGCATCAGGCAGGAGAAGATCGGCTTTGCACCAATAACAAGATTTGACGCGGGGGAGTACAGATGCAGGCTGGCTGCCGAGGTGAAGGATTTTGATTCCGGGTTGTATATGGATAAGAAGGCTGCCAGACGCATGGAGCTTTTCTGTCAGTATGCGGTGGCGGCGGCCGGGGAGGCCATACAGGACGCGGGGCTTGATATGGAGACGGAGGATGCCTGGAAGGTTGGCTGTGCCATCGGCAGCGGCATCGGAAGCCTGCAGGCCATGGAACGGGAGCATGGCAGGCTGCTGGAAAAAGGACCTTCCAGGATAGCCCCTCTGTTTGTCCCGCTGATGATCTCCAACATGGCGGCGGGCAATGTAAGCATTCGGTACGGGCTGAAGGGAAAAAGCCTGAATGTGGTGACGGCCTGCGCCACCGGCACAAATTCCATCGGGGAGGCGTTTCGCGCCGTCCAGTACGGTGATGCGGATGTGATGCTGGCGGGCGGCACCGAGGGGGCGGTGACTCCCATGGGGATTGCCGGGTTTACGGCGCTGACGGCTCTGTCTGACAGTACGGATCCCGAGAGATGCTCCATTCCCTTTGATAAGGACAGAAGCGGCTTCGTCATGGGCGAGGGCGCGGGGATTGTGGTTCTGGAGGAACTGGAGCACGCCAGAAGCAGGGGAGCCCATATTTATGCCGAGGTTCTGGGCTATGGCTGTACCTCCGACGCCTATCATATCACTTCCCCTTCGGAGGACGGCGCGGGCGCGGCGAGAGCCATGCTGAACGCGCTGGAGGACAGCGGTATAAAGCCGGAGCAGCTGACCTACCTCAACGCTCACGGCACGGCCACCCATCACAACGACCTCTTTGAGACCAGGGCTGTCAAGCTTGCTTTCGGGGAGCATGCATATCATTTGAAGATCAATTCCACCAAGTCCATGATCGGACATCTGTTGGGAGCGGCCGGGGCAGTGGAGTTTATTGCCTGCGTGAAGCAGCTGCAGGAGGGCTTTATCCACAGAACCGTGGGACTGCAGGAGTCGGAGGAGGAGCTTGACCTGAATTACTGCCGGGAAAGCTTCCGGGAGGAGGTTCCCTATGCCCTCAGCAATTCTCTGGGCTTTGGCGGCCATAACGCAAGTCTTCTGATCGGTCATCTGAGATAAATCCGCGGGGAGGAACAGAGTATGTCATTGTATACGGCAAAGGAAATTATGGAAATTATCCCTCACAGGTATCCCTTTCTCCTGATCGACACCATCGAGGAGCTGGAGCCGGGAGTCAGGGCGATGGGGAAAAAGTGTGTCAGCGGGAACGAAGCTTATTTTCAGGGACATTTTCCCGGGAATCCGGTGATGCCAGGCGTGCTGATTCTGGAGGCTCTGGCGCAGGTGGGGGCGGTTGCGATTCTCTCTCAGCCGGAATGGAAGGGAAAAACCGCTTATTTTGCGGGAATTGAGAAGGCCAGATTCCGGCAGAGGGTATTGCCGGGGGATGTGCTCACGCTGGAGACCGAGATTGTCAAGGTAAAGGGCCCCATTGGCGTGGGAAAAGCGGTGGCATCCGTAAACGGCAAAACGGCGGCCCAGGCGGAGCTGACCTTTGCCATCAGTTAGAAGGAAAGAGCCCAGGCGGGCGGACGGGAGCTGGTATGAACAGGTTCATGAAAAAGAAGCGGGCGGATTTTTTTGCACAGAAGCTGAGCAGCATAAACAAGACGCTGGGAAATATTTCCGCAAGTGAAGAGGCGGAAGCGGAAGGCGCAGCGGAAAACGCTGCAGAAAATTCCATGGAGAGCGCCCCGGAGGAGACGCCCGGGCCACGCGAAGAGGTCTATCTGATAAAATGTCCCAAGTGCGGGAAAAGCGTGGATCGGTCCAGGGTGGTAAAGAGAAAATATATCTGTTATGAGTGCGGGGGTTATTTCCGCGTCAAGGTTTCCAACCGGATCCGCATGGTGGCGGATCCGCATAGCTTTGAGCCCTGGTTTGCGGACAGTCCGGTGCGCAATCCGCTGGCCTACACGGGCTATGAGGAGAAGCTTGCGGAGGCCAGGGAGAAGACAGGCCTGGACGAGGCTGTAGCCGTGGGCCGCTGTAAGGTGTTTGGAGAAGACATTGTGCTGGGCATCTGTGACGCCCGGTTTCTGATGGCCAGCATGGGGCAGGCGGTGGGGGAAAAGATCACCGCAGCCCTGGAACGTGCGCTGGAGGAGCGGCTGCCCGTGTTTTTGTTTTGCTGCTCGGGAGGAGCCAGGATGCAGGAGGGGATCCTTTCCCTGATGCAGATGGCCAAGACGGCGGCTGCCGTCCGGAAGCTGGGAGAGGCGGGGCTTTTGTACTGTACCGTGCTGACGGATCCCACCACCGGAGGCGTCACGGCCAGCTTTGCCATGCTGGGGGATGTGATTATGGCGGAGCCGGGCGCCCTGATCGGTTTTGCGGGCCCCAGGGTCATCCGGCAGACCATCGGACAGGAGCTGCCGGAGGGCTTTCAGACGGCGGAATTTCTGGAGGAGCACGGCATCATCGACGGCATTGTCAAACGGGAGGATTTGAAAAAGACCATCTATTTTCTGGTGAAGTCTCATCAGTGCAGGGAGGGAGAATACGCCTGCTTTACGCCGGGCAGCGACACCCGCTTTCAGTTGAATGAGATATTGAAGGAGAAGGAGTGGACCATGCGTCCCAAGAGCGCCTGGGAGAAGGTGCGGGCGGTTCGGAGAGTGGAGCGTCCCCAGGCACTGGACTATATGGAGCACATTTTTGACTACTTTGTGGAAGCCCATGGAGACAGGGCCTTTCGGGATGACCCGGCCATCGTGGGAGGCATTGCCTTTCTGGACGGGCAGCCGGTGACGGTGATTGCGGAGGACAAGGGCAAGGATGTGCGGGAATGCCAGAGGCGGAATTTCGGCATGCCCATGCCGGAGGGATACCGCAAGGCGCTGCGCCTGATGAAGCAAGCAGAGAAGTTCAACCGCCCTGTCATCAGTTTCGTGAACACCTCGGGAGCCTTCTGCGGCATCGAGGCGGAGGAGCGGGGACAGGGGGAGGCAATCGCCAGAAACCTTCTGGAAATGTCGGCGCTGAGGGTGCCGGTGCTCTGCATTTTTATCGGGGAGGGCGGCAGCGGCGGAGCCCTTGCCACCGCGGTTGGGAACGAGGTCTGGATGCTGGAGAATGCTATCTATTCCATCCTGTCGCCGGAGGGCTTCGCCTCCATCCTCTGGAAGGATGCCTCCCGGGCAAAGGAGGCCAGCGAGGTCATGCGGATCACGGCTCAGGATCTGAAGCTGCTGCATGTGGTGGAAAAAGTCATTCCGGAGTTCGGGGGGGCGGACGAAAAGACGGCGGAGGCCATCGGCGGTTACATGAAGGAGCAGATCAGAGGATTCCTGGAACGTTACCGCGGCATGAGCGGAGAGCAGATTGCAGCTCAGAGATATGAGCGTTTTCGGAAGTTTTAGGACAAAGGAGTAATCGTTATGTCGATGAGGATAATCGGAACCGGGAGTGCGCTGCCGGAAAAATATGTGACCAACAATGACCTGGCAGAGCTTGTGGATACCTCGGACGAGTGGATACGGGAGAGAACCGGCATTGCGGGAAGACATGTATCCACAGGGGAGACCGTGGCGGAGCTTGCGGCCCTGGCCTGTGGGAGGGCCCTGGCGGATGCCGGAAGGCGGGCGGAGCAGGTGGAGCTGCTTATAGTTGCCACCTGCTCGCCGGAGACGGGGATTCCCAGTGTGGCCTGTCAGGTACAGAGCAGCCTGGGGGCGGTGAATGCGGTTGCGTTTGATTTGAATGCCGCCTGTGCAGGATTTCTGTTTGCGCTGCATACGGCATGGGCATACGTCCAGTCCGGAATCTGCAGAAACGCGCTGATCGTGGGGGCGGAGGTGCTTTCCAAGCTGGTGGACTGGACGGACCGGGGAACCTGTATCCTCTTCGGTGACGGGGCAGGGGCAGTGTTTGCGGAGCAGTGCGACCGGGGCGGCATCTTAAGTTTTGTGCAGCATTCCGACGGAAGGAAGGGGGAGGTGCTTCGGTGCGACAGCAGGGCGCTGACCAATCCTTACGTCAGGGGCGTCATGCAGTCCCCCTGGGTGAAGATGGACGGCAGGGAGGTCTTCTCCTTTGCGGTGCGCCAGGTTCCGACAGGGATAACGGAGGCACTGCGGCAGGCGCATCTGAAGGCGGAGGAGGTAGAGATGTTCGTGCTGCATCAGGCAAACTTCCGTATTATAGAAGGAATCGCCAGGCGGCTGGGGCTGGATGCGGACAGGTTCCCCATGAACCTGGACCGGGTGGGAAATATGTCCTCGGCGTCGATTCCCGTCCTTCTGGACGAACTGAACCGGGCGGGCAGGCTGAAGGAAGGGATGAAGATGGTGCTCTCCGGCTTTGGCGCCGGGCTGACCTGGGGGGCGTGCGTGCTGAATTGGCAGCGGGAGTGTTGACTTTTTGAGGGAAGTTGCTATTATGGAGGGTAGAGAAAACGAAAGGCATCGGTAACAAAATGGCGCATGTGACGAAACGGACCCTGAATGAGCTGCTGGTAAACCTCTTTAATCACGTCATGGATCTGGAGGGCGAGGCGGTTATCACAGAGGAGTTCCGCGATATTACCAACAATGACATGCATATCATCGAGGCCATCGGCATGGAGGAACCGAGAAACATGTCGATGATAGCCCACAGGCTTTCCGTCACGGTGAGTACCCTGACCACCAATATGAACGGACTGGAGAAGAAGGGGTACATCAGGCGGGAGCGCAGCAGCGAGGACAAGCGTGTGGTCTATGTGGTTCTGACGGAGAAGGGGAAAAAGGCATTTTATCATCACCGGGATTTTCACAGGAAGATGATAAGGGCCATCGTCAGGGACCTGAGCGAGGAGGAGATGGAGATCCTGTGCCGTTGTCTGGTAAATCTGAACAGCTTTCTTGAGCCGGAGGCCGGAAAAAAACAGCTGTAAGAGCGGGAGACCGTATGAGTACCGGAGAGGGAAAAAAGAAAAAGCTTGGAAATATCAAGACTATCATATACGGCAGGACGGTGATGATCCTGCTGGGGTTCCTGGGGCAGCTTGTTCTGTTGGCGCTGGGTTATTTTTTGCTGCGCAATTACAGTCTCCTGCTCTACGGGCTTTTTTTATTTATCAGCGCGGTGGCCATCCTCTATATTTTCAATACCAGGGGAAACCCGGATATGAAGCTTTCCTGGATGTTTCCCATCGCTATTTTTCCTGTCTTCGGCGCAATCTTTTATACGACCATTTCCATGCAGCCGGGCACCAAGATGATGTACGGAAAACTGAGGAGCCTGGCCCGGCAGACGGCGGAAAACGTAAAGCCGAACCGGGAGGCCTGGGAGAGACTGCGCGAGGAGAGCCCTCAGATGGGACAGCTGGCCCATTATCTGTACAAACGCGACAACAGCCCGGTCTACACCAACACCCAGGCGGTTTACTATCCTCTGGGGGATGCACAGTTCCGGGCCATGGTGGAGGAACTGAAAAAGGCGCAGCGCTTTATTTTCATAGAGTTTTTTATCGTCAGTGAGGGGCGGGTTTGGGATACCATTCACGAGATTCTGCTGGAGAAGGTCCGGCAGGGGGTGGAGGTCCGGTTTATGTATGACGGCACGGATGTGCTGTTCAACCTGCCTAACTATTATCCGAGAGTGCTGGAGAAGGAGGGGATCCGCTGCAAAATGTTCGCTCCCATAAAGCCAATCTTTTCCCCTCATTACAACAACCGTGACCACAGAAAAATCGTGGTGATTGACGGCAGGACGGCCTTTACCGGCGGAATCAATCTGGCGGACGAATATATTAATGAAAAGATGCGCTTCGGGCACTGGAAGGATACGGGGATTCTGGTGCGGGGCGATGCCGTGGAGCGTTTTACCTGTATGTTCCTGGAGATGTGGAACGAGTCTGAGCGCGAGCCGGACGACTTCGGCAGATATGTCTGTCGGGACATGGCTCCCGTGCCGCCGGACGGATATGTGATTCCCTACAGTGTCTGTCCCCTGGGGCCGGAGCGTGTGGGGGAGCGGGTGTACCTGGATATCATCAACACGGCCCACACCTATGTGCACATCATGACGCCCTATCTGATCCTGGACTATCAGATGATGACGGCGCTGGTGTATGCGGCGAAGCGGGGGGTGGAGGTGGTGATCGTCATGCCTCATATCCCGGACAAAAAATATGCCTTCTTCCTGGCAAAGACCTATTATGCGGAGCTTCTGGAGGCGGGGGTGCGGATTTACGAGTACACGCCGGGATTCGTTCATGCCAAGGTGTTTGTCTCCGACGGTGTCAGGGCGACGGTGGGCACGGTGAACCTGGATTACCGCAGTCTGTACCATCATTTTGAATGCGGCGTCATTCTTTGCAGAAATTCCCAGGTGGCACAGATCGAGCGGGACGTGCAGGAAACGCTTCTGAAATGTGAGGAGCAGACCCGGGAGGCTCTTAAGAAGCTGAAGCTCTGGGAGAAAACGCTGGGCTGGCTCATGCGGATCGTGGCTCCGCTGATGTAAGCCAACAGTTCAGCCAACAGCCGCAGGCGACGGGGAAAATCGTGCTCGCACGAATTTTCCCCGTCGCCTGCGGCTGTTGAGGGAACGCCCATTTATGAGCAAAGATAGCTGCGAAGCAGCGAAGAGCGCGCAGCGCGGCTTTGCGAATGGGCGTGGCTGAACTGTTGGGATGCGGGGGATGAGCTGCGAAGCAGCGAAGAGCGCACAGCGCGGCTTTGCGAATGGGCGTGGCTGGAATGTGAGCTTTGATTATTTTTATTGATGATATGGGTTTCCGGTGTTATAATAAACAGGGAAAATTGCCCCCAGGGGCGGCAAAGGTACAGGAGGCAGATATGAGAGAAGAGGGAGCTTACGGAATGGGAAGCGCATCCGGCGGGACGTTCGGGGATGCGGTGAGCGGCAGAAAAGGAGCCAACCTGCTTGTGAAAATTATGGCGGTGGTATTGCTGCCCATGGTCATTTTGGTGGTAATGGCAAATCTTGCGCTGAACAGTGTGGGAGACACCACGGCGGAGAAGATTGTACATCAGGCGTTGAAAGCGGTGGAGTATATGACGCTGGAGTCTGTAAACGGATTTGGTGAGCCGCTTGCCTTGCAGGACGGCGTGCTGATGAAGGAAGGGGTTTCCCTGTCGGGCGCTGGCGGACTGTTGGCTCAATATCAGCAGAACACCGACGTGGATATTGCCGTTTTCATGGATGGAAGGATGCTGGCGGCCAGCTATGACGGCACTGCCGAGCTGGACAGTAAGGTGACGGATCGGGTCATGAAGGGGGAGGAGATTTTCCTTACCTCCGTGATGATCGGCGGAAAAGAATGTATGGCATATCTTGCGCCTATGTATTTGGAGGGCAATGAGACCGGCAAACCGGACGGCATGGTGGTCACGTCTCTCAGTGTTAAGACGGCAGAATCCGTATACGGCGGGTATGTGAGAAACAGTTCCGTTTTCATGGTTCTGCTGGTGGCGGCGGTTGCGGTGATAGCGGCATGGGTGATTCTGAAGATCGTAAAATCGCTGATTGACGTGGTCGGAAATCTGGATAAGGTAGCGGACGGGCAGTTGAACCTGAAGGTGCCGGAGAGACTGACCAGGAGATCCGACGAGGTGGGAAAGATTGCCCGGGCAGTGCATTCCGTAGTTTCCAGCTTTTCCTTTACCATTACTCATATACATAAAAGCATGCAGGAGCTGAAGGATTGTACGGATCGCTTCAGCGATAATATGGATACCATTTCCCAGTCCATTGACAACGTGAACGTTGCGGTGACGGAAATCGCGGAGGGTGCCACCCAGCAGGCGGCGGATACCCAGAGCGTGGGCGAGAGCATGGATGACATGAATGATGCCATCAACAAGACGGCAGAGAGCGTCAATGATCTGAGCACCAGCGCGGCTGCCATGAAGAAGAACAACGAGATGGTGGAGACCACGCTGAGGGAGCTGATCGACATCAGCGAGAGAACCAGCAACTCCGTGCATGAGGTGCAGAAACAGACCAACCTGACCAATGAATCCGTTCAGGCGATCCGTGCGGCTACCGACCTGATCTCCGGCATTGCAAACCAGACCAATCTGCTGTCCCTGAATGCAAGCATCGAGGCGGCCAGAGCAGGCGAGATGGGAAGAGGCTTTGCGGTGGTGGCTGAGGAGATCCGGGGACTGGCGGATCAGGCCAAGGAATCCACAAATCAGATCCGCGGTATCGTGGAGACGTTGATTACCAATTCCGATCACAGTGTGGAGATCATGAACGGTGTGGTGGGAGAGATCACCAACCAGAACGAGAAGCTGGGGGTTACGCAGGATGCGTTCGAGAACCTGAATACGGAGGTTCGCCGTGTGGTCGGGGCAATCGACATGATCTCTGTACAGCTTGACAATATTGAGAAGTTTAAGGATGGCGTGAGAGAAAGTATCGACGGACTGAACGAGATATCTCAGAACAATGCGGCAAGCACGGAGGAGACGGCGGCAACCATGGATCAGCTGGCCAGAATCGTGGCGGAGTGCCGTGAGGCTACGGGGTCTCTGGTAAATATTTCCGAGGAGTTGTCGGAAGGCGCAAGGAAGTTTAAGCTGTAAGGTCGAGGAATCGGTGGAGCAGATGCAATTATCTGCTCCGCCTTTTTGTATGTGCGGAAAAAAGGTGCCCAAGATGCAGAAAAATCCGGGGAAATCTTGCGGGGACGGGAACCTTCCGTGTGGAAATACGTCTATAGGTGTGAAGAGATGCTGGGAAATGTAACAGGAGGAAAAGCGTTGGAAGATACGGAAATATTGGATCTGTACTGGAAGCGGGACGAGCGGGCCATCGCGGAGACGCAGAATGCTTACGGAAGCTATTGCCACAGTATTGCCTGGCGTATTTTATATGACAGGGAAGATGCGGACGAATGTGTTAACGATACCTGGCTGCGGGCGTGGAACGCCATACCGCCGGGCAGGCCGGGACGGCTGGCATTGTTTCTGGGAACCATCACACGCAATCTGTCTATTGACAGATGGAAGAGGAGAAAGAGTATGAAGCGCGGAAAGGGAGAGATGTCGGTTTCGCTGGATGAGCTGGCAGAGTGTATTCCCGATACAAAGAGTACGGAGGACGCCGTGGCAGCCGCGGAGCTGGAACGGCTGATCAATTCCTTCCTTCACACCCTGTCGGAGAAGGACTGCAATATTTTTCTGAGAAGGTACTGGTATGTGGAAGAGTGCGGAGCCATCGCCGGGCGTTATTCCATGAATCTGAATACCGTGAAGACCAGTCTGTTCCGAACCAGAGCCAGACTGCGGAGCTATCTGGAAAAGGAGGGGATTGTCATATGAGCAGGCAAAAGGAGGAACAGGCACTGCGCATTATGAAGGCCCTTTCGGGAGTGGATGAAGAACTGCTGGAGCGGTGCGGAAGACCGCAGCCTGTCGAAGACACGGTGCGGGAGAGGGACGGCGTACAGGGAGGCATCCCGGCGGGGATGAGCCGTTTTTGGCAGACGGCAGGAAAAGCCGGCGGGTTCTGTGCGGCTGCGGTGTGCCTGGCGGTAATCTGGGCCGTCCGGTGGAGGGCACAGGTTCCCGGATGTGGCGAGACTATTCGGGAGGAAGCTGATGCGGGTGTCCTGTGTGAGGAGGCGGAGAACGCCGTGCAGGAGAATGATTCGCCGCAGTTTTCAGGCGGGGAAGTCTCGGGAGAGCTGAATTCGGAGCCCTGGGGAGGCGGAGAGCAGGAGGCAGCTTTGCAGCAGTCTTCTGAAGAGCAGGAGATTGCGGCGGACGAAGCGTCACAGGATAAGAGGACAGAACCGGATCTGGCAGATGATTTGAAGAAGGAGCTTTCCGAAAGCCTGAATATATCTGTCATATCTGTCTCCTGGGAGGAAGCCTGCGCGCTGGCGGGGATAGAAGAACAGATCAGGATAGAGCCGCCGGCGGAGTATGTGCCCAGCAGTGTGGCGGTGAGCGGGGAGGAAGGAGGGCATGTGCTGCAGTATGCCTGGAGCGACGGGGAGCATACGCTGTGCCTGAAGCTGGCAGGAAAGGATTCTGTCTGGATCGGTGACAGCGCACTGCCCGTTCTGAATGCTGCGGACTGGGCGGATTGCCTTCCGGAGGCGGACAGCGACGGCGGAATCAGGTTTGTCATGGTGCTTGAGAGCGGCGCGCGGCTGGAGTATGAAGGGTGGCTTACAAAGGAGGAACTGGAAGCGCTGCTTGACGGACTGCCGGATTCTTAAGATTGCCTTATGCTTTTTTGAATTCCCTTGCGCGGGGTCTGAGGTTTGGTTATACTGTATGGGAACGGCAGGGAGGAAAAAATGAGTACGGGGCAAAGAGATTTGTTTGTGGATAAACTGAGAGTGGCGGCCACCTGTGCGGTGGTACTGCTGCATACGGTGACGGGCGTCGTGGATCGCACGGATATGGGCGGTTTCCCCTGGGAAAAGAGGGTGCTCCTGACGGTGGTGGATCTGGTGAGCTGGTGTGTTCCGGTGTTTCTGATGATTTCCGGTTATCTCTTCCTGAATCCAAAGAGAGAGATTACCTTCGGGAAAATGGTGACGAAATACTGCAGGCGGGTGGTGTTTGCGCTGTTTCTGTTCGGCGTGCCCTATGCCTGTCTGGAGCAGATCGCATTGGAGAGAACCTTCCGCATGGGTATGCCGGTTCAGGGATTTCTCATGGTGCTCCGGGGGCAGAGCTGGTCTCATATGTGGTATTTGTATCTGATCTTTTTTCTGTATCTGCTGACTCCGGCGCTGCGTCTGCTGCTTGGAAAGCTTCCGGAGGCAGGAAGGTATGGTCTTCTTGGGGTGCTGCTTGTGGGAAGCAGCGTCCTTCCCTTTGTAAAAAGACTGACAGGGCTGGAGGGGATCCCGGCCCTGCCGGATGATTTGATCTATCTGTTTTATTATTTGTGTGGCTTTCTGTTTGCCGTCAGAAAACCGGACGGAGGGAACGCGGTGCGGGACGGTGCGGAAAAGCGCCCGCTCTCGGCAGGAGGACGGGGCGGAACTTCAGGCGGCCTGTGGCTTGGGGCCGCGTTGCTGTCGCTGCTTTTTACAGGCGGCGGCAGACTGCTTGGATTTCCCGTGCAGATGGCCTACAACTATCCCTTTACCGTGGTGTCGTCGGTGCTTTTATTTGGGGGCGCATGGAAATGCGGCAGTGCGGAGAAAATCTGCCGTGACAAAGATATAAATACCGGATTTCTGGAGAGCGCCTCGGCCATAAGCTTCGGAGTCTATCTGGTTCACCCGGTATTTTTGAATCTTTATTACAAATTCCTGGGGCTGACGCCGCTTTCCTTCCCGCTGTGTGTTTCTCTGCCGCTGTTTTTCCTGGGGACGCTCCTGCCTGCGGCTGCTGCGGCGTATGCGATGCGGAAGCTGCCGCTGCTGAGAAAGTATGTGTTGTGACGTTCGGATCATTCTCTGCACCATCTTCCCGATGCGCCGCAGGGGAGTACCAGCCCGGAGCTGCCGACGGGAAGTCCGATTTCCTCCGAGGCCACCCGTCCGCCGAAACGCTTTGCCACGGCTGCGTTCAGCATATAGGACAGTACGGCGGGCTGAAGGCCTGTGGTATAGGAGTTGATCAGGAGGAACAGAGCGTTCCGGGAGAGCAGTTGTGCCGTCAGTTCAAGGAAAGGCCAGATGCTCTCTTCTATTTTCCAGATTTCCCCTTTGGGCCCTCTTCCGTAGGAGGGAGGATCCATGATGATCCCGTCGTATTTGTTTCCCCGCCGGATCTCCCGCTCCACAAACTTGACACAGTCGTCCACCAGCCAGCGGATGGGGGCGCTGCCGAGTCCGGAGGCCGCAGCGTTTTCCCTGGCCCAGCCCACCATGCCCTTTGAGGCGTCCACATGGGTGACGGCGGCGCCGGCTGCTGCGGCGGCAAGGGTGGCGCCGCCGGTGTAGGCGAAGAGGTTAAGTACTTTCACGGGCTGTCCGGAGGAGTTCCTGTTTTTCCGAATGAGCTGAGAGAACCAGTCCCAGTTTACCGCCTGCTCCGGGAACAGGCCGGTGTGCTTGAAGCTGAAGGGCTTCAGGTGAAAACGCAGGCTCTGACCGGCGTTTTCACCGTCGGTGTCCTGCGGGGCGATCAGGTCGTAGCCGATGCTCCACTCGTCTGGCAGGCGGAAAAATTCCCATTCGCCGCCGCCCTTTGCGCTGCGGTGATAGTGGCCGTTTTTATGCTTCCAGCCCTGATGTTCCCGGGGCGTATTCCAGATGACCTGGGGATCCGGCCGGACCAGGATATAGTCTCCCCACCGCTCCAGCTTTTCTCCGCCCGAGGTATCCAGCACCTCATAATCTTTCCAGTTATCTGCGATCCACATCTTTTTATCCTCCGGTCTGTCCTGAATCTTTTTTCTGTCCTAATTACTATATAATAGAAGCTTCCCGGATGCAAGTGCGAAGGGAATGAAGATCTTCTAAGCTGTCAAAGTACGCCAGCTAAGAAAATCCAAGTCATTTCCCGAAGAATGTTTGTGCCGACTGCGTCAGCATGACGGAAGTCGTCGCTTTTGTGTCTTGCGCGAGAGTTTCCATAATTATATGCGGGGCAGTGCCGGAATATGACTGCCGGGCATATGATAAAGCAACCGATGATACCGGGAAAGGAAGGGTTGTTTTATGAAATATGTCTGGTGGTGTCTGATCGGGCTGGCAGTGCTTGCGGTCATCGTGGCGCTGGTCTGTATCTGTATCCACATTCGAAGGAGAAGGGCGGCGAAGAAGGTTCGCTGTGAGAGCGAGGAGGAAAAGGCGTTCCGCCTGAACAGCGCGTTGTCCGTGTTCGGCTTTGCCTGGTGCAGGGACTGCGATTGCATTACGGCGGGAGAAGACCCCTGGCAGAGGGACATGGGCTATTGCGCGGAGTATGACGAATTTGCGCTTTCCATGAATATGGTCATGGACTGTGAGCCCATTTACTTCCGGTGCAACGGCAAAAACTGGCTGATGGAATTCTGGAAGGGGCAGTACGGCTGTGCAACGGGGGCGGAGATCGGGCTCTACTATAATGAGGAAGAGACGGATAGGCCGCCGGAAAAGCTTTTCTATACCTGTGCCACCGACAGCCAGAGGGCGCATATGCAGTTTTCTCTCTGGAAGGACGGAAAGTGCATTATGGAGCGTTACGGCCTGCACTGGTGGCTGACGGGATTTCTGCCCGGAGAGTACTCCAGGCCCTGCGATCTGGTGATGAAGATCTGTATCTGCTTCCATGAGGGGGCAATGCGGGATGCGTTTTACAGAGGTCTTTTGGAGGCCGGCTATGACAGACAGGAAATCTGTGTGGAAAACAACAGGATCTGTCTGACCTTTGACAGACCCAAAACCAGGCAGCACTGCCGGTTCGGTCGGTTATACCGCTTCCTGGTCTGCAGGAAAAATGTAAGATGCTGCAAATGTTATCTCAGGGCATCCAGACCTTTCTGCACTACCCTGGATCGGATCAGCTTTCTGGGATACTGCTTCCCGCTTCTGTACAGAAAGCTCATACGTCTGGGCATGCGCTGCAGCCGCAGAAGATATGAGAAGTGCTGCAGGAGACGCAGGAGGGGCTAGCAATGAGCACCCGGACGCGCCTGGATGCGGTCTATGAGAGCGCCCCGAGATTCAGGATAGGCCGCTGCAGCAGGATTGTCTGTATGAGCGACTGTCACAGGGGAGTGGGAAACAGAGGGGACAATTTTCTGTTTAACCAGAACCTTTATTATGCGGCGCTGGAGTACTATTATAACCGGTGCTACACCTATGCGGAGCTGGGGGACGGGGATGAACTGTGGGAGAACCTGGGGCTGAAGAGGATTACGGAGATCCACAACGATGTCTTTGAACTGCTGTCCCGGTTTTATAACAGAGGGCGGCTGATCCAGCTCTTCGGAAACCACGACCGGAAAAAGAGCAGACGCCGTTTTATGGAGACCCACTGCGGAGCCTGGTGTGACGCCGGGGGATGCGCGGGAACTCTGTTTCCGGGGATGCAGGTTTTGGAGGGGGCTGTGCTGCAGTACGGGGACAGCGGACATGAGATATTGCTGGTGCACGGACACCAGGGAGATCTGCTGAACGATACCCTGTGGCCCCTGGCGGCGTATCTGGTGCGTTTTGTCTGGCGCAAGCTTGAGCTTCTGGGCATCTACGACCCCACCAGTGCCGCGCGGAATTATAAGAGACGGAAGAAGACGGAGAGAAGGCTGGAGAGCTGGGCAGAGGAGCGCCGGGTGATGGTGATTGCCGGTCATACCCACCGCCCCGTGCTCCCGGAGCCGGGCGGCGGGCTGTACCTGAACGACGGAAGCTGCGTCCATCCCAGGAGCATCACGGCGCTGGAGCTGGACAGCGGCAGGCTCACGCTTGTGAAATGGAGCGTCAGGACGGTCCATGAGAGATACCTGTCCGTGGAGCGGGAGGTGCTGGCGGGCCCGCACCTGCTGGAGAGCTACTGGGAGAAGGAAGGATTGTACTGAAAAAAAAACACATTTTTTTAAAAAGCCCTTGCCAAAAGGGCTTTTTGCATTTATACTACATATTGCTGTGGCATGATAGCTGTGAAGCGTGAGGTTGCTGGAGGCCAGTAATGGCAGTCAGGTTTTCCGTGGAGCGAATGTCAAGTTACAAAACTGACGACAAGTCACTGTACCAATTAAAAGTCTGCATAAGGCAGAAACGACGTGTGAAATGACGTAATCCGGGAATTGTTGCGCGAGGGTTTCGGACACACACGGGAGAGTGTACAGTCACCGCTTGTCGTACTAAAAATGAAAATTCCTGATTTTCATTTCTTAAAAGTGCGAAAAGGAGGCGACTTTTTTTATGGCAAGTCAAGTAATGAGAATTACCCTGAAGGCATATGAGCATCAGCTGGTGGACGCATCTGCAAAGAAGATCATCGAGACGGTGAAGAAGACCGGATCCGAGGTGAGCGGGCCTGTGCCGCTTCCCACCCGGAAAGAGGTGGTTACCATTCTGAGAGCGGTACACAAGTACAAGGATTCCAGAGAGCAGTTCGAGCAGAGGACTCACAAGAGACTGATCGACATCATCGCACCCACCCAGAAGACCGTGGATGCACTGCAGAGACTGGAGATGCCGGCGGGCGTTTACATTGACATCAAAATGAAAACAAAGTAAGTAATATCAAAAACCTCTACTTAGACGTAAGAACACATCCCGACGTCATCAGGGCAAAGGGAAAAGGAGCAATACTCCTGTGGTTATGGCGCAACAGTAACCGCGTGGTCCGCTATGTAGAAAGCCCATGGGCAGAAAGAGAGGAAAAATGAAGAAAGCAATTTTGGCAACGAAGGTCGGAATGACACAGATCTTCAACGACGACGGCGTGCTGGTACCCGTGACCGTCCTTCAGGCAGGCCCCTGTGTGGTGACACAGGTCAAGACCGAGGAAAACGACGGCTACAGTGCAGTGCAGGTAGGCTTCGTGGATAAGAAGGAGCGTATCATCAACAAGGATGCCGGAGGAAAGAAGCAGGTCATTCACAGACACGGCGTGAACAAGGCTGAGGCAGGCCACTTCAAGAAGGCAGGCGTGAGCGCAAAGAGATATATCAGAGAGTTCAGATTTGAGAATGCAGGAGAGTATGCTCCGGGCGCAGAAATCAAGGCTGATATCTTCGCAGAGGGCGACAAGGTGGACGCTTCCGCAATTTCAAAGGGAAAAGGCTTCCAGGGTGCGATCAAGAGACTGGGACAGCACAGAGGACCCATGAAGCATGGTTCCAAGTTCCACCGTCATCAGGGTTCCAACGGTGCATGTTCTTCCCCCAGCCGCGTATTTAAGGGCAAGGGAATGCCCGGTCACATGGGATGTGTAAAGGTGACCGTTCAGAATCTGGAGATCGTAAGAGTGGATGCCGAGAAGAATCTGCTGCTTGTCAAGGGCGCAGTTCCCGGTCCCAGGAAAGCATTAGTAACCATCAAAGAGACCACGAAGGTGGAGGCATAACAGTGTGCCTTTGCCAGGCACGCGTGCGGAAGGAGGATTAAGCAGATGGCAAACGTATCTGTTTACAATATGGAAGGCAAGGAAGTTGGCACCATGGAATTAAGCGATGCCGTTTTCGGTGTGGAAGTCAACGAGCATCTGGTACACATGGCTGTCGTACAGCAGCTTGCGAACAAGCGTCAGGGTACTCAGAAGGCAAAGACCCGCGCCGAGGTATCCGGCGGCGGAAGAAAGCCCTGGAGACAGAAGGGCACAGGACATGCCAGACAGGGTTCCACCAGATCTCCTCAGTGGACCGGCGGCGGCGTCGTATTTGCTCCCGTTCCCAGAGATTATTCCTTCAAGATGAACCGGAAGGAAAAGAGAGCGGCTCTGAAGTCCGCGCTGACCAGCAAGGTGCAGGACAGCAGGCTGATCGTCGTTGACGAGCTGAAGTTCGACGAGATCAAGACAAAGAATTTTGTGAATGTAATGAATAACCTGAAGGTTGGAAAGGGCCTGGTCGTCATCGCTGAGAATGACGCCAATGTGGTTATGTCCGCCAGGAACGTTGCGGATGTTGACACGACTCTGGTGAGCACCATCAATGTGTATGACATCATGAAGGCCAAGACGGTGGTTCTGACAAAGGACGCTGTCGCTAAGATCGAGGAGGTGTACGCGTAATGGCTGATATCAAATACTATGACGTGATCCTCAAACCGGTTATTACCGAGAAGAGTATGGCTGGAATGGGTGATAAGAAATATACTTTCCTGGTTCATACGGAGGCAAACAAGTCTCAGATCAAGGAAGCGGTTGAGAAGATGTTCGAGGGCGCGAAGGTAAAGAGCGTGAACACCATGAACTGCGAAGGAAAGAGCAGAAGACGCAATTCCAAGAGCGGTGTGATCACCGGCAAGACTGTAAAGACCAAGAAGGCTGTGGTAACACTGACCGCAGACAGCAAGGATATCGAGATTTTCGCAGGTCTGTAAAAAGCGGAGTCTCATCAGGAAGAGACTGTCGGTTCTTCCCGATGTTTAAGTATGCGGCCGGACGGCTGCGCTAAAAAATAGGAAAAAGGAGACAGAACAATGGGTATCAAGACATATAACCCCTATACACCCTCCAGAAGAAATATGACCGGCTCCGATTTTTCGGAGATCACCAAGACCACTCCCGAGAAGAGCCTCTGCACTTCTCTGAAGAAGAACGCAGGTCGTAACAATCAGGGTAAGATCACTGTGAGACACCATGGCGGCGGCTCCAGAAGAAAGTACAGAATCATTGATTTCAAGAGAAATAAAGACGGGGTTCCCGCTACCGTGATCGGTATTGAGTATGACCCCAACAGAACCGCAAACATCGCGCTGATCTGCTATGCGGACGGCGAGAAGGCATATATCCTTGCGCCCGAGGGGCTGACCGACGGAATGAAGGTCATGAACGGAGCCGAGGCGGAGGTCAGAGTGGGAAACTGCCTGCCTCTTTCGGAGATTCCCGTAGGTACTCAGGTGCACAACATCGAGCTGTATCCCGGGAAGGGCGGCCAGATGGTGCGCGCCGCCGGAAACAGCGCACAGCTGATGGCGAAGGAAGGAAAGTATGCCACGCTTCGTCTTCCCTCCGGCGAGATGAGAATGGTTCCTATCATCTGCCGTGCAACGGTTGGCGTAGTGGGAAATGTTGATCACAACCTTGTCAATATCGGTAAGGCAGGCCGTAAGCGCCATATGGGCATCCGTCCCACCGTGCGCGGAGCCGTTATGAACCCCAACGACCATCCTCACGGCGGCGGCGAGGGCAAGAACGGTATCGGACGTCCCGGACCCAGCACTCCCTGGGGTAAGCCTGCACTGGGCCTGAAGACGCGTAAGGCAAAGAAGGCTTCCAACAAGCTGATTGTAAGAAGACGCAACGGTAAGGCAATGAAATAATATGTTTTCTGAGAAAAACAGGAGGAAAGACAATGGCTAGATCACTGAAAAAAGGACCCTTCGCAGACGCAAGCCTGTTAAAGAAGGTAGACGCATTAAATGCATCCGGACAGAAGCAGGTCATCAAGACCTGGTCCCGCCGTTCTACAATTTTCCCGTCCTTTGTGGGACATACGATTGCAGTGCATGACGGCAGAAAGCATGTTCCCGTATATGTGACGGAAGATATGGTAGGCCATAAGCTGGGCGAGTTCGTAGCTACAAGAACCTATCGCGGCCATGGCAAGGACGAGAAGAAGTCCAAGGTTAGGTAATCTAACAACGCACAATCGCCCGGGAGGGCGTTGCGGCTGTCTGTCTGCGGGCGAAAGCACCGTAGCAGATGCGTTGCCGTTATTCTGAGAAGGAGGATATTTATCTATGGCTAAAGGACATAGAAGTCAGATCAAGAGAGAGAGAAATGCCCAGAAGGACACGAGACCTTCCGCAAAGCTGTCATATGCAAGGGTATCTGTTCAGAAGGCATGTTTTGTTTTGGATGCCATCAGAGGCAAGGATGTACAGACTGCACTTGGCATTCTGGAGTACAATCCCAGGTATGCTTCCAGCCTTATCAAGAAACTGCTTGAGTCAGCTATCGCAAATGCCGAGAACAACAACGGTATGAACAGAGAAAACCTGTATATTGCAGAGTGCTACGCAAACAAGGGACCTACCATGAAGCGCGTTCACCCCAGAGCACAGGGCAGGGCTTACAGGATCGAGAAGAGAATGAGCCACATCACCGTTGTGCTGGACGAGAAGAGGTAAGGAAAGGAGCAGACAAATGGGACAGAAAGTTAATCCTCATGGCTTAAGAGTCGGAATTATTAAAGATTGGGATTCCAAGTGGTACGCTGAGGGCGAGTTTTCCGATTATCTGGTGGAGGACTTTGAGATCAGAAAGTACCTGAAGAAGAAGTTATACAGCGCAGGCGTTGCCAAGATTGAGATCGAGAGAGCATCTGACAGAGTGAGAGTGATTATCCACACCGCAAAGCCCGGCGTCATCATCGGAAAGGGCGGAGCCGAGATCGAAGTGACCAAGAACGAGCTCTCCAAAATGACCGGCAAGAAGGTTCTGATCGACATCAAGGAGATCAAGAGACCTGACAAGGATGCACAGCTGGTTGCAGAGAATATTGCTCAGCAGCTGGAGAACCGTGTGTCCTACAGACGTGCCATGAAGTCCTGCATGGGAAGAACCATGAAGGCAGGCGCTCTGGGTATCAAGGCTGCATGCGCAGGCCGTCTGGGCGGAGCTGATATCGCAAGAAGCGAGTTCTACAGTGAGGGAACCATTCCTCTTCAGACGCTGAGAGCAGATATCGACTACGGCTTTGCAGAGGCAGATACCACTTACGGTAAGGTTGGAGTTAAAGTATGGATCTACAAGGGTGAGATCCTTCCTACAAAGGGAAATCAGACGGAAGGGAGCGATAAATAATCATGTTAATGCCGAAGAGAGTAAAACGTCGTAAACAGTTTCGCGGCACCATGGCCGGTAAGGCGATGAGGGGAAACACTCTCGCTTACGGTGAGTACGGCCTGGTAGCTACGGAACCCTGCTGGATCAAGTCCAATCAGATCGAGGCAGCCCGTATTGCGCTTACCCGTTATACAAAGCGTACTGGTCAGGTATGGATCAAGATCTTCCCTGACAAGCCGGTTACAGCAAAGCCTGCCGAGACCCGTATGGGTTCCGGAAAGGGTACTCTGGAGTATTGGGTGGCAGTTGTAAAACCCGGACGCGTTATGTTTGAGATTGCCGGCGTTCCCGAGGAACAGGCGAGAGAGGCACTGCGTCTCGCAATGCATAAGCTTCCCTGCAAGTGTAAAATCGTTTCTAAGGCAGATTTGGAAGGCGGTGTAGAATAATGAAAGCTAATAAGTTTGTAGAAGAATTAAAAAACAAGTCCGTTGAGGAACTGAACCAGGAGCTTGTTGCTGCAAAGAAAGAACTTTTCAATCTGAGATTCCAGAACGCAACCAATCAGCTGGATAATACGGCAAGGATCAAGGACGTTAGAAGAAACATTGCGCGTATTCAGACAGTCATCACCGAGAAGGCCAGAGCATAAGCCGGACGGCAGGAGGAAAGGAGTAAAGTCGTGGAAAGAAATTTGAGAAAAGTGCGTACCGGTAAGGTTACCAGTAACAAGATGGATAAGACGATTGTTGTAGCTATCGAAGAGCATGTAAAGCACCCTCTTTATAAAAAGGTCGTAAAAAGAACCTACAAGCTGAAGGCTCATGATGAGAACAACGAGTGTAATATCGGTGATACCGTCAAGGTCATGGAGACAAGGCCTCTGTCAAAGGACAAGAGATGGAGACTTGTCGAGGTTGTAGAAAAGGTGAAGTAATTTGGCCGTAGGTGCGGCAAAGGAGGAAAATCATGGTTCAGCAGGAGACAAGACTGAAGGTTGCTGATAACACCGGTGCGAAAGAATTGCTCTGCATTCGTGTTATGGGCGGCTCTACAAGAAGATATGCACAGATTGGCGATGTGATTGTTGCTTCCGTTAAAGATGCAACACCAGGCGGCGTTGTAAAGAAGGGTGATGTTGTCAAGGCAGTTGTGGTTCGTTCCGTAAAAGGAGCCCGCCGCAAGGACGGTTCCTACATCAAGTTTGACGAGAATGCAGCAGTGATCATCAAGGACGACAAGACACCCAGAGGAACCCGTATTTTTGGGCCGGTAGCAAGAGAGCTTCGTGAAAAGCAGTTCATGAAGATTGTATCTCTGGCTCCCGAAGTATTATAAGGAGGTGTCATATGTCCAGTTTAAAGATTAGAAAGGGCGACACTGTAAAGGTGATCGCCGGTAAGGATTGCAATTCAGAGGGAAAGGTAATTTCCGTAGACGCCAAGAAGGGAAAGGTAATTGTTGAGGGAGTCAACATGATCACAAAGCATGCGAAGCCCTCCCAGGCAAATCCCAACGGCGGCATTGTTCAGAGGGAAGCTCCTATTGATATCTCAAACGTTATGCTTGTCTTCAAGGGCAAGGCTACCAGAGTTGGCTTCAGAATGGACGGCGACAAGAAGGTCCGCATCGCAAAGTCAACCGGCGAAGTGATTGACTGATCAATAGGAAGGAGGAACAAAAAGTGGCTAGATTAAAAGATTTCTACTACGATGAGATCGTAGAGGCTATGACAAAAAAGTTTGGATATAAAAACGTTATGGAAGTTCCCAAGCTTGACAAGATCGTGGTGAACATGGGAGTCGGTGAAGCAAAGGACAATGCCAAGGTTCTGGAGAACGCCGTATCCGACATGGAGATCATCACCGGCCAGAAGGCTGTTCTCACCAAGGCAAAGAATTCCGTGGCAAACTTCAAGATCCGTGAAGGTATGGCTATCGGCTGTAAGACCACACTGCGCGGCGAGAAAATGTATGAGTTCCTGGATCGTCTTGTGAACCTGGCATTGCCTCGTGTGCGTGACTTCAGAGGCGTCAATCCCAACGCGTTCGACGGCAGAGGAAACTATGCGCTGGGCATCAGGGAGCAGTTCATCTTCCCCGAGATCGAGTATGATAAGATTGACAAGACCAGAGGCATGGATATCATCTTTGTTACCACTGCAAAGACCGATGAAGAAGCACGCGAGCTGTTGACTCTGTTCAACATGCCCTTCGCAAAACAATAAGGAGGTAAATTTCTCATGGCGAAAACATCATTGAAGATTAAGCAGCAGCGCAAACCGAAGTTTTCCACTCAGGCTTATACACGTTGCAAGATTTGTGGCCGTCCCCACGCTTACTTAAGAAAGTATGGCATTTGCAGAGTTTGCTTCCGCGAACTGGCATACAAGGGAGAAATCCCCGGCGTTAAAAAGGCGAGCTGGTAGGAAGGAGGAAGAAAACAATGACAATGAGCGATCCTATTGCAGATATGCTTACGAGAATCCGTAACGCAAATACTGCCAAGCATGACACAGTAGATGTTCCCGCTTCCAAAATGAAGCTGTCTATCGCACAGATTCTGCTGGAGGAGGGTTATATAAGCAAATATGACGTAATCGAGGACGGCTGCTTCAAGACCATCCATATTACGCTGAAGTACGGCGCTGACAAGAATGAGAAGATTATCTCCGGCATCAAGAGAATTTCCAAGCCCGGTCTTCGCGTGTACGCAGGCAAGGATGAGCTGCCCAGAGTACTCGGCGGCCTGGGTGTTGCCATCATTTCCACCAACCAGGGTGTGATCACCGACAAGAAGGCCCGCGAGCTGCAGGTTGGAGGCGAGGTTCTGGCATTTGTCTGGTAACAGTGTGTAAATACTTCCTAAGCGGTCAAAGGGCGCCCGCTGAGAAAAACTTTACACACGGAAGAATGCCAAGGGCAGGCATTTTTCCGGACTTGCAGAAATCGAAAAATAGTTTTTATAAAGTATAGGAGGTACGGGCATGTCACGAATAGGTAGAATGCCAATCGCGGTTCCCGCAGGCGTTACTGTGGAGATTGCAGAAAATAATAAGGTGACCGTTAAGGGTCCCAAGGGTACGCTCGAGAGAGTGCTGCCCTCCGAGATGGAGATCAAAATGGAAGGCGCTGAGATTCTGGTGAGCAGACCCAACGATCTGAAGAAGATGAAATCTCTTCACGGTCTGACCAGAACGCTCATTCACAACATGGTAGTAGGTGTCACCCAGGGCTACGAGAAAAAGCTTGAGGTAAACGGCGTGGGCTACAGAGCTGCAAAGAGCGGCAGGAAGCTGACCCTGAACCTGGGTTATTCCCACCCTGTCGAGATGGAAGATCCCGAGGGCATCGAGGCCGTTGTAGAGGGACAGAATATCATCATTGTCAAGGGAATTGACAAGGAGAAAGTCGGCCAATACGCAGCTGAAATCAGAGACAAGAGGAGACCGGAGCCTTACAAGGGCAAGGGTATCAAGTATGCCGATGAGACGATCAGACGTAAAG
>CAJUJU010000048.1 GCA_910586835.1 uncultured Acetatifactor sp.
TCTTATTGGGCAGGATTTCCACCTGCTAAATGTCACACCCTTAGCTGGGCGCACGGAAGTTTGAGTCAGTAAACTTATTTTACTCTGAGGTATCTTTTTATCAACCACCCTTCTTGGAATTCCCTATATTTGAATTATACAGGAAGCTCCTTCGAAGTTTTTAAAGCCATAAAAGAACTGCTGATCAACCTGAAATTTTCAAATTGGCAGGCTCTCGCTGACACACAACGCCCCAAATCCCACCCGATCGTTCGGCACTTCCCCCTCCCCCCGCAGCGGTCTTGCTCCCTTCCGCAGATAGGCCTTCACCTTCTCCCCGTACAGAAACGGATCGTTCCCACGAACAATCCCCCATTCCATCAACAGCGCGGCGCTCCCCGTAACAATGGGCGTCGCAAAGGAAGTGCCTGTCACAGGCTGATAACCGCCGTAAATGTCAGGAGCCAGCACTCCTACCCCCGGAGCCGCCAGATCAGGCTTTGTAATACCGGCTGCTACAATACCCACCGTCCTCTCCGCATCTGAATAACCCCTTCCCGAAAAATCCGCATAAGCCTGATAAGCGCTGTCGTAAGCGCCTACCGTGATAACCTTTGCAGCGGTGGAGGGAATCGTCAGCGTCACATCCGGCGTCGGACGGTAAAAACGGGTAGACGTGCTGCGGACTGCCGCACTGGGAAGATAAAAGTAGTAGCGTCCTGTCACCAGCTCCAACGCCTCCAGATAAATTGTCCAGACTCCGCTGTTGATGTAGCTGCGGCCAAACGGGATCATATCAAGGTAGATCTCCTGCACCGCCGCATAGGGCGTTGGCTCCCCGATATAGACCAGAATTTCCGTCTGCTCCATCCGCAATGTATACTTGCCCCCTTCTATCCTGACCGGCAGCTCCGACTCCTGTCCCCCCGGAGCCCGCAGGCGTATACGATACACGTCTGCATAATTTTTCCACAGCTGTATGTTTAACGTGCGCTCATATTCTGCCACCGCAAGCTCCACGGATGCGGTGCGGGAGCCGTTCTCACCGATCCGTCCTGTCAGATGTCCTGCGCTGGCGCCTTCGTTTCCGCTGCCCACACAGATGACTGTTCTTCCGATTTCCGCCGCGTTATCCAGAAAACGCTCCAGCAGAGAGCTTCCGTCGTGTGCTCCGTAACTGTTCCCAAAGCTCAAATTGATTGCCAACGGCATTCGCAGCTCCAGGGCCTTCCTCACTGCCCAGGTCACTCCCCGCATGATCTCCGTGGTGCGCGGAAAGCCGTCCTCCCCCGGCAGCCCCAGCTTTACCGCCAGCAAGGAGGCTGCCGGAGCCACCCCACGATACTGACTGCCGGGTACTCCCGCCCCTCTTCCTCCGTATGCCGGAAGACAGCCCGCGGCGATTCCCGCCACCGCCGTACCATGGCCGCTCACATCCACACTGGGCAGCAGCAGATACCTTTCCTGCCCGCTCTCCGCGGACAGCGCGCGGTCGATCTGCTCTGCCGTAAATTCCACCCCCTGTATAAAATCGGCCGGAGGCCGGCGCATGGCATTCCCCTCCTCCGGCCGAAGAGTCTGATCCCACAGATACAGGATCCGGGTGTGTCCCGCGCCGTCCTGAAATTCCGGCCGGGCATAATCGATTCCGCTGTCCAGTATCCCCACCAGCACTCCTTCCCCGGACAGAAACGGATCCTGTAACGTTACCTGTGTCAAACAGGAATCCGCTGCAGGATCCATCTCCTGATAATAATACCGCTTGGGCTTTTCCACATATTCTATTTCTTCCAGCTCACTCACAGCCTCCACCAGCTGCTCCGGCACCGTGAGAATCGCATAGCTGCTGATCAGATATTCCACCGACACGCCCAATGCCTCCAGACCGTCCAGGCTGCCATGATATTTCACGATCAGCTCCCAGCTCCTGCTCTCACTGTCAAAACCCACATTCAGGTTGTCCGTCTGCGAACGGACTGCCTCCGGCGTCTCCAACGCCAGATTCAAAAGGTTTTCCAGTTTTTGATTCATCTATTGATCCTCTGCCCGAAGCGCAGCTGCGGCCCCGGATCCCGCCACTCTCTCACCTCACTATATGCGCCGAAGGCACAGAATGTGAACCTCTCCCGCCTCCTACTTCCTCTTTTTCTCCGTATCCAGCCCAAGAAGGTAATCTGCTGAAACGTGGTAAAGTTCACACAGCAGGATTGCCTTTTCTATGGGCAATGCGTTTCTTCCTGTCTCATAGCGCGAATAAACTCTCTGGTCAATTTTCAGATAAGCAGCCACCTCTTTCTGCCTCAGGTCGTGGTCTTCCCGAAGCTCTCTCATCATGGTCACATAGTTCTTCTTCATAACCTTAATTCCCCTTCCTAAAAACCTCTTACCACCGTCTCATCTTTCCCTGCCTCCAATTCCAGGGCCTCCCGGATATGGTCTCCGGTGACGGCGCCGTTCCCGCCGCAGACTGCCAGGAGCCCCGCCACCCGGGCCGCCGCGCAGATTCTTGCCGGGCTCAGCTCCGCCGCGTCTGCCAGCGCTCCATAGTCCACGCTCCGGTCCACCGGCAGTTCTCTCTCCAACGCCTTTCTCCACAGCCGTTCCCTGACCTTCCTGTCCGGGCTTCGGAATTTTATGACAAAGCGGATCCGCCTCACAAAGGCATCGTCAAAGTGATCCCTGAGATTTGTGGCAAGTATCAGGATGCCGTCGTACTCCTCCATGCGCTGGAGCAGATAGGCGGCCGAGACATTGGCGTACCTGTCGTGAGAGTCCCTGACCGCGGTTCTCTTTGCAAACAGGGCGTCTGCCTCATCAAAAAAGAGCAGGTAATGATTGCGTCGGGCCATACGGAAAATCTCATCCACATGTTTCTCCGTCTCCCCGATATATTTGTCAAACACCTGAGCCAGATCCACCTTAAACAAAGGCAGCTGCAGCTGTCCTGCGAGCACGGAGGCCGCCATGGTCTTTCCCGTGCCGGAGCTTCCGTGAAACATCAGCTGCAGCCCCTTTTCTCCCCGCCACACCTTAGCCAGCCGGATCACCGTGTCAAGCTGCCTGCGGCATTCCTCCGGCAGAATCAGATCCTCCGCCTGATACCTTTCCTGGATCAGTCTTCCCAATGCGGAAGGTTCCTGTCCTGCCCGCATGGAGGTTTCCCACACCTGCGGGTCTGCTGCGGAAAGCCCCTCCGCTTTGGCCAGCAGCAGAATTCTGTTCAGGCGTTTTTTCAGCTCTCCCATATTCAGTGCACAGTTGTCAAGGCATGTTTCCTGCCAGGGTCTGCGCTGCTCCTGCCCAAGCCGGGCGTCCAGTGCCAGCCGCTTCTCCGCTCCGGTCAGCTCCTCCTGCAGAGCCAGCGTCACATCCGCATACCCCGCAAACCGCCCCGCCTGTTCCCCGGTGCGGACCAGCAGGCACAGGCGGCTGTTCCCAAGCCGGGAAAACAGCTCCCGGATCTTTGCATCCTCCTCGGACAGGGCGGCGGAAAGCCCTTCCCCAAGTTCCAGCACCACAATCACGCCGAAAAGTCTGACCATCAGACGAAGAGACTGCACGGCCTGAAGAAAAGCGCTCTCCTGGATGCCCGGCAGCCCTTCCGTTTTCACAAATACCACACTTTCACAAAGCTCCAGGCAGGCGCGCCGCAGAAGCGTACGGCAGCCGCAGCCCTCTCTCCCACGGAGCAGCAGCCGAAGCGGCCCTTCCTCCTCCAGATATGCGCACAGCCTTTTGTACTCCCGTTCATGCAAAGGCAGAAGCTCTTCCGGCTCCTCCTCTTCCTCCCCCGGAAAAAGCTGGTACCAGGACTGCTCCGGCAGCTCCCCGGTAAGCAGGAAAAAGAATGCGGCAGGATACAGGCGCAGGGGGCGCAGAAGCAGGCTCTCCTGCTCCCCGCCCGCCCTCTCCGGCAGCAGCTCCAGGATATCCCGCAATGCCCCCTTCCCTCCGCAAAATCGAGCCACAAAGGCAAAGTCCGCGGGAAATACCGGGGAGAGCAGCTGCAGCACATAGGACAGTCCTGGGCTCCTGCTGCCGTATTTTTTTCTGTAATTCAGCCCCAGCCCCTCCTCCAGTTCCAGGCAGAAGGCAAACATCACAGTCCAGTACTCCAGTCTGTTCAGCTGAAAGCACTCCCGCAGGTACAGAGCAGGAAGAAAAATATCCGTCTTCTGCTCCCGCTCCTCCAGCCGCCCGCACCGCCGCGCAAAGGCAGCAAAAGCTTCCTCCCCCTGCTGAAGCAGCAGAAAAAGCTCCAGATACTCCTGCATATGTTCCTCCGGCGACAGGAAACCACCCTGTGCAAACTCCTCTTCCACCCAGTTTCCTCCTTCCTCACTGCAGCCTTATCCGTTCAATGGGACAGCCCTCCTTCAGCAGCGCGGTCTCATAGTCTGACAGCCACGCGGTTTTATCCAGAAAGCATTGCTGATCCAGTCTGTCCGTCCTGCCCAAAACCACGAAATCCATCTCAATTCCCAGGGGTACATTTTTCTTCAGCCAGTTCCTGCATTTCTCCCATCCCTTCCCCGGTTCTCCCAACACCAGCACCACTGCCCTGTGAATTTCCGGCTCCTCCGCCATCACCGCCTTTTGCCCTGTCAGAAGCTCCGTCAGTCTGATGTAGTACTCACAGGTTCCCTTTCTCCCTGTCAGCGAAATTCCCTCCCGCAAAAGCCCTCTCAAAAGCTCCTCCCCAAGGGTTTCCTTTTTGGCCAGCTCTCCCCAGCCCATCCAGCGGGCCAGCTTCTGCATCTGCCAAAACCGGATCAGATCAAAATCCATCTTTTCTGCCAGACGATCCACCTCCGACTCCAGAGACAGGTAGATATCCTGCTGTACCGCAAGGAAACGTTCCAGTACGGGATCGTCCCGGAAGATGGCAGGCAGATAGCGGGTGAAGCTCTCCTTGGGAAAAGCAAGGTCGTAGCCCGCAAACAGGATGCTCCTCTCCCTGTCCGGCTGCACCTCCACCGCAAGCCTTGCATAACGTCCGCCGCCCCTGCCGTACAGCAGCATGGTACGATAGTTGGAGCCGTAGCATGTTCTCCCTTTGCCGTGCTCCCTCTGGAACAGAAGCCAGCGCCTTACCTGCCCGGCTTGCAGCAGCTCCTCCTCCGTCTCATCCGCTTCGTCGAAAAGCCAGACAAAAACCTCCATGGCCGCTCCGTCAGTGATCTCCAGTCTGAGGCTGTCCCACTCGGCGCCCTCTCTGCCGCTGTCATAGACTCTGCTGACAAAAACGCCTGTGACAAACTCCTGCGTCAGCCGAAGTCCCCCGTCTCCCCTGCTGAAGCCCTCCTGCCAGCCACAGCCCAGAAGCCCCCTGCCGGATAAACAATGTGTAGCCATACAAAGGCCTCCTTATTCCTTCCTGATCTCAATCCTCATCCGTGTACCCGCTATCCGGTACTGTTCCAGATACCTTTCCGCCTGACGTCTGTAACATTCCTCGCAATAGCTGCTCAGTTTATTTTGAGGCGTCAGCGTCACCTCCAGCACACCGTCCCTCCACCCTGCATGTGCTTTGGCCAGAAGAAGCCCCGGCGTCCTCATGGCAAGGATTTCCATGTCCGCTCCTGTGATCATCCTGCCGGAATCGGAGAGCTGTTTTCCAACTTCCCGAAATTGTTCCGAGGGGCTTTTACAATCCCTGCCGCCTCCGGCCGGCAGGCGGTTCAGACAGACAATGCCCGGAAAAAGTTCCGGCCGCTCCCAGCCCGTGATTCTGCCCACGGCCACATTGCCCTTTTCCCCTTCCCAGAGGACAAGCGAGACAAAGTGCAGCCCGTCTACGGACGGCGGCGGAATCTCTCCGTGCCTTCCGTCTCCCAGGACGATGACATTTTCCCCGTCCTTCCAATGCCAGGCGTTTCCGTATCTGTCCTCCTCCGGCTCCGCTCTGCGGCAGCGGCGGTACAGCCCTTTTCCGCCCTGTCCCAGCATGATCTCCGTACCGCTTCGCAGAACCCTGTTATTCCAGGGCATTGTAATCTGCTGGGAGGAAATACCTGTGACCTCCCTGACAAGCTCTTCCGGGGCAATCCGGGCATCACTGCATACCACCCGCACCTGCCCCTCCCCCGCATAAGTCAGGTATCTCTCCGGGCATTCCGCCGTCACCGGAGGATCCAGCCGGATATGGGGGCTGTCCGTAATGTCCTCCCAGGCTTTCTCCCAACTGCCCTTTCCCCCCGCAGCCCCTTTCTTATTCCCTCCGCCTTCCCCCGGGTGCCAAAATTCTTCCCCGTCCTCCGTTCCCGGGCCGTCAGTCCTTTTTCGCAGGATCCACAGTCTGCCCGTTCTGGCCAGATAAGATTGCAGGGCCACGCGGTGCACGTCCTTTGTAAAAAGGAACTCCTCCCTGCAGCAGAGCGTATCCCTCTGTACCGCAGCCGCCGCGTTCAGATAAAGCTTGTACAGAACGGGCCGGACATCAAAATCCCCCTCTCTGACCAGACACCGGATCTCATACCCGTTTTCCCCCTCCCCGCTCATGGGGGTATCCATCCGCAGACAAATCAGACCGCTGCAGAGCAGGCCCCGGGTATCGTCCCGCACCACCTGCGCTTCCCGCCAGCCTTCCTTTGTCCGGTATTCCCAGCCCAACCGCACCAGCCGGAAATCCTTGTCATCCCGCCGTTTTGGGTACTCCTTCATCAGGACGAAAAAAGAGAAGATTTTTCCCGGCGCAGGCGGTTCCTCCAGCGCAAAGGAAAAAAGCTGCTCCCCCTGTCCCAGCGCAAAGCTGCTTTTGCGGGACAGCTTCATTTTCCTGATCAGATTTCTTCCCCTCTCCAGGTAAAATCCCACCAGATCGTTTTTTGCCAGCCACACCTCTTCCTCCGTCTCAAACACCAGCCCGTCGGCCAGAAGCTTCGTCCCCGCAGGCACCGCCCGCTCCTCCCCCACCTGTTCAAAAAAGACCCACGTCCGGGCGCACTCCCCTTCCTCCGGCCTGATTCCCAGAAGCTTCAGATATTTTCTGTAATGGCTCTCCTGCACCTGATCCAGGTAAAAGCTCTGCATGTCCGTGAGCATGGCCCACATCTCCGCCAGCATAATGCCGGGATCCGACACCTCCGTGTGCGTCCACCAGGGCGCCTGCCGGCGAATTCTCTTCATGGCCTGTCCGTACAGCTCCTCAAAGCTGCTGTCGTCCAAAGATATCTGCCCTGGCATACTCACTCCTCCCTTCCTGAAACGTAACTTCCACCCCACAGTCCTTCAGCCAGAGGGGGCCTTTCTTCACCACCGTCTCCTCCAGCCACTGCCGAACCCGGGGCAGCGCAAGCCCCAGCTCCCTCTGCTGCTCCTGCGGCGTGCGGAACAGCTTTCGGTTCCCATCCTCCTCCTGAAAGGAAAGCTCTATGTGAAGACATTTTTCTTCCTTCCGGAAAACACAGGAATGAACCCGCAGAAGGGGAAATCTTTCCTGCAGCATAAGTTCCAGATCCAAAGGCGTCAGCAGCCGCCCGAAGTGGGCAAATCCATGCTCCGCCGCCGTCTTTTCCGGAATCTCCGCCGTTCCTTTGGCCGCCCGGCAGATTTCCCACGGGCACACTGCCTCCAAAAGGCCCATGTGCAGGGGCTCCAGGGTAAATTTGGTTCCCGGTTCTATCCGAAACTCCCCCTCCTCCCCGTTTTCCCGCCCTTTGTCTTCCGGCTCCTGCCGGATCTGCACATAATTGGGCAAAAGACACGGCAGGATCTCCTCCTTCTTTTCCGTCAGCTCTACCCAGAACGCCTTCCGGCCAAACAATTTATCCCATCCCTTCAACTGTTCCTCGCGAAAAGAACCATACCCCTCCCCCGCGAACCAGCGGTTGTGGGGCGTTATCTCTCTGTCAAAGCCAAGGTACATTTTCTCCTCCCCCGCCACGGCAGGATCCGGAATCTCCCGAAGGCAATATGTTTCCCGGTGTTCCCCGGCGGCAAGCCGGATCCCTTCCAGCACGGGAATCCGCTTGCGGTAAAAGGCGGCATAGGCATTGCTGACCCTGACCAGGCGCAGACGAAGATACAGGTGCTCCTCCCCCTCCACGGCGCAGGACCGCATATCCGGCGGACACTGCCATACATAATCCCGCTCTCCGCCTTCCCCGCCGCAGCCTGTATTCCAGCACTCGCTGCCCGGCAGTGTGCGCCACAGATTCCCGTTGAAATATTCCCACCTGGTCTCCTCCGGCCGCCATTCCTCCACGGTCCCGGTTGTCTTCAGCCAGGGATATTTCCTGTACAGCTTTTCATACTCCCGGGACACAGGCTCCGGAAGCCTTTCCTCCTCCAGAAAGCTCTCGCGGAACAAAAGCCCAAGCTCGCTGCCCCGGGGGATTCCGTCACAGGAAACGTAGAGACAGGCGGACTCCTCCGGGGCGTCTCCGAAGGGAAGCACCCGCTCGGGGCCGCAGCTTTCAAATCCGGCCAGGCACACCTCCGGCTCCCATTCCCGGGCACCTTCCGCCAGGAAAACCTCCCCGCACAAAAGCTCCAGCCATTCCCCCACCGGCTTCCCGGCATCCGGAAACCCAAGACTCACCTGGTACGGCCTGCCGCTCAGATTCCCCGCAAACTCCGGAGTTCGCCCTTCCAAAAAACAGCCGGAATCCGACTGTCTCCATGTGACGGGAAAACACCTTTCCCCGTCGCTCACCGTCCAGTCTCCGCAGAGCGCTTCCACAGGCACGGCCTCCCTGCCGAATTCCACCCGAAAACAGAACTCTCTCCGCCCGTCCCAGAGCCCGGAAAAATGCCAGCAAAAAACCGGGTATTCCAGCAGCGCTCCCACCGGCTGAAACAGGGCAATGCCCCCCTGTTTTTCCTGCTCCCCCGGCACAAGCCAGGCCCACAGTCCCCGCCGGTACACCGCATAACGCAGGCCTGCCGCGGTAAGCTGCAGAGAACAGGCAGTCCGGAACCGAAACGTCTCCCCCTGTTCTCCCCGGGCCCAGGCCAAAACGCCCTCCTCCAGCCAGCACCCGTCCTCCTCCCCGGACGCCGTCACCAGGAGAGCTCCCCGGCAGTCCGCCTCCGGCTCCTGCTCCATAACCGGCGCTGCCTGAAGAAATTCCAGCTCCTGTTTCTCCCAGATTCTTTCCAGCCGCTCTTTATTTTTCCCCGCCATCTCCAGGAAAAGATCCGTGAGCACGCTCCCTGCCTCTTCGCTCCCCGGCATATACTGCCAGCCGGTCTCAAAGGCCAGCGCCAGCTTTTTTACCCTTGTCTCCCACTTTTCTTCCACAGGCTTCCTCCTACAGCGCCACCTCCACGCCGTCCTCTTCCTCCCTGCCCGCTATGCGGTAGGAGACGGCTATGCGAAGCTCCCCCTGGCTCTGCGGCGCGGCCAGTGCCTCCACCCGGATGTCACAGATACGCTTCTCCCACATCTGCAGGGAATGGCGCACCTCCCGGCAGATCATTTCCCTTGTCTGATGATCCAGCCCTTCAAACAGAAACTGGTGCAGCTTCGTGCCGAATGTGGGGTGCAGCTTTCTCTCCCCCGGCTCCGTCAGCAGAATGATTTTGACAGATTCTCTGATATTTTCTCTGTCACTGCTGGTCTTCACTCTTCCATGCTCCCCCGATATGCCGAAGGGAAAGCTCCATCCCTCTGTCATGACAAATCCTCCTGTTTCCTCCCGTTCAGTTCAGATGGATCATGGCCCCGGACAGCTTCAGCGTACCCTTGCTCTCCACCCTGACCTGTCCCTTCCCGGTGACCGAGATCCCGGTCTTTCCCTCCAGCGCAAGCTCCTGTCCGCTGATCTGCACCCTTGTGTTCCCCCGGATCCGAATGTTTTTTGCCTCCAGCGTCAGCTCCTCACAGTGCAGAACAATCCTGCCGTCCTCTCTCAGCTCCAGACTGCTCTTGCCGCACTCCAGCCGGACCGAATTCTCCGCCTTTATCGTGGCCGCCCCCTGCTTTTTATCCAAAAGCAGCTGATTCTTTTCCGCCTTGTCCCCCACGGAGGTCTGCTGCTTTTCCTCATCCAGCCGCCAGGCCATGTTCTCCGCGCCGGATACCTGAATCAGCTCCCTGCCCTTCTCCCCCGAAAAGAGAACGCTGCTGCCGTTTTTTGCAAGGAAGCCGCTTTTCTTCTCCTCCTTCCGGCACATGTCCTCCAGAAAACGGCTTCTCCCGGGAAAGCGGCAGCCCGTCACCACAGGATGTCTCAGATCCCCGCCGGGAAAGGCAAGCCGCACGGTATCCCCCTCCTCCGGCAGCAGGAACAGTCCGTGGTCGTCCCCCGCATGGCAGGACAGCACAGGCACATTGTCAAAGACATCCATTTTGTCCTCCATCAGCTTCACCCTCACCCGCACGTTTCCCTTTTCCGTGCCCTCCGAGGCGGACAATACCGTCCCCCACATATCCTGAAGGAATCCTTCCTTCCGCTCCTGCTCTCCCATGCCGTAATCCAGGTAATCCGATAACATCTGCTGCCCCCTTTCTTTTTGTCCTTCCCCATCGGTTTGCTTTACCGGCTCCCAATCATCACGCCTTCAGCCGCACGCCCTCCGCAATGCTTCTGTAGCCCGTCTCATCCAGCAGGTGACGAACCTCCTCCACATAAATCCGCCCTGACAAGCTCTCCGCATTCCCCGAGGTAATATCCGCCAGAATCCCGGGACGCAGTTCCGGAATGCCCAGGTTCACTGCCCTGACCCGGGAACACCTGCCCGATCTCCGCTCCATCATGGTTTTTGCCCGCTGCTTTGCCTGCTCTCCCGTCTCCGCCTCCGGATCCCGCAGGCAAAGCCCGATTCCCCGGAGAGCCTGCCGTATCCCGCCTGCAAAAGGCCCCGGCGCTCCCGGCCATTCCGCCCTTCCGACAGCCTTCTCATCCATCCTGTTGTGCCCGCAGACCTGCACATACCCCGTCTGCTCCGCCATGGTCACCGTCCCCCGCACCTCCAGAAGCCCATACTCCACCGCCAGCTCCAGACAGTCCGGGCCCTGCCTTCTTGCCTTCCGGAAAACCATCTCGCCCCGGCCGCAGAAGAACTCGTAATCCGCCCTGGCAGCCAGGCCGCACAGCCAGTCATAATGCGTCTCGCCGTTTATGACGCAGTCCTGATTCAGCTCCTTGGGCAGCGTCTCGATCTTTTTCTTTTCCACAAGGCTCCTGTAGCAGCTCTGGCCCAGGATGTCCTCAAGCTGCTGCTGGGCCTTTTGGGCCCCGGAGATTCTCAGCGCATTGTTCTTTTTCATCAGCCCCTTCACATCCAGGCAGGTCAGGATGTACTCCACATAATCCCGCATACCGTCCGCCGCCTCCACCTGATGCAGATAGCCCAGAAAAATCCGGGATTCCTGACCCGCGTATCCCGTCAGAACCTCCATCCTCTGTCCCACTGCAAGACAGCCCTCCAGCAGGGTAAAATCCTGTTCGGTATACCGTCCCGCCCGGTAACACAGCACCGCCATATCCGGCTGGGGCCCCACGCTGGAGATCACCTCCGTGTAATCCAGATAAATTCCTTTCCCTGCCGGAATCTCCCGGCCTCCGGCCAGGACAGTGACACAGGGCTCCTGAAAATCCAGGTATTTTTCCGCCAGACTCTTTCCGCTTATTTTTCCCAAAGCCTTCCCTCCTTTACCCCGGAGACCTTGTCAGAGCCTGGGGTTCCCGCCGCCCCGGTAATTGTTCCGCCAGTCGGCGCCCGCCCCGGAATCCGCCCGGGTTCCCGGGGCTGTCTTCTTTCCCCCCGGACCGCCCCCCTGAGCCGTCTCCTCCCCCACATAGAATCCTTCGATGGTGATGCTCACCTGCGCCCGGACAGGCGTGCCGTCCGGCGCAAACATGGTGTAGGTGACGCTCATACAGGTCAGATTGCCCGCCACCGCCACGGAGCCCCAGAAAAAATACAGCTGCTTCGCTTTATTGGTGTTGGTATTGGTATAGGGGTACAGCCGGCGGATCTCCTCTCTCACATCCCCGTAAGAATCCTGATACAGGTCATTCAGGGTATTAAAAAAGAGGGTGACAGAGAGAGTCGTCATTCCACTGCCCCGGCGTAAGGAGGATCCCCGCACATGATGCTGTATGCCTATCCCGCTCCCCTGTTTCATCCGCCTCTGCTTCTCTCTGCCGTCAACCCCCGATACATCCACCACTCCGATGGCCTCCTCGATGGAGATCTCCGTCGGATTGAAGGGCACATAAAACCTGCCCTCCAACTCCATATGCCCGTTTACATAGGATCCTATAAATGCCTTTTTCAGTTCAGGCATTCCTGCGTTCACCGCCCTTTCCTCAGCCTTTCGCGGCAGATACGCTCCTCCAGCTGTTCATAGACCTGCCTGGATACCGCAGGTGCAATCGCCCTCTCCACATTCCCCGCCCCGAAAATCTGCTCTGCCTGCCGCAGCGCAAGGGAGGGTCTGGATCTGTAGTAATCCTGCTGTTCCTTCAGCTGTTTCTGCACCGCCTCCCGCACCATGGGAAGCAGCAGCTCTTTCAGTCTTTCCCTTCCGGGCTCCTGCGGCCCGGAAGACTCTGTTCTTCTCCGCCCCAAAAGGGCATATTCCATGGTCTCCTGCCCTGCGCAGACAGCCTTCTTTACCTGTGTCCTCATTTGTTGACCACAAAGCTCTCATAGCTGACCTCAAACCGATCCGTGAGAATGCCGCTCTGCTCCGCGCTCAGCTCTCCAACCTCCCATGCCTTCACCACCAGCCCCGTAAAGAGATAGCTCTTCAGCGGATTTCCCTGATGATCCATGACCACAAGATTCAGGGGGCCTTCCAGCCGGGCTCCCACCCTGCAGAAGAGATGCCCTTCCCCCCTGCAGGTTCCTTTTTCCAGCCGCAATGTCCTCTCCTTTTCGAAAGCCTTTGGAAAAACATGCACGCCCGTATTCAAGCCGCCCTCCCGGTAAACCTCCGTCTCCATCTCGCTGCCGATTCCTGAAACCTTTTGAAATCCCATAATCATATCATTCAAAAAAACATTGAACCGATATCCGGGTATGGGATCTGTGACGGGTAATAACGACTGTCCCATGCTGAATTCTCCTCCTTTGTCCTCAGAGTCCAAACAGATTTTTCTCTCCGTTTATCTTTCTGTTGATCCGGGTGATTTCCCCGCAGTACTTCTTCCTGGAAAGGCTGGGAAGCTTCAGAATCTGCTCCTCCGGCCAGTGGAAATAATACCCGATAAAAGAGATCTCACGGAACAGCTCCTCCCGGCCTGTGACCGTCATTCCCCCAAAACAAAAGTCAGCGTATCGGTAAATCTTTGACTGCAGTGGGGACACTGTACCTGTATCTGAGGCTCCTCGGTGCCGTTGATGGTCTCGTACATATTCTGCAGAAACGCATAGTCCGCAGTAAACAGCTCTCCGATCACCTGCGGAGTGATTTTCTCCACCCCTTCCAGCCTGGTTATCACCCGGGAGAGCAGTACTACCGGCAGATAATCGGTATTCTCCCTGACTCCGGAAGCCCTTTCCGCCTCAATCTCGTCCATGGCCGTGGCCAGCTTCATCGCGCCCCTGCGGTGAACGCCGCCCTCCCGGTCCACATACCCTCTGGGTAATGTAAACTCATATTCCGTCTGTAAAAACATTGATACGCTCCTTGCCTGTGGCCTTATTTGTCGCGGGTCACACCCTCATGGGCCAGCTCCAGGGTTTCCACCGCCACCTCATTGCTGGTGGCATTAAAATCCGGCGCCGTGTACTTGGTGGGCCAGGCCGAGATCACGGTCCACTTTGCAATCTCCTGCTGCTTGTCGTCCCGAAGGCTGATCACCACGGTCTTTCGATTGATGGTGCCGCTCTCCACCTCCTTCATCCAGTTGTACAGCTCCACGGAATTGGTCATGCCCCACTTCAGCGTGATATTTCCGTACTTCACAAGGCCGGGCTGCTTTCCCACCGTATTCACGGCAAAATTGCCCTCCCGGTACTCGATGGGATCGGATGAAATATCCGGCGCACTGACCTCGGAAAAACCGCCCACCGCCTTTCCGTCGATGGTGACATCGTAATTATACTTTTTAAAAGGATATACCATTGCCATCTGCCGTCCCTCCTCACTGTGCGTTTTCCATCTTCTGTGTGATGCGGAAGATCACAAACTCCGCAGGTCTCACCGGCGCAACCCCTATGACGCAGATCAGCCGGCCGTTCAGGATGTCGTCCTCCGTCATGGTGCTTTTTCCGATGTTTACAAAGAATGCCTCCTCCGCCGTTGCTCCGGCCAGCGCGCCGTTTTTCCACTGTGTGGTCAGAAATACCCGGATGGTTCCCTCCACCCTGGACCAGAGCATCTCGTCATTGGGCTCGAACACCGCCCAGTTGGTGTTCACCCGGATGGACTCCTCGATGAAGATAAACAGCCGCCTGACGTTTATGTACTTCCAGTTGCCGTCACCGGAGCAGGTTCTGGCTCCCCAGACCCGGATGCCCTGCCCGGGAAGAGCCCGGATCAGATTGATGCCCTTTGGATTCAGCTTTCCCTGTTCCGTCTCGTTATAGCTCACGGAAAGTCCCGTGCATCCACGCACGATCTCGTTGGCCGGCGCCTTGTGAACGCCCCGGGCGTTGTCCGTCCGCGCGTATATGCCCGCTATGGCTCCGGAAGGCGGGAAGCAGGCGTTGCGCTTTGCCAGGGAATCGTAGCACTGCAGCCAGGGATGATACATGGCCGCGTATCCGGAATCCACATTTTCCCGATACTCCTGCAGCTGGGATACCTCTCTGGCATCCCGGGGCATATCAAGGACGGCAAACCGGTTGCCCATCCTCTCACAGTGGCTCACAAGGGCAAGCTGTACCGCCCTGTCCGTAATGCCCGGAACAGCCAGGATGCTCACGTCCGAAAGCGTCTGAAACGCCATAAGCCCCGTCCTCACATCGGGAGAACCGTCCCTGCCGATGTAAAGGGAGGAATCCGTTTCTTCCGCAGCGATCTCTCCGTCACTGCCCCCTGTAAGCCTGATTTTGGTACAGAGCCCTCCGCTCTCTTTCAGAATCCCCTCCAGAGCATTGGCCTCCAGCTTCTCCGGGTCGGCCTTCACACAGATCAGCCGGGATTTTTCCAGCAGGTTTTCCACAAAATTACTGCGCTCCGGATTGAAAGATACCCCTTCATACTGTTCGGAAGCGGTATCGTCCTGCACGGACAGCACCCACTCCGCCAGATACAGGAACACATCCGGCAAAGGTATCTCCGGATTCTCCCCTTCCTTTGCAAACTGCAGGCTCCCCGCCGATGTGCCCAGCCACTTCAGGCTGACCGTCGTCTCCTTCACCTTCTCCACAAGTCCAAAGCTGACGTCGGAGCCCTTCTGCTGCAGACAGACCAGATCTCCTTCCTGAAGACCGCAATCGCTCTCCAGCTCATAGCCTGCCGCCCCCTGGCTGTCTCCCGACAGCGGAGCCTTCACACCCACTCTGTTTCTGGCCTGCATGGTGAATCGGATCTGTACCGTGTTCCCCCAGGCCCCCGGGTCAGCGGCCCGAAGGGTCAGAAATGCTTCCTTCCCGGACCCGGCCTTCAAAACTGCCGCCGCGCAGGCAGGGCTTCCCGGCTCAGGCTCCCCCGTACTCGTCACCTTCTCCTCCCCGCAGACCCGCATCACATAGCAGGATGAGCCTCCGTTGTTAAAAAACTGCTCCACCGCATAGGGAAGAAAGCGCTTGTCTCCGTAGGCGCGCTCCGACAGATACCCTCCAAAGCGCCTCTGATAGTCCGCCATGCTGGTGATCAGCACAGGATGCCCTTTCACCGGGCCCTTCTGCGCCATTCCCACAAAACCTGCGGTGCTGGTTCCCACACCCTCCATGGCCTTAATACCGGAATCAAACTCCTCCACATACACTCCGGGCGATAAATATTCCGCCATATCTCTCCTTTCTGCCGCCTGCCGCGGCCCGGGACACAGTCTGCCTGTTCCCCTTCCATCATACCGCAGATTCTGACAAATGTTCCCTTTTTTTATAGGAGAACCGTTGGCTGCATGGGCGCCGCCGCCTGAATACTTCCCCCGTACAGGCAGTTCAGCCTGGCATCCAGATTCAAAGCCGGCTTTCCCTTCACCTTCACCTTACCGCATGCCCCCGACCACGCCTCCGCCGTACAGGGAATGCAGGGAACCGGCGTCAGCGCCCCCATGGCGGCTGCAGTGGCGGCCATCACCATGGGATTGGCGGGATTGGAGCACATGCCAAAGGGCAGAATATTCAAAAACGGGACATGATCCGCGCTCACAGCCACCGGAAGCATGGAATTCACCTTCTTATCCGGCAGCACCATAAGGGGCGCCGGCGCGCTTCCAAAGCTGCACTTCAGCATCGTCCCCTGAATCAGCAACGGTTTCATTCTCCCTCCTCCTTCTTCTCCACCTGGTACTCTCTCTCCTGCACCCGGCCCGCGCTGCGCAGTCTCCCGGACTCTATCAGCACCGGCGCGGCCTTCAGATAAACCGCCGGCTGCAGAGGGCGGTTAAAGCTTCCCCAGAGCCGGATTTTAAACTCCACATTCTCCCGCAGGAAGGAAAGAAAAACGCTCTCTCCCTCCTTCCGCTCGATCTCCGGATTGTCGTATACCGTGCGGACAATCTCGGTTAACACGGTCTGAATCTGTTCCCGCTGCACTCCGCCGAAACGATGGGTCTCGTTGCAGAAGACCAGATAGGAAAGCTCCACCGCCTTGGGCGGAAACCGTCTGAGGGTGTCGCTCACCGGAATCTCCGCCGTTGTCATCACCGAATGATCCTGTATGTCATACAGATAGATCCCCACCCGGTAATCCGCCTCCTCCCAGGGGGAAGTGAGCAGAATCAGATCTTCGTCCCGCACAAACTCCGGGCACAACCTTTTCCGGAAAAGCTTCAGAATACATTTCCCCGTCTCCGAAATGCCGCTTCCTACTCCAGCTTTATCGCTGCCCATGAAACGGCCACCTCCCTGCTTCGGCTCCGCCCTTTTCTGCCGGACACGGTCAGGGCGATGCGGAAGCTGCCCTCCTCCACGTTCTGCAGAACGGCCTGTCTGAGGATCCCGGGACTGTCCCTCTCCTCGGAAAACAACCCCTGATCTCCGGAGAGCACCTGATACTGCTTTCTGCCCCGTTCCCAGTACACCCGGTACTGCTCCTCCAGCATCCGTCCGCACCAGAGCAGTACCTCTTCTCCCCGGAAACCGTGAAAAATCTTATCCGAGACAATCACCTGTCCCTTTCTGCACCGCTTTGGTATGGTGATCACTGCCACACCTCTCCGCATGTGTTTTTCCCTGTCCTCCTCCAAAAGCTCCTGCATCTGCTGCCGCAGCATACCGCCCTCCGGCGGCGGAGGGAACGAAGTCTGCCCGGGGCCCGGAGGCGGCAGGGGATGAACCGGTTCCGGAGCCGGCCGAGGCGGCTCCGGACGTCTTTGCCAACCCCGGTCAAAAATCCCGTTTTCCCGGCGAACCCGTGCCAGAAGCTGTTCTTCCAGCGGCCTGGCCACAGTGACCCGCACACTGTCGTCCCGGGGCAAAGTAAGTTTATAACCCCCCGGCTGCCCTGCTTCCTCCAGCCTCAGCCGGGCCAACGGCACCCATTCCTCCCTTGCCTCTTCCTGCCGGTCCGGAAGCCTTCCCCGCAGATAACGCCTGACCGTCCGGTCATAGTCCGCCGCGGTCTCCATGCAGAGCCTGCAGGCCGGAGCCTCCACGGTCTGCCCCTTTCCGTCTGTGATTTCCAGGCTGCTGATCTCCAGCAGCACCGGCTGCTTCCTCTCCTCCGTACAGATCTCCCACTCCCGCTCCAGACGGCCCGAGCAGACAACCTGCTCCTCCTCCAGTCTGAAAAAGGAATTCCCTGTCCGGGCACAAAACGCCCCTTCCAGCTTTGCTATTCCGCGCCACCCCACGGAGGTATCGACTTCCTGCTGCGCGCACATCAAAATGCGGATGCGAAACAGACCGTCAGCGGGAACAATCCGGGGAACCCGCACCGACAGCGTAATCCCTTCCCCTTTATACAGCACCTTCTCCTGTACCAGAAGCTCTTCCCCAGCGTTCCTTTGTGCGAGAAGCCTTTCCCAGGCAATCTCTCCGTAAGCCTTCAGGACGCAGGTCTCCGCGATTCTGGCCGGCTGAACACACTGTTGATCCTGAAGCAGAACACGTTCCGTCTCCACCGTCCGTTCCGCATAACGCAGGCCCAGAATCAACTCTCCGGAATCCGCTCCAAAAATCCCCTCGATATCCTGCGCCTCCACCCGTCTGTCCGCGGGAACAGAAAGAATTCTGCCCCCGGGGTCTATGGCGCTTCCCCGCAGAAGGCGCACACTGCCATCCGGCCCCTCCTCCGCCTCCAGCCCCTCCAAAATGCCCCAGCCGTGAAGATTTCGGATGATAAAAGCAAGCTTCCGGTTCCCATATTCCTGATCCGTGATAAAATCCCCGGCATGCAGCATCTTTCCCGGATAATATGCGCTTCTCACAAACAGACTGTCTTCCCTGCTCTTATCACGTTCCATACAGTTCCCCCGATCTGTGGCTGTTACCTATATCTTACCAACAAACCAGTATACATTTTATTTTTACTATATTTCTGTAGTAATAAATAATTATTTTGTCATGTTATGTCACAAATGATAAAAATGTATAGAATAATATTAGTTTTCCTAAAACAAAAAAAGAGGATACCGTGACACATAACTGTCTGATACAGCTATACCTCACAGGATCCTCCGAAAAAAAACACCGGAGCAGGTTCTGCTCCGGCGAACTCCGTCACTTCAGATATTTTCTTAAAATCTGAGTCAGTCTGTTCACATCAATAGGTTTGGCAATATGTTCATTCATGCCGCAATCCAGACAACGCTGTATGTCATCCGAAAACGCGTCGGCGGTCATTGCCAGGATGGGAAGCCCCACATCCGCCCGGTTCAGAGCCCGAATGGCCTTTGTGGCGTCATAACCGTTCATCACCGGCATACGCACATCCATGAGAATGATGTCATAGTAACCGATTTCCGAACCGGAGAACTTCTCCACACACACCTGCCCGTTCTCTGCCCGCTCCAGTTCAAAACCCGCTTCGGAGAGAATCTCCTCCGCGATCTCCCAGTTCAGGTCGTTGTCTTCTGCCAGCAGAATCCGCCTCCCGGCAAACCGCAGATGATCCGCCTGCTTTTCCTTTTCCTCCTGAGGCTGTTCCAGCATATACTGGCTCAGTCCCAGGAACAGATTGGACTTGAACAGCGGCTTGGAGATAAAGCCCTGAATACCTGCCTCCTTGGCCTCATCCTCGATGTCGCTCCAGTCATAGGCGGATATGATCAGAATCGGGACATTCTCTCCCAGATGCTTCCTCATCTCCTTTGCGGTATGCAGTCCGTCCATATCCGGCATCTTCCAGTCCAGAAGAACCACTTCATAGCCTTCATTCTTCAGATGCTGTCTCTCCACCATCTTCACAGCCGTCCTGCCGTCCGTGGCCCACTGAGCCTCAATGCCGATCTCCTTCAGCGAGGTGACGGCGCTCAGACACAGATCCTCGTTATTATCCACCACCAGCACTCTCCAGGGCGGAAGTATCATATCCTCCTCCCGGATCTCCGCTCTCTCCAGATCCAGTGTAATATGGAACTCGCTCCCCTTTCCGGGCTCGCTCTGCAATTCTATCGTTCCCTTCATGGTCTCTACAATGGCCTTTGTGATGGCCATGCCCAGTCCGGTTCCCTCGGTCTTGCCCACCTGGGCCGTGTCCTCCCTGGTGAAGGTCTCAAAGATCTTCTGCTGGAATTCTTTGGTCATGCCGATTCCGTTATCCTTTACCCGGAAATGACACCGGATATAATCCTCTCCCAGAGGCGATGGCTCCTGCTCCAGGTAGATATTGATCTTCCCGCCCTCCGGGGTAAACTTTATGGCGTTTGACAGCAGATTGATCAAAACCTGATTCAGACGCACGCTGTCGCAGTGCACATCCTCCACCTGAATCTTCCGGATAAAAATATCAAAATGCTGTTTTCTTGCTTTCACCTGGGGCTGCACGATATTCACAATGCTCTCCATGGTCTCCCGCAGAGAAATCTGGCTCATGTTCAGCGTCAGCTTCCCGCTCTCGATCTTGGACATATCCAGCACATCGTTGATCAGGCCCAGAAGGTGCTTGCTGGATAAGGTAATCTTTGCCAGACAGTCCTTCACCTTTCCCATGTCGTTGATATTCGTCATGGCAATGGCCGTCATTCCCACAATTCCGTTCATGGGCGTACGGATATCATGGCTCATGCTGGAAAGAAATTCGCTCTTGGCCTTGTTCGCCTTCACCGCTTCCCGCTCCGCCCGGGCCAGCTCCCGCAGCTGCTGCTGGGAAAGTCTGTAGTACAGAACGAAGATCAGCAGGATACCGGCCAGCATGGCAAGGCTCATACCCAGAATAATGATCTGGCGCTGGTTGTTCATGTCGTTCAGAATCCTGTCAAGGACACCGTAGGGCAGAATGGAAATCAGATACCACTCCGAATCCGGCAGATGGGTGCACAGCAGATATCTGCGCTCCCCATCCTCCACAATCGTGGTTATGTAGTCCGCGTTGGTATCTATGGCATTCTGCAGCTCCCGTGCATATTCCTCCGAGGTCTTTCCATCCAGCTCGGTAAACATCTCCGAAATGTAGGCATAGTAATTCTTCTCAGGTCTGGTCCGCACCACATAAGTACCATCCTTGCGGATGATAAAGGAATACATGATATCATAGTCCTCATCCAGAGCCAGCACGCTCTCCATATAGTCCATGGGAAGAGCCGCCACCATGGCCGAGCTGGTCTGCCCGTTGCCCATGGGATACTCCACATCGATCAGCATGCACAGAAGCTTCTGCCCGTCCCGGGACATGCCGGAAAACACTCTCTTGCTGCTGTCTACCAGCACTCTCTCAAAGGTCACATCATCGTCACATATCACCGGCTGGCCATAGACCGTTTCGCTCTCTCCGTCCTCCGTATAAAGCCCCAGATACACATAGTTTCGCACCTGCGCGCTCAAAATAAGCTGTTCCAGCATCTCCGGACCATATTCCATCTGCTCCGGCGGATGCCGCTCCACGATTCCCTGCATCTCAGAGATCTGCAGACTGACCACCGCGTCAAATTTCTGCTGGGTCTGCTTTGCCATGGCATACATGTAAATCTCTCCGATCTCACTGACTGCGTTGTCACTCTTCCGCGCCAGAAGCGCGGACGCCAGGGTGAGCATACAGATGCAGCCTGCGATCAGAATAGAAAAACTGATCAGCAAAAATTTTTTTGAGTTCTTTACCATTTCCCCTTCTCCTTATCGTCATGCATTCCAGCTGTTGGTTTCCGTCTCATTCCCCGTAAAATGTTCTCAGAAGCTCCACCGCACAGAGAGTGTCCCTTACCCCCGCCGTCTCCACCGCCGAGTGCATGGCCAGTTGGGGAAGTCCCAGATCCGCACCCGGAACAGACACATGCGCCGCCGAGATATTGCCCAGCGTGGAACCGCCTGCCATATCGGAACGGTTCGCGTAGGTCTGGAAGGGCACCCCCGCCTTGCGGCAGAGCGCCTTCAGCCTTGCCGCGGTGACGCCGTCCGTGATATATTTCTGGCCGCCGTGATACTTGATCACAATACCGCCGTTTAAATATGGCCTGTTCGTGGGGTCTGCCTTCTCCGGATGGTTTGGATGTACTGCATGGGCATTGTCCGCCGAGAGCAGGAAGCTTCCCGCCAACAGTTTCAGATACCCGCTTCTGTCCGCGCCAAGGCTCTCCGCAATCCGCCAGAGGACATCCTCCAGAAATGTGGAGTCCGCCCCCTGCCTGGAGGCGCTTCCCACCTCCTCGTTGTCAAACACCGCGCATACATTGATATATCGGCCGGGACCCACGGTTTCAAAAGCCCGGAAGGAAGAAAAAGCACACTGCAGATCGTCCAGTCTGGGAGACAGCACAAACTCTCCGTTCTCGCCCAGGATGCGGCCTTTCTCCCTGACATACAAAAACAGGTCGTGCCCCAGAATATCCTCCCGCTTACAACCCGCCGCCTTCGCCACGGCTTTCAGCAGTCCGCCGCTTTTCTTTTCCCCCTCCTGCTCCGCAAACAGGGGCAGCATATCCACCTGGGGATTATATTCCACGCCGTTGTTCATGTCCCGGTTCATGTGGATTGCCAGATTGGGAATCACCAGCAAATCCTTATCCAGATTGACCAGCCTGGTCTCTATTCCGTCCTTCCCCTGCACGGCCACACGGCCCGCCACGGAGAGGGCGCGGTCCATCCAGGAAGAAAGGATCATTGCCCCGTACTTTTCCGTGTTCAGTGTCACATAATGCCCTTCCACACTTTTTTCCGGAGACTCCTTCAGCTTGAAGCAGGGGGAGTCGCTGTGTGACGCCGCAATGTGAAAACCAGGGATTCCCCTGGTCTCCTCCGGCAGCCGGAACGCGATCAGAGAGGAATCGTTCCTTGTCACACAATACCCTTTTCCAGCCTCCGGCTTCCAGTCCTCCGTCTCCTTCAGTTCTTCAAATCCCTGCGCCTTCAGCCGCTCCTTCATATTTGCCGCCGCATGAAAACAACTGGGACTCTTTTCCACAAACTCCAGCATTTCCCTGGCACACTTACGATATTCTTTCATGCTGATACCCCTGTGCGCGCTTTCGCGCATGACAATCGCTGTTTTCTCAATATCATTGCTTCCCATCGCCTTCCGGCAAAGGATGTTTCTGCTTATCCTCCACGGAAATCTCCCTGCCCACCTGCACCTCAATGACGGAAAGCTCCGTCCGGGCATACACGGTATGCTTACAGCCCGCCGGCATGGAAATCACATCCCCCGGTTTCACCGGAAGCCTTCTGCCGTCGATCAGGGCCTCTCCCTCACCTCCGGTCACGGTCCAGACCTCGTCCCGGTGCTCGTGACTGTGATAATGAAGGCCATGCCCCGGCATCAGCACCACCCGGATGGTCATACTGTCCTCCTGCACGTCCAGCACCGTAAAGCTCCCCCAGGACTTCTCCGCGTACATGATCTGTCCGGTCATCTCCTCCACATAGGGCTTGATGTAGCTGCTCTGTTCCTTATCGGATATGAGGATCCCGTCCCCGCTTACCGCAATAATCATATTTTTACAGCCCATGCAGAGAACAGGCACATTGAGTTCGTTGACCACATGGGTATTTTCACAGGTCTCGTTCAGCGTCACCCTGCCCAGGGTACTGCCCTCCATGGCCTCGGAAAAGGTGTTCCAGGTGCCCAGATCCTTCCAGTCACCGCTGTAGCGAACCACCAGCAGGCTCTCCTCCCGCTCCGCCACCGCATAGTCAAAGCTGATTTTCTTCTGTTTTCCGTAATTCTCAAAAAAATCGCCGTAGCCCTCAAAGTCGATCTGCTCATGGGCTTTCTCCAGCAGATAGCCCAGCCTGCAGGCAAATACGCCCCCGTTCCACAGCGCCCCGCAGCGCAGATACTCCCTGGCCGTCTCCAGGTCAGGCTTCTCACGAAAGGTTTCGACCCGGCTGATCTGTTCTCTGTCCGCCGGGATAATATAGCCGTATTTCTCACTGGGATAAGTGGGCTCCATCCCCAGCAGCACAAGCCGCGCACTGTCCTCGGAGACCAGCCTGGCCAGCTGGTTCAGCATCTGAAAATAGGTGTGCTCCACATAGGGATCCACAGGACAGATGACCACCGGCTCCTCCTCCGGCACCTTCTGCACATCCCTCAGATAACTGGCCGCAAGACAAATGGCCGGAAAGGTATCCCTTCTCTCCGGCTCCACACAGATCTTCACCTTGTCCCCCAATTGGTTAACGATGGAGCTGACCTGCTTTTTCCCCGTGGCTACCGTGACGCTGGCCTTCGGATCCACCGCCATGATCTGCCGGTATACCCGCATGATCATGGATTCCTGCCCACCGTCCCGGCCGGGAAGCATTTTCAGAAACTGTTTGGAACGGACGTCATTGGAAAGCGGCCAGAGCCGCTTCCCGCTTCCGCCCGACAATAAAATAATCTGCATACTCTAACGCTCCGCTCTCATGGGATTGTTCAGGAAATCCTGGTAAGTCAGCCGCAGGCCCTCCTCCAGCTCCGTGGTATAACGGAAGCCCAGTCCTTCCAGCTTGCTCACATCCAGAAGCTTTCTCGGCGTGCCGTCCGGCTTGGAGGAATCCCAGCTCACCTTTCCGGTATATCCCACTACCTTCGCCACCAGCTCCGCCAGCTCTCTGATAGTCAGCTCTTTTCCGGTGCCCAGGTTCACCGTCTCGTTTCCGCTGTAGGTGTTCATCAAAAAGATACAGGCATCCGCCAGATCGTCCACATAGAGGAATTCCCGCAGCGGCGAGCCTGTTCCCCAGCACACTACCTCCTCCGCGCCGGACTCCTTCGCCTCATGGAACCGGCGGATCAGGGCAGGCAGCACATGGCTGTGGGAGGGATGATAATTATCGTTGGGGCCGTACAGGTTGGTGGGCATCACACTGATATAGTCCGTGCCGTACTGACGGTTCAGAAACTCACAATATTTCAGTCCGGAGATCTTTGCCAGGGCATAAGCTTCATTGGTCTTCTCCAGCTCCGAGGTCAGAAGGCAGCTCTCCTTCATGGGCTGGGGCGCCATCCTGGGATAAATACAGCTGCTTCCCAGGAAAAGGAGCTTTTTGCAACCGTTCTGCCAGGCGGAATGGATCACATTCATCTCCAGGATCATGTTGTCATACATAAAGTCGGCCAGCGCTTCGCTGTTGGCCATGATGCCCCCCACCTTGGCCGCCGCAAGGAACACATAATCCGGCTTTTCACAGCGGAAGAACGCTTCCACCTCCTCCTGTCTGCACAGGTTCAGCTCCCCGTGGGTTCTCGTTACTATATTGGTATACCCGTTTTTCTCCAGGGCGCGGCAGATGGCGCTTCCCACCATCCCTCTGTGCCCTGCCACATAAATTTTCGCTTCTTTTTCCATTGTCACTTTGACTCCCGTCGCATTTTCTTTCCAGGCCCACGCAGCCCTCCGGCTGTACTTCCTCTCAGCCTCCGGCGCTTCCCACCGCACTCTTTTCAGTCCGGCCATGCTTTTTTGTTTCTCCGGCTGTCCTGAAAGCTTCCTCACCGCCTCAGCCCCGCAGAAGCTTCTCCTTCTTGGCCAGCTCCAGGTCGTGCTCCGCCATCAGCCGGCACAGCTCCTCATAGCTGGTTTTCTGCGGGTTCCAGCCCAGCACGGTGCGGGCCTTCGTGGGATCGCCCCAGAGATTGATCACATCCGTGGGTCTGTAAAAGTCCTTGCTGACTTCCACCAGCACCCGGCCCGTGGCCTTATCCACACCTTTTTCCTCCATGCCCTTTCCCTGCCATTCCAGCTCGATCCCGGCGTAGTGGAAGGCCAGTGTGGTAAACTCCCTCACCGTGTGCTGCACTCCTGTGGCAATGACGAAATCCTCCGGCTTTTCCGCCTGGAGCATCAGCCACATGCACTCCACATAGTCCTTGGCATAGCCCCAGTCCCGCAGAGAATCCAGGTTTCCCAGATACAGCTTCTCCTGCAGACCGCAGACGATGCGGCCTGCCGCCAGCGTGATCTTCCTGGTGACAAAATTTTCTCCCCTGCGCTCGGACTCATGGTTGAACAGAATGCCGTTGACGGCAAACATGCCGTAGGCGTCCCGATACTCCTTCACCATCCAGAACCCGTACTGCTTTGCCACCGCATAGGGGCTGTAGGGATGAAAGGGCGTGGTCTCCCTCTGGGGAACCTCCTCCACCTTCCCGTACAGCTCCGAGGTGGAAGCCTGATAAATGCGGCAGGTATCCGTAAGCCCCGCGATCCGCACGGCCTCCAGAACCCGCAGCACGCCCAGGGCATCCACATCCCCCGAGTACTCCGGGGCGTCGAAGCTCACATGCACATGGCTCTGTGCCGCAAGGTTATAGATCTCGTCCGGCTTCACCAAACTCACGATGCGGATCATGCTGGAGGAATCCGTCAGATCCCCCTCGTGAAGCCTGATTTTGTTTTCCGCGATCAGATGATCAATGCGCTCCGTATTGCTGACGGAAGCACGGCGCACCACACCGTGCACCTCGTAGCCCTTCTCCAGCAGAAACTCCGCCAGATAGGAGCCGTCCTGCCCTGTTATTCCCGTGATCAATGCTTTCTTCATATGATAATCTCCTTTATTTTGCATGTTTTACACACCTTCCCGGTAGACGATGGCCTCCGCCATCTCCGCAGCCTTCTCCCCGCCGCAGAATACGCCCAGGATTGCAAGTCCGAAATCAATGGCCGTCCCCATACCTCTTGAGGTAATCACATGATCCGACACCTCCACCGGGCCTGCCGTCACCTCGGCTCCCTCCAGATGACTCTCAAATGCAGGATAGCTGCACGCCCTCCTGCCCTTTAAAATTCCACGGTGCCCGAAGATACTGGGCGCCGCACAGATGGCCCCGATGTATTTTCCCGCCGCATAAAAGGCGTCCACCTGCGCCATCAGCTCGCCGCAGGCCTCCAGTCCTTCCGTTCCCGCCTTGCCTCCGGGCAGCACCAGCATATCATAAACGTCAAAATCCAGGCCTCCCAGCAGCTTGTCCGTCCTGACAGCGATGCCGTGAGATCCCTTCACCTCCGGTTCCCCCGACACGGAAACCATATCCGTCTCAATCCCGCCTCTGCGGCAGATATCCACCACGGCCAACGCCTCAATTTCTTCATATCCCTCTGCAAAAAAAACGGCAATTCTGCTCACTCCTTTTCCCTCCTCTTCCATGAATAAAGTAAGCCATAATTAAGAACAGTATACACATTTCTTTTCCTTTTTTCAATTGATTCACTGCATTTCATGCAAAATTCATAGAAAAAAATGAAAAAATATGCTATACTGACAACAGCGGGGGTCACCCGCTGTCTCAGTTCTGTCCGAATTTTGAATCAAATGCCCCCAAACGGCGGGCACGGAGGTATCATCATGGAAATTGAACGAAAATTTACGATCAAAAAACTTCCCGCCGACCTGGACCGCTATCCCTGCCGTCATATCGAGCAGGGTTATCTTTGTACCGATCCTGTGGTCAGAGTCCGCAAGGAGGATGAGGAATATATTCTCACCTACAAAGGCAGCGGCATGATGGCGCGGGAGGAACACAATCTGGCCCTGAACAGGGAAGCTTATCTTCACCTGCGGGAAAAGGCGGACGGAAACATCATCTCCAAGAAACGATACCTGATCCCCCTGCCGAATCCCGCCTTCCGGAAGGGTTTTCCCACCCCTCCGGCAGATTATGAACTCACCATCGAGCTGGACGTCTTCGACCCGCCCTTTGCCCCGTTGGTCATGGCCGAGGTGGAATTCGGCAGCACCGAGGCCGCAGAAGCCTTCTCGCCGCCCGACTGGTTTGACGAGGACGTCACCTGGCACAGGGAATTCCACAATTCCTATATGGCGCTGCACACACCCGGATGCCCATGAAAAGTAACTTCAAACACACGCTAGCGGATCAGGTATACAAAATACGCCCCATAGCCCAAAAGCATCGCGATTCCCGCCAGCCTTCCCAGCTTCTTCCTGCGGAGGACGCACACCAGAAGCAGAACCGCCGCACCGATGGCAGTCAGGGTATCCACCATGAACTCCGGACTGTAAACCACCGGGGTGATCAGCGCCGTGGTTCCCACCACAAACAAGATATTGAAAATATTGCTTCCCACGATATTGCCCACGGCGATATCCGTCTTTCCCTTCAAAGCCGCGGTCACGCTGGTCACCAGCTCGGGCAGGGATGTGCCGAAGGCCACGATGGTCAGACCGATCAGCCGCTCGCTCATGCCGAATTTCTCCGCCAGAGCCGTGGCCGCATTCACGGTGACATCACTGCCCAGCACGATCATGGCCCCTCCTATGACAATCAGCAGAAGCAGCTTCAGAATTTTATCGTTCTTTCCGGCCTCCGGCACTTCCTCCGGCGGCTGGCCGTTCTTTGCCATCCTCAGCAGATACAGCAGATAGACGATCATGAAGCCCCAGAGGATCACGCCCTCCGGCCTGCTGACCACATGATCTGCCAGCCCCAGGACAGCCAGCACCACCGTGATTCCGATCATAAAGGGAATCTCATATCGCACGGTGGACTTCTGCACCGGAATCGCACAGATCACTCCCGTCACGCCCAGGATAATCAGAATATTCAGGATATTGCTTCCCACCACATTTCCGATGGTAAGCTCCGCACTGCCCTTCAGCGCCGAGGTGATGCTGACGGCAGCCTCCGGCAGGGAGGTTCCCATGGCAACGATAGTCAGCCCGATGACAAGCTGTGGAATCCCCAACTTATCCGCCAGCTTTGACGCACCCTCCACGAACCAGTCCGCTCCCTTCATCAGAAGCACAAAGCCCACCACCAACAGTAACAATTGAATTACGACATCCATCTCAAACACCTATCCTTTCTGTTTTTTCAGGCGCCCCATCCTTTGAAAAGGCAGAGTCGAAATGCATCGTTTTCCTCATCTGCGAAAAAAAGACTTTCAGCACCTGTGTGCTAAAAGTCTTGTTCTTCTGATACAGAAGCGTGTAAACACGGCAATCGCGCCGGGGTATGTTGCTCACACGTTGTAACTACTCCCTTTTAACTTAAGGACAAGGTAACATGTCCGGCAGAAAATGTCAACCCCTTTTATCCATATGGTCAGGACACCTCCCGCGCGGAGGCAAAGCCCTGAAAGTGCTTCTGCATCCCCTCCCGGAAAGGATCCGGCGTACTCACCGCACGAAGACTCAGACGGCTGTCCTTCCAGGCAAAATCCATCCGCACATTCCCCTGCTCCTCGTCTGTCAGAAAACATTCCAGAAAAAAGTGACCCAGCTTCCAGTACCCTCTGCACTGACATTGATACCCCGTATCCAGAAATGTCTGCCTCCTCCACTCGTCATCGCCAAAGGCCAGGCAGAACCGCCCCTCCGGAATGACAAAGGTAAGGGTTCCCTGCTCCCAGTCAAAGCACAGGCTCTCCCATCCCATCCTGTTCGGGTAAAATTCATAGTTTCTTCCCCGCCTGTTCTGTGCCGGAAGAGACGTACTCTGCTCCTTCCCGGTCAGATGACTTTCCCCTTTTATCTTTGTCCTCTTCTGCAGATAAGGATAGATGGCTTCATAAAAGCAGTCGTGCAGGATCTGCACCCCCGCCGGATTCCCGATGGTATCCGCCATGGTCAGATAGCAGAAATCATACTGCGGAAAACATACCGCCAGCTGCCCGCCCATCCCGAAAAAGGTGAACCCCTCCTCTCTGGGCATCCAGATAAAATAGCCGTAGCCGCACTGCTCGTCCAGAACCGGCTGCAAGTCCGTTGGCACCTGGCAGGAAAGCGCCTCCCTCATGTAATCCGCCGGAAGAAGCTCCCTGTCCCCGTCCATGCCGAAATGACTGCACAGCCAGGCCACCCCCGCCACATCCCGCAGCGTACTCATCATGCCGCTTCCACCCTGAGACACTCCGGCCGGGTCGGGCAGAATATAAGCGCCCTCCGAAAAGTCCAGCTGTGAAAGCATCTCCTCCCGCATGAAGTCCAGCATTTTTTTGCCTGTCAGCTTTTCCACCAGCGCCGCCAGCACATGGGAAGATGAGGTATCATAAGAAAACACTGTTCCGGGCACATGATCCGGCATCACCCGGAAAAAAGATTCCGTCCAGTCGCCGCCGTCATAGCGTTTGTAGGTAGTGCTGCCATGACAGGTGCGCATGGTCAGCATATCCCGGATGGTCATCTCCGCACACCAGGGATGTGCGCCGCCCTCCGGCAGCTTCTCCGGAAAATAGTCACAGATCCTGTCCTCCAGGGAAACCATTCCCTTCTTCACCAGAAGCCCCACCGCCAGCGCCACAAAGCTTTTGGTCACGGAGTACATTCTGTGATTGCTCTCCCGGGTATAAGGCGCATAATATTTTTCCGCCACAATCGTTCTGCCGGACAACAGCAGATATCCGTGAATGCGCACCCTGCGCTTCTCAAAAAGCCGCTCCAGCTCCTCCACGGCCTCCGCCGGTATTCCGCACTCCTCCACATTTCCGTTCTTCAACCTGTTCATCGTCTCGCCCTCCAAAACAAATCGTTTCCAGGCTTCAGTCTACCACACGGAAGGAGTCTTGTCATCCCCACCAAATTTGTCATACCTATTCAATTTTTTATCTGAACCCGCGCCGCATGGCTTTTTTCCTGGATATTGATGAAAGAAAGATGAAGTATTTATGATGCCGAAGATGTGATTTCAGTAAAGACAGGCTTATGCGGACAGGGGGACTTGAACCCCCACACGAATTGTACCAGAACCTAAATCTGGCGCGTCTGCCAATTCCGCCATATCCGCACATCATGTGAAAAGCTTTTCACAACTGCCTTTGATTATAGCCCCTGCCCTCCCGGGTTGTCAAGCACAGTATGCCGCCTGACACGACAAACGCATGAATGTTTACTCCCACTCAAATCCTAAATTGCGGATTTTTA
>CAJUJU010000049.1 GCA_910586835.1 uncultured Acetatifactor sp.
TGAAAGAGATTGATTCTGTAGAAGATCCTGAAACAGGGAAAGGTCAGACAGTGTATGGCTCGGAGGGTGTCAAGACTGGAGAGCAAGCTGTTGCAGATGGAGACATAACACAAGAAGAGCTGGATGAACTTAAGGATATATTTGATAACTGGTAAATAACCATAGTCAAGACCACCGGCTAAGCCGGTGGTCTTGACTACTTAAGAATCTATGAATTCTCAAATAAACCTTGAAAACCTCCTGCGGCTGATCTATCATGGAAGAAAGAGGAAAGGAAGACTGCCTATGTTGTGCCGCAGCTGTGGAAACGAATTGAACGGGGACGCCTGCTTCTGCCCTCAATGCGGAGCCCCGGCGGAGTTTGTCACTCCGGATAAATACTATATGAGAAGCAACGAAGAGGATAACTTTCAGAAAAAGAAGGGCTCGTACACCCTGCTTCGCAGAACCATAAGGGAAACCGGAATACTTCCCGGACGTTCCGGTCTGTCTGTTCTCGCCTCCGTGCTTCTTCCCCTGACCCTGGCCGCCGGATTTCTGATCAGCGGCTGGTTTTTCCTGAAGACCAACCGTGCCTGCCAGACTCCCCGGTGGGAAGAGCAGCTCTCCGTTCTAGACGAGAGTCTGACGCAGATCAAAGACAGCCATGATACGCTGTCGGAGCTGAAGAGCCAGATCACCGCCGCCAACCATGAGATCCGGCAGCTTCAGGACAGCCTGCGGGAATACAGGGCTCTGCAGGACGCCGAACCCCAGGACAGCGGACTCCTTCCGAAGGACTCCTATGAGGCGATATTTTCCGAAGAATTTTTCGTACAGGCCTATCAGCAATATATCGCTGAACTTCTGCAGGCATTTATGCAGGATACCCTGGTGGATGAGTGGTTCTATACCTACTATAGCTATGCCGTTCGCCAGAATGCGGAAAGCCCTCTCACGGATGATGTGTGGATTTATGACCCCCACGGAAGCGGGTCGGAAAAATTTTCTCCGGCCATACAGCATGCTTCCCTGTTCTGCGCCGGCTTCTACACCTCAGACCTGTTGGAGCACCTGACCTTGAACGAACGGCTGTATGTCACCGGATCCGACATGCTGAGCATGCTTTTTTATGTTCCCGGCTACGCTCTGGATAACGCCGTGTTCGTCAAATTCTGCGGAGGCAACCCCGACCCGGAAAAAATGCTGGTTCCCGGCTGGACCGCCGCGGATTACAGAAACTTCTGGGAGACTCCGGACAGCCTCTCCGACTCCGATCAGGCTATCTGGGAAGGCTTCGGCCTTTCCGCCGAGGAACTGGGAATAGACTGGAACAGTCTCTTTGACGAACAGGCCTACTATGACGCCTACCTTAATTTCATGAATGCCGTGGCCCCCGGCCTGGAGCGGCTTGGCATGGCCGAATACCTTGCCGATGATACCTACTACGGCGGTTTCCGGTGCAGCTTCACCGGTTCCGAGCCCTCTCTTTCGGATATTGCCGCCGTCTATGAGGCAGCTCACCCCGAACGGTTTGAAACCGGTGCGGACGAAGAAAAACCGGATTCCGATCCGGCTTATAATCAGCAGATCAATGACGCCGAAAAAAGGCTGGCGGAACTGAACGAAACAAAGGCGGCGCTTCTGCAGGAGAGATACGCCCTGGAGCATCTGCAGCGAAGCGAAGCTTCCTATCGGGACTACCGTCGGACACTGCTGCTTCAGAGCATCCACCATGCAAAGCTTTTAAAACAAAGCATGTATCTGTTCGGCTTCTTCTGCTGTCTTCTGCTGCCGGCGTTTCTCTGGGCCCTCCTCCGGCTCCTTCGGATTCTTAGAAAACCCGGGAACCTGTTTTTCATAAAGTTTGAGGAAGGCGAAATCGCCTTCCCCATCAACCGTAAAACACAACATCTGATTTTGGAATTGCAGCCCTCGGAGGAATCCTGAAAAACTGGATTCCTCCTTTTTTCCCTCATAGGACCAGGTGTCAAAAGTCCTGTCGCAACATGCTGTTTGTCAATTTGCGCAAAGGGATTGGTGTAAACGACTCTTGCTCCCTGGAAATGAGACTCTGAAACGCTGTCAGCCACAGTATTCTCCAAGCACTCTGAGGCTTGGCTTCGGCACCCGCTTCTGGCTTGTGCGCTCCACGGCAATCAGCCCGAAGGTCATACCGTATCCCTTCTGCCACTCAAAATTATCCATCAGACTCCAGTAGAAATAGCCCTTCACGGGAATTCCGTCAGCGATGCAATTCTGTACGCCTTCCGTTGCCCGCCGGATAAACTCCACTCTTCTTGCGTCATCGGAAACAGCCACACCGTTTTCCGTCACCATCAAAACCCCTTGAAACTTCTCCGCCACCTTGCGGATTACATGCTCCAGCGCCTGGGGATAATATTCATACTCCATCTGGGTCAGTTCCGCTCCCTCCGGATTCGGCATCTGGCCGGAAGCGTCGATCCGTGTCCGGGTGTAGTTCTGTACTCCCAGAAAATCATCCTCGGCAATGGCGGGAAGATAGTGCAGAAATTCCTCCTCCCACTCTCTCACCGCATTCTCCTCTCCTCCGGGCTGCGCCTGCAAGTCATGAAGGGACAGGGTGAGCCCCACCTTCGCCCGGGGACAAAGCTCTCTGATCACCGCCCTGGCCGCCCGGTGGGCCTCCATCACCAGCTGATCTCCCCGCTCCGTGCGGGGGCTTGTGAAATTCTCCACCTTGGCTACCCCGAAGACCTTCCTGTTCTCCTCCGCAGCCTCCTGCTGCCCCGCCATCATCTTCTCCAGATTAATTCCCATCTGCACACTGCCGTCTGCCGACGCTCCGCCGCCAGGCTGTGCCGATGCCGCTTCGCCGTTCTTTGCGGACGCCGCTGCCGCTTGGCCCAAACCGCCGGATGCTGCTGCCCCGGCCTGTGCCTGCTTCATCTTGGCCATCATCTGCATCATATAACGTTTTGCCACGGCAGCCACCTGAACGCCCATATTGGCCTCGTTGATGGTACAGACATAGTGAAACTCCTCCCCCAGCCCTTCGCAGACATAGCGCACATAGCGGGCAAAGTCCTCCGGCACGGTCTCCGCCTCCCAGCCTCCCTTGCCGATGAACCACCTGGGGCTGCTGAAATGATGCAGCGTGACCACAGGCTCCAGCCCGTTCTCCTTACAGCAGCGGATCACCTTCCGGTAATGCTCGAGCTCCTCCTCTGCAAAACGGTTTTCCTCCGGCTGGATCCTGGCCCACTCAATGGAGAAACGGTAAGCGTTGAGCCCCGCCTCCTTCATAAGCCTGATATCCTCCTCATAGCGGTTGTAATGATCCACCGCGTCCAGGGAGGGCTCCACAAAGCTGGTATGCTCCATGTGCTCCATGGCCCAGCAGTCGCTGTTCACATTGTTTCCCTCCACCTGATGAGCCGCCGTGGCAGCCCCCACCAGAAAACCCTTTTCAAACTTTTTCATATGCCTGTTCCCCTTTCTTTTTTACGTTGTCTGCCGTACCACGGTTCCCCGCGTAATTCCGCATTCGTTGAATGCGTCCACGCGGACAAAGTACTCCGTCCCCTTCACCAGCGCCCGGATCTCCTGTTCGCACCTGCCGTAAACCCGACAGCTGTGATACAGCTTATCCTCCGCATGCCCCCAGAGAACCTCATAGCCGGTTCCGTCACCTTCCCAGGAGACCTTCATCTCCAGATCGCCGGTGCGCTCCGCTTTCACCTTCCGCGGCTGTTTGGGTTTCTCTCCCTGTGCCAGACCGAACACCCGCAGTCCTGACACACAGGCAGGCTGCCCGTAGGGAAGCTCCGTCACGCTAAGCCGCAGAAAACGCAGCATCCTTCCCTCCTCCCAGACCAACAGATCATGGGGCTGATCGGTTTCCGCATTTCTCTTATCTTCCAGAACAAACCATTCCTCCCCGTCAGCGCTGCCCTCCAGCAGCCAGCAGGTTTTGAAACAGCGCTCCTCTATGTAGCGCCCCCTGCCCGGTTCCCCCGTAAAGGCAGCTCCCTCCGGCAGTTCCACCAGACCCAAGTCATCCGCAAAATTGATCTGCACCGCATTCACCCGGCAGAGCTTCCCCAGATCCAGCTTAAGCCACTGCTCTCTGTCGGCGCTCTTGGCCTTCCACCAGGTTTGCACGTTCTCGTCCACCGCATTCCCTGCGGGCTTTTCCTCACTGGATGCCGTAACCTGCTTTCTCCAGGACAAAAGCATCCACTCCGGCTCCGCCCAGGGATTTGTTCTGCTCCGCTCCACCGACCGGGGCCAGTCGCCGTAGCGCTGGTTACAGAAAAGCTCCCCGTCCCGGTCAAAGCCCGCGGGCCAGATGCCCACCCGCCGCTCAAAGGTATGATTCACAGAGATCCGCATGGTGGAGGTGTGCCACCAGGCCCCCTCCTTGTCCTCCATGGTGGAGCCATGCCCCGCCCCCGGAAAGAATCCTCCCGGGGAATAGGAAAAAGGATTGTTCTTCGCCGGTTCAAAGGGCCCCAGGGGTGCCTCCCCCACATAGACTCCGTCATTGTAGGTATTGTACTGCGCACCGGGACAGGCATACTGAAGGTAATATTTTCCCTGATGCTTTGTCATCCATGCGCCCTCAATGTAGGGATTGTCTCCCAGCGCCGCCTTCAGCTGCTCCCTGTACTGCTCCGGGGTATGCTGCAGGATAAATTCCGTATCCCTGATTTCCTCCGGCGCACAGCCAAGCTGCTTTGCCATCATGTTCTTAATCATATCCAGCACACTGCTGTTCCCCGGACTGTAATGGTGATCCTCCCCCAGCCGCTCATAGCCGAATTCCGTCTTCCGGTTGGAAAACATCACCCTGGGCTCCCCTATCCGGTGCAGATCGGCGGGATTCAGCTCCACGCCATAGACAGGAGTCATGTTGGAGCAGCCCCAGTAAAAATACATCCGCCCGTCGTCATCCACAAACAGATTGGGATCCCAGAAGTCAAAGGTGCCCGGAATGCGCTCAAACACACCGCTCTCCGGATCCTTCGTGCGGTAAAAATCACACACCGTCCCCCTTCTGGATGCGCTGAAGTAAAGCCACTCCCCGGCGACACGCACATCGGGAGCATAGTCGTAGGCGGGAAGCTCACTTCCGTAAGGGCAGAAACGCCACGCCGCCAGATCCTCGCTGACAAAAAATCCCCTGTTCATGCTGGGAAACAGATAATACTTTCCCTGAAACAGCACCATGGAGGGATCCGCGGACTCCCTGTTCAAAGAGCATTTGTCCCCGGACTGGTTAAACTGATACGCATAAGACGTATTCAGCGGGTTACAGAAATATTTCGCCATACCACATCATCCTTTCTTTTCCTCTTTCAAAACCTCCGCGCAGGGCATCGAAGCCGCTTTTAATCCGGTGGGACGCCCCCTGGCCTTCAGCAGGGCCTGCCGGTGGCGGCCAGCCTGTGGGAACCGGGATCCAGCACCTTCACCACGCCCCCCGGAAGCATCACCCGGGCTGTCACATTGGCCGGAATCCGGAACTCAAACGTAAGCTCCTCCCCATCAAAACGCCAGCCGCTCTCGATGCGCCCTGCCGGCGAATCGTAAGAAGCCCTTGCATACTGCAGAAGCGGATGGGGCACAGGCGAGATGGTCAGCTCCCCGCCCTCCAGCCGGATACCGCAGACTCCCCGGATCAGCCAGCCCGAGACGGCTCCGTAGGAATAATGATTCAGAGAATCATGCACCGTCCCGTCCTCGCGGATGCCGTCCCAGGTCTCCCACACAGTGGTGGCTCCCTTCTCCACGGCATAGAGCCAGCCAGGACAGGTATCCTGAAGCAAAAGCCGATAGGCCGTCTCCGTGAATCCATGCTCCGCAAGCACCTGGCACAGAAACGGCGTAGACAGAAAGCCCGTGTTCAGATGATACCCGTTATCCTGCACCATCCCGTTCAGGATCCTGGCCGCCTCCCGGCTCTGTTCTTCCTCCAGCAGCCCAAAGGCCAGAGCCCGGACATACTCGCACTGTCTGTCCGAATCGATCCTTCCGTTCTCCGTAAAATTGTACAGATACGCCTGTCTCGCCTTCTCGGAGACCTGCCGGAAACGGGCCGCGTCCTCCCTGTGTCCCAGCGTCTCCGCCACCTCCCCCAGGAGTCGTCCGGTGTATGCCAGATACGCCGTGCCCACGCTCTTTTTCGGATTCCTCATGGCTTCCATGGGACTCACCCCGGGCTCGCACCACTCTCCGTAATCCATTCCCTTCTCTATGGTATATCTTCTCCAGGGGTTCCTTCGCAGCAGGCTTTTCAGTCCGGATTTGTGCGCCCGCCTTTCCAGAAAGCCGTACCAGCCCTTCATCATCTCGTAATTTTCCTCCAGAATGCGGATGTCCCCAAAACGCCGGTACAGCGTCCAGGGCACGATCACCGACGCATCTCCCCAACCCACGGAGGCGCTGAGCATCTTTGTAAAAAAACTGCCCTTGCTGTTGGGCGGCGCGATATTATAAAGCTTTCCGTCGGACATCTGGATCGCCCTGCACTCCCCAAGCCACTTACGGAACACGGGATAGCAGTCCATCAGATAAAGTCCCGTATCCGCAAATACTCCCGCGTCCCCGGTCCAGCCCGCCCGCTCCCTGGTGGGACAATCCGTGGGCACGTCGCAGAAGTTTGACTTCTGGCTCCAGATACTGTTGCGCACCAGCTGATCCACCCGCTGATCCGAGCAGCGGAAGGTACAGAGCTCTTCCATGTCGGAGTATACGGCATGTGCCGTAAAGACCGCTCCCTTCAGTCCGATTTCCGTCTCCACCTTCACATAGCGGAAGCCCATGACGGTGAAGGAGGGTTTGTAGTGATTTTTTCCCTCCCGGCAGATATAGTTGATCTCCTGCCGGATACCGCCCTCCTTGTGACGGCTGCCCGGCTGGAAGTTGGCCATGGTAAAATTGCCCTTCTCGTCCAGGGTCTCCCCATGGCAAAGACGGATGGTCTGCCCTGCATGGGCATCCAGCGAAAATTCCACATACCCCGCCAGATTCTGGCCGAAGTCCAGCACGGTACTGCCGTCCGGCGTCCGAAACAGCGTGCCCGGAAAACTCTCCTGCTCACGGACGGGCGTGCTCACGGACTCCGTCAGCAGCCCGCGGTCCAACTCTCCCACGCTCACCCCGTGCCAGCCCGTGATCTCTCTTCCCCCGTCACAGGTCTCCCCCTGCTGCATATCATTCTCCCGGACAGGGCCGTTGGAAGAAGCCTCCCAGCTCTCGTCGGAAGCACAGATGATTTTACCCTCCTGCTCCAACTGACAGAAAAGTCCCAGCCTTTCCCCGTAGAGAAACCTGTCTCCGTCCACGCCGCTGCAGCTGCGATACCAGCCGTCCCCCAGCATCACCAGCAGCTCGTTTTCCCCCTCCTTTAATAGCTCCGTCACCTCACAGGTCTGATAGGGCAGACTCTTATTGTAGTTTGCGCAGCCGGGAGCCAGCACGAAGTCTCCCACCCGCTTTCCGTTGAGCCAGGCCACATACAGGCCGTGACAGGTGATATACAGTCTGGCTGCGCCTCCCTTTTTCGCCTGAAATTTTCTGCGCAGGTATGCGGCCGCGTGATAAGGGGCAGTGTTCGTGCTTCCCCAGGCCGTCTCCGGAATCAGGCAGGAGTCGTCCGTCTCCGGGTCAATCCATTTTGCCTTCCAGCACTCCTGCTCCAGAAGCCCCAGCTCAAACAATGCCTCCTGGCTCCAGTCCCCCTGCCGGCCGTTTTCGTCCCACAGCCTGACTCTCCAGCAGATTCTGTCCCTGCTGCCGGCCTCCCCCTCATACCTGGCGTTCATCCGATTCGTCTCCACTCTGCCGCTGTTCCAGATCTCGGCGCCGTCTCTGAAGGCGCTGATCTCATAGGCGGTCTGGCGGATCCCGTTCTCACAGGTCCAGGAGAGAAAGGGCGCCCGCTCTCCGATCCCAACCGGATTTTTTCTGTGCTCCGTCCTCAAACCGATTGCATTCATCCCGATACCCCCTTGTGTGCATACCATTCCATCTGCTTCTCTTCGTACCGTTGGTTCTACACATATTTTCTCAAAAATTCCGCGCTGACCTCAAAGCTTTTCACCGGCGATTTGTCAATCCAGTTTCTGTGACTCTCCAGCACCACGGCATCCACCTTCGCCCTTCTGGCCTGCTCTACCAAAGGCACCAGATCCATACAACCGGTTCCAGGCTCCATACTATCCATCTTCAGGATGGGAGTCATGGCCGGTCCCTCCTGCCTGCAGCCCCTGTCATTGATATGATACAGCTTCATCCGCTCTCCCAGAGACTGCATCACCGCCAGGGCGTTTACGCCTGCGTCCGCGGCCCAATAGCTGTCAAATTCAAAATTTACATAAGCCGGATCCGTTTCCGCCGTCAAAAGCTGCCATGCATTCACGGGCTCACCCTCTTTTTGGGCCTGCCGAAACCGGACGAACTCACAGTTGTGATTGTGGTATAAGAGCCGCAGACCGCTTCCGGCCAGCTTTTCCCCCGCCCGGTTCAGCCGCTCTGCCAGTTCTTTCACCTGATCCGCACTGCCGTAATCAAACCGGTACATGCCGGTGATGACGATGGTATCCGTCTGAAAATCCGACGCTTCCTTCAGAATGCTCTCCGGTTCGTTTTCGATGCTTCCCAGGTGCTCGTGAACGGAGACCACCTTCAGCCCTGCCTGCCGCACCAGCCTTGGCCACTCCAGCCTGCCCCCGTTTCCCACCGGCATTCCCGCAGCCTTCGTCAGAAGCTTTACCGCAAATCCCATGGGCTTTATCATGAACCCGCAAAGCTCGATCCCCTCATAGCCCGCCGCTTTCATTTTGGCCATGGTCTCCAGGGCCTGCTCCTCCTTATTCATCACAGTCCCAAGCTGAAACTGCTGTACCGCTCTAATGGGCATGCCGCACCTCCTCACACATTTTTACGGATCCGCTGCAGCGCCGCATTCAGCTGTCTTACCGCCGCCTCCGGCACCGCGTCCCCGGCCTGCTTTAAAAGACTCTGAACCGTCATCCGGGCCATCATCCGCTTCAGCGCCGGATTATCCTTCACACTCTCCGCCACATCGCCTCTGGAGGCGCTGGCCTTTGCCATCATGGCCTCAACAATGGCGTTTGCCTCCGGATTCTGCGCCAGCTCTCCCAGGGTATCCATGACGGAATAGCAGTCCGGATGATAATCCTCCCTGTCAAACCAGTTCACGATCTTCTGCTTTTTGTTGAAACAGTATTCCGGATTTGGCTCCGCCACCCTGCGGATCAGCATCACGTTGCTGCATCCCTCCCCGCGGCACTCGATGCTGTGCTCTCCCGTGATCGGAACCCGGAACACAAAGACCCTGCTGCCCTCCTGCTCCTCAAACAGACTGCCGTCCACATAGAGGGAAACCTTTGGAAGATTGCTGTACACCTTCACCTCCGTCACCTCCTCCGCCCGGTCCGTGTACCGGCTGCCGCAGAGATGTACGAAGGGTGTCCTGCTCCAGTATGCCTTGTACAGATAGAAGGCGTCCTTCCTCTGTTTTCTGTCTATGGTCACAAGTCCCTTCTGGTTCAGGCCGTGCTCTCCTCCCTCGTCCCGGCCGTCCGCTGCAAAGTCAAACATGTTCCAGACATGGGTGGCCCACAGCCAGGGCCTCTCCTCAATCATTTTCAGCATATGCTCATGGTATACACACTGATAGGACTCGGTGTAGTCTCCCCGCTCCGGACAGGCGCTGTGAAACCTGATATTGGCGTCCGCACCATACTCTGACAGCCCGATACATCTGTCCGGAAATTTTTGGTGGTACTCGTCAAAGAATTCATCGTTCTGTTCCAGCTCTCCCAGATACCAGCCAAAGTAAAGATTGTAGCTGTTGATGTCGGGAATTTCCAATAAGGGGCTGTCCGTCTCCAGCATGAACACATTCGCCATGGTGGTGGGCCTGGTGACATCCAGCCTGTGACACAGATCGTTTAAAAGCCTGTGGTTTTCCAACAGATCCTCATCCACCGCGCTGGCCGCCGTGATTTCGTTGGAAAGCCCCCAACAGGCAATGGAAGGATGATTATAGTTCTGTACCACCAACTCCTCCATCTGGGACAGGGTGTTTGCGCGTCCGCCCGGCATATGCATGGTGATATAGGGAATTTCCGCCCAGAGCACCAGTCCCCGCTCATCGCAGAGGTCGTAAAACTCCTGTGCGTGCTGATAATGGGCCAGACGGACGGTGTTTGCCCCCATCTCCAGAATCATCTCCAAATCCTCTCTGTGCATCTTGAGCGTCAGGGCATTTCCCACACCCCTTCTGTCCTGATGACGGGACACCCCCCGCAACGGGTAACTTCTGCCGTTTAACAGAAAACCCTTCCGGGGATCCATGGCAAACTGCCTGCAGCCAAAGCGGGCGCTGACCTGCTCGCCGTTTTCCAGGGAAGCCGTCACTGCATACAGGAAGGGATCCTCCAGGCCGTCCCAGAGCCGGGCGTGCTCCATGGTAAACACCGCCCTGGCATACCCCTCCTTCACCGGCGCGCAGACCGTCAGCGTTTCCGCCTCACCCGCCGCCCAGTCCTTTCGCTTCCCGGCGTCGCCTTCCCCGGCTGCCTGCCGCTTCCCGGCGCTGCCTGCCTCCCCCACTGCAAACCTTACCTGTTCCGCATCGCCTGTCACCCAGGCTTCCACCGTCACCTCCGTCTTACCGGTATTCAAATCCTTCACCACCGGCGTCACCTTCAGACCGCTTCCGCCACAGTATCCCAGCTCAAAATGAGCCTGGGGAACCAGAATCAGGCTCACCCCCCGATACAGTCCGCCGTAAAAGGTAAAATCCGCGGACTGAGGGTACACACTGCCGTTGCCGCCGTTGTTCACCGACACGGCCAGCTCCAGAGTCCGGCCCTCCGCCTCCCGGACCGCCTTCGTGATATCAACCCGGAAGGTGGAATAACCTCCCGCGTGCTCCGCCAGCTTTATTCCGTTCAGATAGACCCCGGCGGTCATGGCCGCGCCCTCAAATTCCAGCCAGGCCTGCCCGCCCTCCGGAATCTCCGGTTTTTCGAGGGCCCTTATGTACCAGCAGGTGCCGCGGAAATAATCGTTCCCGCCGTCCTGTCCGTCCTCCGCATTCCAGGTGTGGGGCAGGCTCACCGTCACCGCCTCCGCCCCACTTGGATACTCCGCGGAATCCTTCACAAATTTCCAATTTTCATTCAAGCTTCTTTTTTCTGCCATGGAAACTACTCCCTTCAAAAAAATTAATGAATTTTTATCCCTGATTTCCCGAATTGTGATACACTGTTGGTATCTGAAACGTTATACCGCTTTCTTCACAGGAAAGGAATACTATTATGGATATTCAGCAAAACATAGACCTCTTCCAGGAACTCATCCGCTGCGGCGCAGAGATCTTTACCTGGTGCTACGATGCCGACGGAACACTGCTCTCCAGCAACTGCCCCGACGAGAGCATTCTGGCGGCGGCCTTCTCCATGTTCGGCCTCCGGGAAAAAATGCTGGCTCATGGCAGGGCATATCACACTCCTGTCTATCTGGGAAACTCCCTGGGCATGCACTGGTGCGCAGCCTTTGAAAAAGACCGGGACACCCTGCTGCGGACCTGGGTCATCGGCCCTGTCTTTTATCAGGACATATCTGCCGGAAACATGGAAACCGGCCTGAAGTCCTACACAAACCTGGAGTTCAGCGTGTCCTGGACCATCCGTTTTTACGAGGTGCTGAAAAAGCTTCCCGTTGCCCCCAATGTGATCCTCACCCGCTATGCCCTGATGCTCCACTACTGCCTTACGGGGGAGCATCTTCAGGCCAGCGACATCAACTTCCAGATGACCCGGGAAATCTCAGGGCTTGAGCCGGATGATTCCCGCCCCGACCGGCAAACCGTATGGATGGCGGAGCAGGGATTGCTGCAGATGGTTCGCAACGGGGATATCAACTATAAACAGGCACTCTCCCGAAGCATCATGGTGAGCAACGGGGTACCCCTGCAGAGCCGGGACGCCCTGCGCCAGTCCAAGACCTCCCTGACGGTCTTCACCTCCATCGTCTGCCGCGCCGCCATGGAGGGCGGATTATCCCCCGAGGAAGCATACTCCCTGGGCGACAGCTATATCCAGACCATCGAATCCGCTCAAAGCCTGGGAGAACTGACACCCCTGGGGCTGATCATGTACGACGATTTCATCCGGAGAGTCCACAAATGCCGCACCAATCCCAGACTCAGCCCCCACATCCAGAAGTGCTGCGACTATATTGAGCGAAATCTGGAAAAAAAGATACAGGCGAAGGATCTGGCCGCCCTGGTCGGCTACACGGAATACTACCTCACTCGCAAATTTAAGGAAGAGACAAAGTTTTCCGTAAATGATTATATCAAATTTGCCCGGGCAGACCGCGCCAAAATCCTTCTGCGCAGCACCTCCCTCTCCATTCAGGAAATCTCGGAACAGCTTGGCTTCGGCACCCGCAACTATTTCAGCCGCATCTTTCAGGAAATCGTAGGATGCACTCCCGGAAGCTTTCGCGCGGCGTGGAGGGGACAGGCGCCAAAGCCCTGACCCCTGTCATCCCCGGAGATTTCCCGCGCATACAAGCCCTCTGCGGCCCACGTCCTACTTTGTCTCCGCCAGAGCTGCCGCCTTCTTTTCGGCAATACTCCGCTGCACCTCTACCATCCTCTCTTTGGAGATAGGAGAGAATTTCATAGCCACCAGCGTGCAGATCCATCCCAGAATGGGCAGACCGTAATAGAGACACATGGTCAGCCAGAAAATACCGGGTGTCTGCTGATCCGTGGGCTGAGGCATTCTCTCCTTAAATCCGATCATGGAGACACATAATGCCGCCAGGGAGGCGCCGAAGGCGGAAATCACCTTATCCAGGAAGGAATAGGTGCCGGACACCGCCGCAGGCAGATACTTTCCGCTGCGCTCCAGCTCAAAGTCGATGACGTCTGCCATCATGGCATTGTTGGCCGTGGTGACACACATCTTGCTGCCGTTTAAGAACAGGGTCAGAAGAACAAAAGCGATCATATAAGGCACCGCCACGGCGATCTTTTTCGGATTCACTACGATAAAAAACAAAATACCCAGCACCGCTCCCACAATGCAGACCTTCGTCCATGTGACCATGGCCTCCTTGTTTCCGTGCTTTCCCGCATACCTGGCTCCGAAGATGGCAAAGACAATGGAGGGAAGCATGGCCACAATGGTCAGAATCATGGAAATCTGCATGTTGCCGATGATGATGCCGAACAGCATGGTGTTTACCACCGCCTGACTGGCCATAAGCTGGGCGATCTTGTCGGAGGAGGCGGATGCTATGTACATCTGAAGCGCCCTGTTATTCTTAAACAGAGACCACATATCCCGAAGGCTCACCTTTTCCGCCTTTTTTACGTTTACCCCCACAAAGCTCTCCGGCTTATCCACAGGAGTCACGCCGATACAGCAGAGGATCAGAAATACGGCAGATATACCGATGCAAAGCCAGCTGCTCTCCGCCAGCATGGGAACCGTATATTCGTTTCCGTACCTGGGCAAAATGACCATGGTGATAATGCCGCTGAAAATCATGGGAATCAGATAATTATACACCGTACTCCACACACCCACCAGGGGACGCTGCCTGGGATCGTTGGTCATGACTGCCGGAATGATCTGTGCCGTCACATTGTTCAGGGTATAGCCGATGATATAGACCATATAGAGAATCACAAAGGTGACCACGCCATGTCCCTTACCGCTGGCCCAGTCAAACAGAATCTTCACCGCCAAAGACTCCAGCAGCCAGCCTGTCGCCAGAAGAATACGAAGCTTGCCGAACTTTGTGTTCAGCTTGTCAATGATGATTGCGATCAGCGGATCCGTGATGCCGTCAAAGATTCTGGTAGCCGTCAGGATAAAGCCCGCTGTGGCCGTTGCTACCCCGTAGCCCACATTGGCTGCATAGCTGGCGTAACCCAGCAGGATATAAAAGCACATTCCCACGCCCGCATTCATCTGCCCCAGGGCAATCTGCCAGGTTTTGGAGCGCCTGTACTGCACACCGCCGATCTCTCCCCCGCCCGGTTTGTTCGTCTTTCCCATGAAAAAATCCTCCTTCATAAAAGTTTATCATACCGTCAACTGTTGCCCTTATTATAACAAGAGCACCGCTCAAAGCATGTATACTTTTTCATGAAGAAGGATGTAAATTCGCTTGTTTTCTCTTCGATTATTAATTTTTATCTGCCATTGGTAATTTTTATCCTATTACTCAATCCTGTCCGCATACTTAATCCGATAGATTCTGCGCAGGGCGTCATCAATGCGTTCCTCGGAAATCACACCGTCCCGCACTGCCTGAAGCACACCGTTATATGCCTCCTCAAAGTTTTCCGGCATGAGAATCATATCGCAGCCGGCCTTCAGAGCCTGCACTGCAGCCTGTTCGGAGCCGTAATACTCGGATATTGCCTTCATATCCAGGGCGTCCGTAATAATCACCCCGTCAAAGCCCAGCTCCACCCGCAGAATATCCGTCACCAGCCTGCCGGAAAAGACACAGGGACTCTCATCCCCCGTGAGAGCCGGCGCAGCCATGTTGCTGACCATAATCATCTTCGCGCCGGAGTCAATGGCTGTCTGAAAGGCCACAAACTCCTGTGCCCGGAACTGTTCCTCTGTTCTGTCCGTGGAGGAAAGTCCCTTTTCCGGATCCTGGGAGGTGCTCCCCATCCCCGGAAAATGCTTCACACAGGCCGTCACTTTCTGACTGTTCATACCGTTCATAACCGCTGCCGCCATGGAACCGGCAAGCTGCGCGTCGCTGCCGAAAGAACGTTCCTTCAGAAAACTGCTGTCCGAAGTAAGCACGTCCGCCGACGGCGCCAGATTCAGATTGATGCCCAGCCCGGAAAGGGTCTGTCCCAATGTGACTCCCGCCTGATACGCGGCATCCGTATCTCCGGCCTGTCCCAGCTTCTCAGGGGCGTCCACACCGGTTCCAATCCCCGACTCTGCCACAACGGATACGCTGCCGCCCTCTTCTTTCACCGCAAGAAAAAGCGGATACTTGGCATACAGCCCCGTGTTATCCAGCATCTCCTGAAACTGCTCCCCGGACTGAATATTTTTCCCGGAATAAATCAGTCCCCCAACCGGATACTGATCCAGGGCCTTCTGGGTTCCCTCGCCTGCCTTGATGGCTTTGGAAACGCCCGTGATGGCCTCCGGTGTCACGATAAACAGCCCCGCCACCTTATCCTCCAGAGGCATCACCTCTATCCCCGCATTCACAATATCATCCAGCTTCTGCTCCGGCGTCAGCTCGGGAACCGGCTCCGGCGTGGGCTCCGGTGTCTGCAGCGACTCCTCCTCACCCAGCAGATCATTCAGCGCATCCTGATTGCTCTGCTGCGGATCGTCACCCTCCCCGCGGTCCGCAGTCAGCTGTCTGGCTCCCAACAGTATTCCGACGGCAGCCACCGCCACGACCAGGAACACCGCCATGTATGACATGATCTGATTCCGGATTCTTCTCCGCCTCCTGGTCTCTCTTTTTTCCTGCTGTATCTGCTGCCTGTCATCCATTGTAATCCTCCGTGGAACCCCTCCGCATTCTTTTCCAAAAGATAAGGAAACGAAGATAACTTCGTTTCCTTATACAGCTTTCCGTTTGTCTTTTGCACATCAATTCTTTTGTACTGCAACTGCTCCGGCGTCTTTCGACGCCCGCTTTGCCTTCTCTATTGTCGTCTGGCAGCCAAACGCCGCCCATCCTTCGTTGCTTCTCAGCTTTACGCTGTTTTTTCTCTGTGCTTTTTCAGCTTCACGCTGATTTTCTCTTGTTTTTTTCCTGCCCTCGCAGACTTTTTCCTGTGCACTCTCCCGGCTTTACGCCGTTTTTCCTTCGTTTTTTAAACTGCCTCTCTTCTGTACTCTGTCGGCTTCACGCCGTTCTTCTTCTGTATTTCCGCAATCCGCGCTTTTCTTCCGTATTTCCCTTCCGCCAATGACGGTTAACCCTGTACTTTTGTGAAAGCTGATATCAACATTATATTTTCACCTTCGACAAATGTCAACAAAAAATGCGCAATTGCCATCAATTGCCTTACAGTCTGGTCACCACGAAGATGTCATAGATCGCCTTGATCGCTGCGGCAAAGTCATCGTTTGCCACGCCGATGATGATATTCTGCTCCGATGAGCCCTGGTCGATCATACGGACATTTACATTTGCGTGGGCAAGGGCGGAAAAAATTCTCCCCGCGGTTCCTCTGGTGGACTTCATGCCCCGCCCCACCACGGCGATCAGCGCAAGATCCGACTCGATCTCAATGGAGTCCGGGTTGGCCAGCCTGTGGATTCCTGCCACCACCTTCTGCTCCTTATGCATGAACTCGTCCTGATGTACAAACACCGTCAGCGTGTCGATGCCGGAGGGCACATGCTCAAAGGAGATGCCGTTCTCCTCAAAGGCCTGCAGCACCTTTCTGCCGAAGCCGATCTCCGCGTTCATCATATCCTTTTCCACATTGATGGAACAAAATCCTCTTTTGCCCGCAATGCCCGTGATAACATATTTGGATTTCTGACAGGTGCTGCCCACAATCCAGGTGCCGTTGTCCTCCGGTGCGTTCGTGTTGCGGATATTGATGGGAATCCCTTGCTGCCGCACCGGAAATATGGAATCCTCATGCAGCACGCCGGCCCCCATATAGGACAGCTCCCGCAGCTCCTTGTATGTAATGACATCAATCCCCGCCGGATTTTCAATGACCCTGGGATCCGCCACAAGGAATCCGGACACGTCCGTCCAGTTCTCATACACATCCACCTTTGCGGCCCTGGCCACAATGGACCCCGTGATATCCGAACCGCCTCTGGAAAAGGTTCTTACACTTCCGTCCGGCATGGAGCCGTAAAAGCCCGGAATCACAGAAGGGCCGCTCTCTGCCAGCCTTGCGGCCAGCACCACATCCGTCTTCTCCTCATCCAGCGTGCCGTCCTCGTGAAAGAAAATCACCCCTGCGGCGTCGATAAAGGCAAAGCCCAGATACTCCGCCATGATGATCCCGTTTAAGTATTCCCCCCTGGACGCCGCATAGTTGCTGCCGGTCTTCTCCCGGAAATTCTTTTCTATAACGGCAAATTCCTCCTCCAGGCTCAGCGTAAGCTCCAGACCGTCGATGATCTCCTGGTATCTGGATCTGATCTCCGCAAGCTCCTTCCTGAAATCACTTCCGCTCTCCGCCAGCGCATAGCACGCATAAAGCATATCCGTCACCTTGGCGTCGTTTTTATAACGTTTTCCGGGTGCGGAGGGAACCACATAAATTCTGGTCTCGTCCGCCCGGATGATCTCTCCTGCTTTCTTAAACTGCTCTGCACTGGCCAGAGAACTGCCTCCGAATTTAACTACCTTAGCCACTGTCTTACCTGCCTGCGCGTTGCGGCGCGCACTCTGTTCCATAAACCGGACACACTGTTTTGTCCGGCCCCTTTTATTTTTGTCCCATACCCGCTCCGGCGGATACGCTGTCAAAACCCGTTCCCGGGATTTCTCTTCAGGCGATGCGGATCCTGTTCAGAACCCTGTCCCCCAGTCCGGAATATCTCTCTTCAAAATCCTTTTCCTTCATGACGGCGGTCAGGAAACCGAAATCCTTTTCCCTTCCCTCCACGGTCAGGCTCCTGCCTTCCGGAAAAGCAGCCTCCACTGCCTCCCTGGCATCCGCCGCTGCCCGGATGAAGAACGCTCTCTCCGTTTCGGAGATATCTGTCAGCTCTGCTTCCTCTCTCTCCCAGATACACACAATGCTGCTTCTTCCGATGTGTCTCGCACAGTCGATCACATCCGAAACCACCGCGCTGGCCGTGGGCAGCTTTCCCGCGCCTCTTCCGTAAAACATCACGTCGCCCAGCATATTCCCCTTCACAAAAACGCCGTTGTACACATCGTTCACCACCGACAGAGGATGCTCCCTGGAGATCATGGCAGGCGCCACCATCGCCGTCACACGGCCGTTTTCGTCCGCCCGGCTGAATGCCAGCAGCTTAATGGTCATACCTGCCGCACCGGCATAGGCAAAATCCGCCGGAGTAATCTTCGTGATCCCCTCCGTATAGATTTTCTCCGCATTCACGTTCTTTCCCACCATCAGAGAGGATAAAATGGCGATCTTGCGGCAGGCGTCATAACCCTCCACATCCGCCTCCGGGTTCCGCTCCGCATAGCCCAGCTCCTGCGCCCTTTTCAGTGTCTCCCCGTAATCCGCTCCCTCCTTCTCCATCTTCGTCAGAATGAAGTTGGTAGTACCGTTCAAAATGGCGGATATATTCTCCAGCTTTTCCGCCGTCAGCGCCTTGTTGATGGGCCGGATGATGGGAATCCCCCCGCCCACGCTGGCCTCAAACATATAACTGCAGTTTTTGTTCTTTGCGATTTCCAGAAGCTCTGCGCCGTGTCTTGCCACCAGCTCCTTGTTGGAGGTACAGACACTCTTGCCCGCCTCCAGCGCCTGCCTGGTAAATTGATATGCGGCGCCCACGCCGCCCATGACCTCGCAGATCACGCTGACCTCCGCGTCCTCCAGAATAATCTGAAAATCATGCACCACCCTGTCCTCGTAAGGATCTCCGGGAAAGTCCCGCAGGTCGAGGATATACTTTACATGCATTTCCTCGCCGGCCTTCACGCTCACCTCGGCGTTGTTATTCTCGATCACCTCCACGACTCCGCTTCCCACGGTGCCGTATCCAAGAACCGCTACATGAATCATAATAATCTCTCCTCTACTCTCTTGCAAGTATTTTTACATGATGAACGCCCTTTTTTCCCTCCAGCTGCCCCAGCATCCCGGAGACATCGCCTGTATCCTGCAGAATCTGCACGCTCAGGCTCAAGGAGGCAAGTCCGTTTATCGGGATACTCTGGTGGATCGTCAGAATGTTGGCGTGATATTCCGCAATGGTCTTCAATACCTCCGACAAAAGCCCCGGCTCGTCCTCCATCTGAAAGGTCAGTGTCAACGTGGTACCCTGGGCGTTGTCGTGAAACTGAAAAATATCATCCTTATATTTATAGAAGGAACTGCGGCTGATCCCCACGGCATCCACCGCCTCCTGCACTGTGGGCACCTTCTCGGACTCCAGAAGCCTTTTGGCCTCCACCACCCGCAGCAGGACATCCGGCACCGCCTTCTGCGTCACCACATAATATTTGGCTGTTCCGCTCATAAACGACTCTCTTTTCTTCCTCTATCCGGCAAACGTTTTTCTGTCACGGACACTTGTTTTCTGCTGGTGGATATTCTAGCACATATGCATAGAAAACACAAGTACTTTTTGTAGGATTTTGCGGAAATCTATTTTTTCAAAATCTCGAACATGCGTTTTCAAAATAAATCAAAAGCAAATCCAGAAGTAACTGTTGTAAGCAAAACACAGTAAGAAAGGATGACAACAGAAACCATGAACGAACTGCTTCACAGCACACCCATCAATCAGAAGGATCCCTCCACCTACGGCGGATTGATTTATCCCTCCGATTTCAACACGAATTTCAGAGCAAACGGCAATGCCGGCAGCTCCGCAATCGCCGCCCGGATTCTGTCGGATCAGAGATTTGACATGCAGTGCAGAAAAAAACAGGAGGAAAAAGAAAGGGGGGCATTCACATCAGCCGGTTTGGAATTAAGATAAAAAAGATCAGCGCAGGAACACTTTATGAAGTAAATCTGGGAATCAGAGAGCATTTCAACTGTACAGATGCCATGCTTGACAACAGTCTTTTCAGCCTCTTTCTGCAAAAAAACGGCCTGAACGTTCTCGGCGGCGGAAAGCAGCATTCCCAAAAAGAATACACCCGCGACATCATCTGTCTGGACTTTGACTTTGGCAGCCGATCCTGTGAAGACGAGCTGACAAGGCTGGATAAGCTGTTGAAAGCCGCCTCCGACCAGGACTCCAGAGAACGGCTGGAGCAGACAATCCAAAGGGTTCAGGCAAATAAAGCCTTATACGCCGAAAAAAAGCGCAGTGAAATCAGAGATCTGTTCTACAACGAAGGTGTGAATATCACCTATGAGACAAAAAGCGGGGACGGTTCCGGTCGTGAGCGGCAGACACTCCATTACAAAATGCTGTACCGAACCAGTGCAAAGGCAAAATCAGGGCAGGTCATATTTATCAACGAAACGCTCTATGACAAAGCCTATGACTGGCTGACCATGGGGCTGGGAGACAGAATGACCCGCAACAATGCAAAAATCGTGGAGCTGTCCGCCTATGCTCCCCTCACCACAAGCACCATTGTGGGCACCGTCCCTGTTCCGGTGGAGGATGTTCTGATCTTAAAGGATCAGGATTCCCTCTTTCGGACCATCGCCAATGTGGTCCGGGCAGAGCCCTGCACCGATGAAAAGGGTGGGGAAAAGAAAAAATGCGTGGTCTCCCTGGAAGAGACAGAGGTCAGCAATACCCTCTGGGACGGCATGGGAATCATTGAATCGTCTCTCCTTCCGGACTGGGTGGCCGGCATGGCACTCCTGAGAAATCATCTGTTTAAAATGTGCGGCATACGAGGACATATTCAGACCTTCTTTCAGGACTGGTGCAGACAGAAGGGCTATGATTATGAAACCCACCAGGTTCAGGACATGTTCGGCTGCCGGCATTCTCTGAAAGACATCAAGGTGATCACCACAGACAATGCGGTCAAATGGCTGAAGTTCACCGACCTGATGGGCGGCACACCACAGTCTGCCTACGCTTACTGGTGTGAACGCGTCCACAGGGACGGCGACCTCTTTGGCATCGTAAAGACCGATCATCCCAGCAAGCTGGGTCAGTACCAGCAGCTGAGTTACCAGATGCTCAATACCCTGCCCTGCACAAGGGAGGACATGGGACGCATTGCCCGGACAAGCATGGATTATGTGGAGCTGCTCAAGAAGGACAACGACGCATTTGAACAGTTTCTGCGGAAAAATGCCAACCAGGTCAATCATTATGAAATGCTGGCGGATCTATACGCAAGAAACCATGCCTTCGGAAACAGCAAATGGTTCCGGAACGAGAAGTCCGAAATACTGAAGCTTTATGTCCGTCGGCTGAGAAAGGGGAAAATATTCGTGGAGGGCGATAACCTTACGGTGTTCGGAAATCCCTATGCGCTGCTGCTCCATTCCGTGGGGGAGGACTGGCATGGCGACCCGACCCTGAAAAAAGAAAAGGGCTGTATTCAGTGCTTTACCACCAGATTCCCTGACGGCGCATACCTGGCAGCCTTCCGGAACCCGCACAATTCGCCCAACAACGTTTGTTACATGCACAATGTCTACAGCGCAGAACTGCAGCGATACTTTTCCTTCAGCCAAAACATTGTGGCCATCAACTGCATCGAAACCGACATCCAGGACAGGGCAAACGGTATGGACGAGGATTCGGATTTCATGCTTTTTACAAACCATGAGACTATCGTGGAATGCGCCCGGAAATGCTATGCCGAATATCCCACCGTGGTCAACGCCCTGCGGGAAAGCGGAATCACTTACCAGAACACCAAAACCGATTACGCAGCCATGGATCAAAAGTTTTCCGGCGCGGGAATGGGCATCGGCTGGTCCAGCAATCTGGCACAGCTGGCAATGACATACTACTGGACCGAAAAGGAAAAGAAAAATGCCGACGGTGAAAGACTGAAACAATTACACGACAGCTTTATCATTCTGTCCGTGCTGGCGCAGATCATCATCGACGGCTGTAAACGGGAATACGAGATAGACGGCAAAGAGGAGATCCGGCGAATCAGCAGACTGCCCTGCATGACATTGCCTCAGGAACGGAGCCAATGTGCCCCATCCGGAAAAAAGGGCTCCCCCAAATGCGATCTCCCCGTATTTATGAAGTACACGAAGGAAATAAAATATACCAAAAACGGCCGGGAACTCCCCCGGAATGAAATAGCAGAGGCAAAGGCAAAGCAAAAGAGCAGGATCAATCCCTCTCTGCAATGCCCCATGAACTGGCTGGAACAATGGCTGGATCGGATACCGGGCTCTTCCACCTCCCAGACCACACCCACCTTGGACTTCTTTCTTAAAATGAACGGAAAGCCAAACAACCGTCAGATGACCAGAATACGCTCCCTCATCGAAAACTACGATTTGATCGTAAAGTCTGTTTATGCCTCAGAGTCGGACGAAGACAGAATCGCTGACAGGCTGCTGAAGGAATCCGCTCTTCTGCTGGAGGAACTGAAAAAAATCAAGATCCAGAATCCAGTAACCATCAATCGGCTGATCGAAACCGCCCTGGGTCTTTCCACCGGATCCGCCGGCAGAAAGACCGGAGAAGTCACCGCCAGATATACCCGGAAAATGTTAAACTGTCTGTACCGGACAGACCGGGAACGTTTTCTGCAGAATTTCAAATCCGCTCCGGGCGAAAATGCCGAACCAAACTGTGCAGCAGAACCGGAACCCATTGATTTTACAGGGATTTCCGCGAACTTACAATCGGTGTAATATGGAGGGACCAAACACAAAACAAACCGAAAAGGAGAAAATCAGATGGAACACACAGACTTTACAGCCCCGGAAGAGTCTGTCGGCAAAACGTCCGACATGAGAGACGAACATCAGATCATCAAAATAACCGAAAAGACACCGATACTGCCCGGCATCGGCAGGATCGTCTGCGGAGATACCAATTCCAACATGCTCACCTTTGAAATCAACCGATACTATGACAACGTGGACCTGTCTACAAAGACAATCCGAATCATTGTAAAGAACGAGTTGGGCATGTTTACGGAAAACGCGGTAAATGTACAATACACCGACGAGCTTCTGCGGTTTTCCTGGATCCTGTCCGACTCCGTGACCTACAAGAGCGGAACCGTATCCGCCGCCATCGCTTTTGTCGGCACGGAAGCAGAGCAAAACTATGCCTTGAAGACGGTTCCCTTTGACCTGAATATCGACGGCTCCCTGGAACTGATGGAATTGCAGTCCCAGCATAAAAACTGGTTCTCCCAAGTTGAGTGCAGACTGCTTAAGCTGGAGGCGGACACTGCCGTGGCAACCCCGTCCACAAACGGACTTTTATCAGCAGAGGACAAAGCAAAGCTGGACGGAATCGCAGCTGATGCCACAAAAAATGCCCCGTCCTCCACTGCGCCAAAGGGCAACGGCACGGCAAATGCCGGCACCGAAACCGACTATGCCAGAGGAGATCATGTACATCCGCTTCAGACATCTGTCTCCGGAAATGCCGGAACCGCTACCAGGTGGGAATCAGCCAGGAATATCAACGGCTTGTCCGTTCAGGGCGATGCCGACAGGGCAAACTATGCCGTTTGCTCCACAGAAGCAGCAGCGGCAGCCAAAACAGTCTCCTGCAGCGGATTTTCCCTCACTACCGGAGCCGAAATCACTGTGAAATTTGCCGTCACAAATACTGCGGCAAAGCCCACCCTCAATGTCAATAATACCGGCGCAAAGCCCGTCTGTTACAGAGGCCGGGCGGTCCATGCCAACTGCCTTGCAGCGGAACATACTTATACGTTCCGATATGACGGTACACAGTGGGATCTCGTAGGCGACCTTGATACCGACACTACAAGTCCGGTCATGACAGGCGCAAGGGCTGACGTCGCCGGGAATATCGGCCTGGTTCCCGCTCCCGCAGCCGGGGAACAGAATAAGTTCCTGCGGGGAGACGGCAGCTGGCAGATACCACCCGTTGACTCTGCAACAATCAGAAAAATTGAAGTTGTGACAGCCCTGCCTGCCGATGCCGCAAACCATCCCGACACATTATACCTTGTCACCTGAAAAGAAGGAAAGGCTCAACCATGAAACTACCCTACTTCGATCTCCTCTCCCCCGCTCCGGTCTACATTCAGAGCATCGGCGGAATCATCTCCCCCACCCTCCGGGAGATCTCTTCCCTGGGATATGATGTGTATCAAAGCTATCTGACATTTCTGCTGATGGATTTGAAGACCTGCTTTACCATGTCCGGCAATCCAAAGCTGTATGACGCTCTGTCCGACGCCGAAAAAAGCAGTTATGACGTTTTTGATTTACTGACCGCCGGTGAACAGCCCCTGCTTTTGTTGCGGAATATCCTGAATTTCTTTCTGATGGGAACAGCAGACTACTCCCCTGAAAAAAACGGCTTTGTCATCCGGGAAGAAAACAGGGAAACCGGCATCGTTACAAGAGAAAACTATTCTCTTCTGTGTGACCTGATCTGTCAGCGCAACTACATCAAGTCAGACTCTAGGAACGAGTTCTCCGCGGCTAAAAGCAAAAAAGCCCTGGAAATCATGCAAAAGCTCCAAAAGGGGCGCGCCGCAAAGGAAAAACAGACAAAGGCGGATAAAAACATGGAACTGGCAAATATCATCTCCGCCGTTGCAAACAAAAGCCAGAACCTCAATATCCTGAACATCTGGGATCTGACCGTTTTCCAGCTCTGGGACTGCTTCTCAAGACTGACAAACAATAGTATTTACGACATTCAGTCCATGAGCGTAGCCGCCTGGGGCGACAAGGACAAACATTTTGACGTCACATCCTGGTTCAAAAGGATAGATACCAATAATTAAGGCCCGTATTCCACGGGTCTTTTTTATACAAAAAAAGCAAGGAGGAACTACTACTATGACCAACCACAACATGACAAACAGAGAGGTCTGCGACCTGATCTTTGTGGACTACGCCACAAAGAAGCCCTTCCTCAACCTGGACTTCGCAAATGTGACCACCACAGAGCTCACCGGCGAATCCGTTTTCGCCTACGGCGGAAAAGGACATCCCAAATGCGTCCGCTTCTCCGGCGACAGAGGCGGCACCCTCACCGTTGAGACACAGATCCAGACCGTTCAGCTCTGGCAGCTGATCACCGGCGGCCAGCGCTCCGACTCCGCAAGCTTCATCGTCAGGAAAGAATATGCCGTGGGTGAGGACGGCGCTGCCATCGTCCTGGATGACGCCCCGGTTCCGGGAACCGTGACCGTCTACGCGGCAGACGACGACTGCGGGACAGAGCTCGCCTGCACCGTAACAGGAAAAGATGCCGCACTCACCGCCGCACTCACTGCAGGAGCACGCGTGATCGTCTACTACATGAAAGAAATGACAGAAGGCGTACAGCGGATCAACATCAAGTCCACCAGCTTCCCCGGAAACTTCATCGTATACGGCGACACCGTCATGAAGACGGAAAACGACGAAGTACTGCCCTACAAGCTCACCTGCTACAAGGCAGCGCCCCAGGGCAGCCTGTCCCTCAGCTATTCCAACACCGGAGATCCCGGTTCCATCACCATCACCTGCGACCTTCTGGCCGACGGCGACGGCAACATCCTTGACCTCACCCTGATCGGGGAATAAAGGGATCTTCCCATGAAAAAAATGGAGACAAGCAAAAAAATGGCCAATACCTTTTACTTTAAAAAAGCCGCAAAGGAAAATGTCCCCAAGGTAATCGCAGGACTGGATGAACATCTGCGGGAGCAGATCGATGTCAACCAACTGCTGAATCAAGACTGAAAGGAAACCGTAACACATGAATGAAAACCTGTTTCAAATCATACTCAGCGCAATTCCTGTCATCGGAGCGCTTATCACCTGTTTCATCATCCCTTATATAAGGGCCGGTACAGACTCCACAAAACTGGCCCAATACAAAGAATGGGCCTCCCTGGCGGTAAAGGCTGCGGAAATGCTGTGGCAGGAAACCGGCCAGGGCAAAGATAAAAAGTCTTATGCCGTCCGGTTTTTAAGCAGCCTGTTCAACGCCAGAAAGACAGTCATTACAGAGGAACAACTGTCTGTCTTAATCGAAGCTGCCGTAAAAGAAATGAAAGAGCTTGAAAGAACGGAGGCCATATGATAAAACCTGTGAGCTACCTGCAAAGAGATTCCCGTTGGAAAAATCACAATTATTCCGCAAAAGGAGAAAAAAAGACCATTGGCAGCTCCGGATGCGGCGTAGCCGCGGCAGCCATGGTCATCGCAACTCTGAAGGACAGAAGCGTAACCCCTGTCACCACGGCGGAATGGTCTATGGCCCACGGATATAAAGCGCTCAACCAGGGAACCTACTACTCCTATTTTGTGCCCCAGCTCGCCGCCTACGGCATTGCCTGCAGGCAGCTCAATTCGTCCAGCCTGTACGGAATCCCCTCTTCCCCCGCTCACACAGAAGCCCTGAACGCTTTGCAGCGGGGCGATTGGATCATCGCCTGCATGGGAAAAGGAAATTGGACAAGCTCCGGCCATTTTATTCTTGTATACGGATATGAAAACGGCTCCATCTATGTGAATGACCCCGCTTCTACCGCCGCTTCCAGGTTGAAAAACACATGGGCACTTTTCTCCCGACAAGTCAAAACCATGTGGTCCGTCTCTGTGCCGGCTGATTCCTCTGAAAACATAATGCCCGGCCTCACCGCCGAAAAAACAAAAGTAATCTACCTTTCACACCGTATTCCCGGCAACACCTGGGGCAGCGAGATTACCGGTTATAACACCGTCAATTCCATGGGCTACTCCGGTTCCTTCGGCAAAGCCATCGATAAGATCGCAATCCGCCTCAGTCAGGGCACCATCACCTACTCCGCACACAGACTAAACGGCGGATGGGGCAGAGACATAACCGGCTTTTCCACCACCGACACAAACAAATATGCCGGTTCCGCCGGCAAAGCCATCGATGCCGTCACAATCAAAGCCACAGGAATTACCGGGACATTAAAATACCGTGTACACAGGAAAACAGACAATAAGTGGGGCAATTGGATCACCGGATACAGCAAAACGGACACCAACCGCTACGCCGGCTCCTTCGGAAAAGAGATCGATGCAATTCAAATCGGAATAGAATAAGCAGCTAATACAGGAAAGGAGCGGACATAACCAATGAACGAAGTATTGGAACTGACCAGAATCAATTTCCCGTCTGCCTTCATCGCGATGTTCGTAATCCTCTTCGCGTTGAAGGCAATCGCCTCCCTTTTTGAATGGATGATTGACAGGCTGGGACTTGAGACGAAATGGATGAGGAAGCGGCGGGAAGAACAGGAACTGTTGCTTCAGACTTCACAGAAGCTGTCCGCACTGCAGGAAAAACAAAAGCATGACATGGAAAAATCCGACCGGCGTGATGAGGAAATTTCTTCCGACATCAAAAAGCTCACCCGGATGTTCGTGGATAAGGAAATCGACGACATGCGCTGGGAAATCAACAACTTTGCCACTAAAGTATCCGAGGGCAAGCCTTGCAATAAGGACAGTTTCCAGCACTGTATCCACATCTACGAAAAATATGAAAAAATTCTGGAGGACAACGGTCTCGAAAACGGCGAGGTCAATCTGTCAATGGAACTCATCAGCGATGCCTACAGACAGAAGTTAAAAAATGGTTTTTAACCCTCCCAGGCGTCTGATTTTTCCACCATCATTTACCGGCAGAAAATACCGAATCAAACTGCGCGGCAGAACCGGGAACCATTGATTTTACAGGATTTTCCGCAAATTTACAATTGGTGTAATATGGAGGGAATACCCCCCATCATTAAGGCCCATATTCCACGGGTCTTTTTTATACACAAAAAACAAGGAGGAACTACTACTATGACCAACCACAACATGACAAACAGAGAGGTCTGCGACCTGATCTTCGTGGACTACGCCACAAAGAAGCCCTTCCTCAACCTGGACTTCGCAAACGTGACCACCACAGAGCTCACCGGCGAATCCGTATTCGCCTACGGCGGCAAGGGACACCCCAAATGCGTCCGCTTCTCCGGCGACAGAGGCGGCACCCTGACTGTTGAGACTCAGATCCAGACCGCAAAGCTCTGGCAGCTCGTCACAGGCGGCCAGCGCTCCGACTCCGCAAGCTTCATCGTCAGGAAAGAATATGCTGTGGGTGAGGACGGCGCTGCCATCGTCCTGGACGACGCCCCGGTTCCGGGAACCGTGACCGTCTACGCGGCAGACGACGACTGCGGAACAGAACTCGCCTGCACCGTAACAGGAAAAGATGCCGCACTCACCGCCGCGCTCACTGCCGGAGCACGCGTGATCGTCTACTACATGAAAGAAATGACAGAAGGCGTACAGCGGATCAACATCAAGTCCACCAGCTTCCCCGGAAACTTCATCGTATACGGCGACACCGTCATGAAGACGGAAAACGACGAAGTACTGCCCTACAAGCTCACCTGCTACAAGGCAGCGCCCCAGGGCAGCCTGTCCCTCAGCTATTCCAACACCGGAGATCCCGGTTCCATCACCATCACCTGCGACCTTCTGGCCGACAGCGACGGCAACATCCTTGACCTCACCCTGATCGGGGAATAACTTCCCACAATCGCACCTGCGGGAGAGCGGCGCTTCTGCCGCTCTCCCGCAAACTTCTTGAGTGCCAGCTAAGTCAGTTAGAGTTTGATGACTTTTACCCCGCCCAACCTGCGATTCGACAAAATCCCCTTGTTTTTATGCGGAATCCGGCATAAAATGATTTCAGTGGAATTTTTCAATTTTATTGACATATTTCCCGCAAAAACATATAATGATATCAGAGATGGGAAACCATCGTCAGGAGAGTTCCTGCCAGACAGTGGAAAACTTTATATTCAGGAGAGTTCCTGCCAGATAGTGGAAAACTTTATTAATCAGGAGATTCCCTGCCAGACAGTGGGAAACTTTAAAATCGAAGGGTGATCGTTATGATCACCCTTTTCTTTGCAGGAGATACCAATGAGTGAACTGAAACTATATGAAATATCCGAGGAATACATCTCGTATATCAGTACCGTTGAAAAAAATGTTTTCTCTTCAAAAGAAAATGACAGAAACCACACCCGAAAGTATCTGGGTATTGTGTACAGCATTAACGGATATAACTATTACATTCCCCTTTCCTCCCCTAAAAACTCTGATTACCGATTGGAAAACGGAGTGCAGAAAATCCGTGGGAGCATTATCCCTATTATCCGCATCACATCCCAAACCTCCTCCGGAAAACTGGAATTAAAAGGAACCTTGAAACTGAGTAATATGATTCCTGTTCCTGCATTGGAATTAACCCTGTATGATATGGAACATGAACGGGATTCATCTTATAAGGCTCTCATACATAAGGAAATACTTTTTATCCGTAAAAACAAAAACAAGATTATCCAGAATGCAAAAATTCTATATAAACAGAAAAAAGAAAACAATTCTGCTATCGGATATCTGAAAAGCACAGTTGATTTTGCATTGCTCGAACAAATGCATGATAAATTTATGGAAAAGAAAAGCAATTAGCCAAAAAAGTCGGACGCTGCAAGCAGTTTCCCGGCTTTTTTATTTTCCCGCTTCCACGACTTGATGACACCATATATACCGTAGAAACCACATCGTCGCTATATTGCTTGGCGACATTAACTCGCATGATGTGCAGAACGTGGCTTTCTTTGCCAGGGCAATTCTGCAGGAACTGCCGGGAAAGGTAACACAGCTGATGCACCGATGTTTATTACCTCACCATCATTTACCGGCAGAAAATGCCGAATCAAACTGCGCGGCAGAACCGGAATCCATTGATTTTACAGGATTTTCCGCAAATTTACAATCGGTGTAATATGGAGGGAATAAACACCCATCATTAAGGCCTGTATTCCACGGGTCTTTTTTATACACAAAAAACAAGGAGGAACTACTACTATGACCAACCACAACATGACAAACAGAGAGGTCTGCGACCTGATCTTCGTGGACTACGCCACAAAGAAGCCCTTCCTCAACCTGGACTTCGCAAACGTGACCACCACAGAGCTCACCGGCGAATCCGTATTCGCCTACGGCGGCAAGGGACACCCCAAATGCGTCCGCTTCTCCGGCGACAGAGGCGGCACACTGACTGTTGAGACCCAGATCCAGACCGCAAAGCTCTGGCAGCTGATCACCGGCGGCCAGCGCTCCGACTCCGCAAGCTTCATCGTCAGGAAAGAATATGCCGTGGGCGAGGACGGCGCTTCCATCGTCCTGGACGACGCCCCGGTTCCGGGAACCGTGACCGTCTATGCGGCAGACGACGACTGCGGGGCAGAGCTCGCCTGCACCGTAACAGGAAAAGATGCCGCACTCACCGCCGCGCTCACTGCAGGAGCACGCGTGATCGTTTACTACATGAAAGAAATGACAGAAGGCGTACAGCGGATCAACATCAAGTCCACCA
>CAJUJU010000050.1:0-2073 GCA_910586835.1 uncultured Acetatifactor sp.
GAGATGTTCTCGTGTGACTGGAGTTCAGACGTGTGCTCTTCCGATCTCACAAGGCCGTTTACTTCTTCTTCCACATCGGAGAGCTGGGTGTAGACGGCTCCGCTTAATCCGCACTCAATGAGTGGGGTCAGCTGTCTGTCGATGAGCTGTCGGTAGGCGTCGGCAAGGGCTTCCGTCGTCTCGTATTTCTGGTAGCCAAAAGCCCGCGAAACTGCGGAGTGTCCGTCTATATGGCAGGCGTAGCCGCCGTATTCGCTGATGACAAAGGCTCTTTTTTTATCCGGCTTTACTTTCAGAGTGCGGAAATAATTGTGGATGCTCTTGAAATCGCCGCCCTTCTGGTCAAACCAGCCGCTGGCATGATCTACGGGCCGGGTGGGATCCTGTTCCTTTACCTGTTTGGCAATCCGCGCCGCGTCAAATTGTCCCCAGCCCTCGTTGAAGGGAACCCATACTGCGATGGAGGGCACACTGTAGAGATGCTCTATGGTGTCCCGGCATTCCTGCTCCCACTCCAGACGGCCTTCCTCGTCGGCTCTGGAGAAGAGCCTGTAGTGATGATCCTTTGTGTGGAAGGCTGTGTTGGGAAAAACGGTGGGGAAGTAGCACACATACGGCATGTGGTATGAGGTGCCGCCGTTGACCATGTCCTGCCATACAATCATGCCCAGCCTGTCGCAGTGGTAGTACCAGCGAAGGGGCTCGATTTTGATGTGCTTGCGCAGCATGTTGAAGCCCTGTCTTTTGGCCAGTTCGATGTCATAGATAAATGCCTCGTCGCAGGGCGCGGTCATGAGGCCGTCGGACCAGTAGCCCTGATCCAGCAGGCCGTGCAGAAAGTAGGGCTTGTGGTTCAGACAGAACCGGAGGACGCCTTTTTCGTCGGGTTCCACGGAAAAGCAGCGTAGGGCAAAATAGCCGTGTATGACATCATCGTCCGCGATAATGGTAAAACGGTACAGATAAGGAGTCTCCGGGGTCCAGAGACTGACGGAATCCTCCGGCAGGGTCAACAGCAGAGTGTTGGGCGCGGAGGACTCCCGACGGATGCTGACGCCGATCAGCGCAAAGGTGCGTTCCCCGGGCTGCAATCCGGCTGCGGAGGTGCGGAAGGGCTCCTCCGGGGAAAAGGTGCGGGCCGGTTTATAGACGGTACAGGAAACGGAAGCAAACTCTTTTGGGGACTGCAGTTCGATGGCCACGGCATTGTGATCCGGGTCGGGAGTGATTTTCATGCGCTGAATATAATTTGCGGGCACCCATTCATACCAGACACTCTGCCAGATACCGCTCTGGGCAGTGTAAAACATACCGCCTCTGTTGAGCGTCTGCTTTCCCCGGGTATGCCAGGAGGTATCACTTTCATCCCGTACACGCACCCGAAGAAGCAGGTTCTGACCGGAGACGTATTCCGTGATATCTGCGCTGAAGGGAAGATATCCGCCGGCATGGCTTGTGACCTGGCTGCCGTTGCAGTAGACTGCGGCCTGCTGGTCTACGGCTTCGAAGTGCAGAATGCAGCGCTGCCCCTTTTCCTTCCGCGCCAGTTCTTCCTCCGGAAAGGATACTTCCCTTTCGTACCAGAGGTATTCGTCCGGCTTCAGCTGGCGTCCCACACCGGAGAGAAGGCATTCCGGGGAAAAGGGAACAAGGATATCGGTTTTTTGAGATGCGGCGGCAGGATTATCCACGGGAACGAACCAACAGCGCCATTTCCCGTTGAGGATGCAGTAATGATTTCGCTCCAGCTGTGGCCTGGGGTATTCCTGCCAGACATTTTCGGCGCCGGATCGTGCTGTTTTTTCTCCCCAGGGAGTATAGAGGGGAAGCAGTTCGTCCTCCGGATGTACCTTTTGAATGCTGTCAAGTGCATCTTTTATTTTCAATGGGCGTTTACCTCCGTCGCAAAATTTTTGTTCGCATCATTTTTTCTTATAGGAAATTATGTCGTGGCCGAAATTTCCTCAGAGAGGAAATTTTTTAAATTAAGTATAGCATAAAAGACGGAATTGTGATATAGTTATCGCAAAGAAAAAACAAGCGTCTGCGAAGCAGGCATTTGTTTTTTCTGCG
>CAJUJU010000050.1:2173-29972 GCA_910586835.1 uncultured Acetatifactor sp.
CGAGAAAGCGTCCTGCGAAAGCAGGACAAGGAGCGCGAAGCGCGGGCTTTCGAGTTGTAAAAGTTATCGCAAAGAAAAAACAAGCGTCTGCGAAGCAGGCATTTGTTTTTTCTGCGATGCTAACGAGAAAGCGTCCTGCGAAAGCAGGACAAGGAGCGCGAAGCGCGGGCTTTCGAGTGTAAAAGTTATCGCAAAGAAAAAAAGCGAAAAAAGGAAGGAGCGGAGAAATGCGAAGATAACCGACTTTTGAGAACATGAAACGATGTTTGACGGCGGAAGGTGCAAGCCTTCTGTATTCATGTTGCCAAAAGTGGATTCTCTTCGTGTATCCGCTCCCTTTTTGTATTGACATAAGGAATCGTTCCTGTGTTGACCTGTCCGCTTTTGCGGCAGGTTTGGGCAGGTTCGGCGGAAACGAGGCGGTATCTCCTGCATGGCAGCAGGGATACCGCCGTTTTGCGCGAATAAGCAGAGTCAGAAGCGAAGAGCAGGCGAGCCGTGCATGCACGGGAGAAGCCGGAACAGAGCTTCTGAGGAGCAACGCGAACAGTCTGGTTATTCGTTTTTTTTATGAGGAGGAGTACGATGTCACAGATAACGGTATCAGATCTGACCTTCTGCTATGAAGGCAGCTATGACAATATTTTTGAAGGAGTATCGTTCGTACTGGATACGGACTGGAAGCTGGGCTTTATCGGAAGGAACGGAAAAGGAAAGACAACCTTTTTGCGCCTTCTGTTGGGAGGCGCCGGAAAGTATGCGTATCAGGGAAGTATCCGTGCGTCGGTGGCTTTTGACTATTTTCCCTACACGGTGACAAGAGAACAGGAGGCGCTTCCCGCGGCGGAGCTGTTCGAGGAGCTGAGGCCGGATTTTGAGCTTTGGCGGGTGCTGTGCGAGTTGGAGCAGCTGGCGCTGGATCCGGAATGCCTGTACCGTCCCTTTTCCACCTTAAGCCATGGCGAGCGCACCAAGGCAATGCTGGCGCTGCTTTTTTCACAGGAGAACTTTTTTCTGCTGGTGGACGAGCCAACCAATCATCTTGACAGCGGGGCAAGGAAGGTGGTGCGGGATTACCTGAGAACGAAAAAGGGTTTTATCCTTGTCTCTCACGACAGAGAACTGCTGGACGCCTGCATCGATCATGTGCTGGTGCTGAACCGGGAGACCATCCAGGTGGAAAAGGGAAATTTCAGTACCTGGTGGGAAAACAAGGAGAGGCAGGACAGCTTTCACCGCTCGGAGAACGAGAAGCATCTGCGGGAGATCGGGAAGCTGAAGGAGGCGGCCGACAGGGCGGCTGGATGGGCGGAAAAAAACGAGAGAACCAAGATTGGCTATGATCCGATTAAGAATCATGACAGATGTATCAACGCAAGAGCCTACATCGGCGCAAAGACAAAGAAGATGCAGAGCAGGGTGAAAAATACGAGGCGGCGGATTGATGACGAGATTGCGGAGAAGGAGGGGCTTTTGAAAGACATTGAGAGTCCGGTGGAGCTGAAGCTGATGCCGCTTACTTTTCATAAGGAAGTTTATGTGCTGGCCCGGGAGTTGTGCATCGGATATCCGGCGCAGGAGATGTCTGCCCGGTCTGCGGAGGATGCAGGGCCTGGCGGGCTGTTTTCCAGGGAAGAGAGCGGATTGCGGAATGGGGGATGCCACACGGCGCTGCGAAACTTTGATTTTATCCTGCGCCGGGGGGAGCGGATTCTTTTGAAGGGAGAGAACGGCTGCGGAAAGTCCAGCCTGATCAGAGCGGTGCTTGCAGCGGCAGGGGCTCCGGAAATGGCAGGTATTTCGGAGGGAAGGGGCGGGGATACCGCCTTCTGCCCGGGAACCAGGGAGGCTCTCCCGCAGATCACATCCGGCGTTCTGGAGGTGCCTGCAGGTCTGAAGATATCCTATGTGAACCAGGACACAGGATTTTTAAAGGGCAGTCTGTCCGAGTTTGCCCGGGGGAGGGGCCTGGAGGTAAGTCTGCTTCTTTCGCTGCTCAGACAGTTGGATTTTGACAGGATACAGTTTGGAAAGGAGATGGAGGAATATTCCGAGGGACAGAAGAAAAAGGTTCTGCTGGCGGCAAGTCTGCTGACTCCCGCCCATCTCTATATCTGGGATGAGCCGCTGAATTATATTGATATCTTTTCCAGAATGCAGCTGGAGGAGCTGATTTTGAAGTACCGGCCTACCATGCTGTTGGTGGAGCACGACGGGGTCTTCGGGGAAAAGGTAGCCAGCCGCATTGTTTCCATGTGCAAAGAGAAGGAGCGGCATTGACGGACTGACCGGCATGTTTTTGAACCGATGACGGGGAAGGAATGAACAGTCTGGCGGGACAAAGAAGCAGGGTAGCGGGTCTGGCCGAACCGTCAGGAACGGTTCAGGTTCCGGTATTGGCTTGGGGTCATGCCCGTCTGCTTTTTAAACTGTCTCATAAAGTGCAATTCATTTTCATAGCCGCAGAAGGCGGCAAGGGAATGAACGGACATTTCCGTGGTCCGCAGGTAATATTTTGCCTGCTTGATCCGGGCGGCAATGATATCCTGGATGCAGGTGACACCGAAAAAAAGTTTATAGAGATGCTGAAAGTGGGATGTGCTGACGGGAACCTGGCTTGCCAGGTCGTCCACATTCCATTTTTTGTCCGGAGCATTGAGAATTTCCATGCGGAGTCTGCTTAAGGGATAGTAGTATTTGTTCCGGCTGTTGACGTCGCGCGTTCCATGATACAGGGAGGCCAGGGTGTAGAGCAGGGTGTGCATCAAAGCGTCCAGGGTGTCTTCACGGTAAAGATGAGAAGAGAATTTTTCCGTGACTACCAGGCGGCAGTAATCCGTCAGAGTTCCCATAAAGGGGAGCACAAAGGGGGTACTCAGGGGCAGGCAGAGCCGCTGTAAAAGATCGGTGTCATCCCCGTGGAGCTCAAAGTGAATCCAGTCGTCGTTGTAATGAGGCTCACGGCAGCCGTAGCGGATGGGAACATGCCTGTCATAGAGGATGACCGTACCCGGGGGAGTGTCTATGAGAATGCCGTTCTGTTCAAAAAAGGCGTTGGTCTTCACCAGCAGCAGGGTGTAATCCTCATACCCGGCGGGAATACAGGTGTTCAGAACCAGCATGTGCCGGGAATCATATCCGCATCGGTTTACCGTTATCATGGAAGTCCTCCTGTGTTTACAGAAAAGATCAGTTTATTACAGTTTAGGAAATTGCGGCCTGCCTGTCAATACGGTAGACTGAGAAAAAGAAAAGTCCGGTTGGGCAGGCGGCTGCCAAACGGTACAGCGGTTTGATTGACAGCTGCGGAAAGTCCCGCAGGAGGTGTAAGGAGGCAGAGGATGGAACAGAAAAGGCATGCGGCATGGGCGGAAGAAATGCTGGAAAAAGTAAGAGATAAAATGGCGTGGGTCAGCGAGAAGAACAGGGACAGGATTCCCTACACCACGGATGAGAAAGGAAACTATGACGACCGCTCGGATGAGGGCAGGGCGTGGAACCCGGACGACGGGCTGTGCTGGTGGACCAACGGATTCTGGGGCGGCATTATGTGGCTTCTCTATCAGGATACAGGGGAGCAGCGCTATCTGGAGATTGCCAGAAGCAGCGAAAAAAAGCTGGAAAAATGCTTTGACAGCTTTTACGGGCTGCACCATGACGTGGGTTTCATGTTTCAGCCAACGGCGGTGACGGACTATCGTCTGACGGGAAATGCAGATTCCAGAAGGATTGCTCTGCATGCGGCAAACCTGTTGGCAGGCAGATTTAATCCGGCAGGCAGATTTATCCGGGCCTGGAACCGGACAGGGGAACGCGACAACAGCGGCTGGGCCATCATTGACTGTATGTTCAATATCTCCCTGCTCTATTGGGCTTCCGCGGAGAGCGGGGATCCCAGATTTCGCCAGATCGCCATGCTTCACGCGGACACGGTGATGGAGCATTTTATCCGGCCGGACGGTTCCGTGTGCCATATCGTGGAATTTGATCCGGAGAGCGGGAAAATGCTTGGAAGTCTGGGCGGACAGGGCTATGGGGAGGGTTCCTCCTGGACCAGGGGACAGGGCTGGGCTCTGTATGGGTTTGCATGCAGTTATGCAAACACGGGAAAGGCTGCGTATCTGGAGGCGGCGGAGAGAGTGGCCCGTTACTGTATGGCGAATATACCGGAGAGCGGTATTATTCCGGTGGATTTCCGGCAGCCCGGGGATGCGGCGTGGGAGGATTCCTGCGGAGCCTGTATCATTGCAGGCGGATTTCTGGAGCTGGCAAAGCATGTGCGGAAGTCGGCGGGGGAAGAATATAGGGACTGTGCAGTCCGGATCCTGAAGGCCATTGCAGATACCAGGGCGGACTGGTCGGAGGGCTGCGATGCCATCGTGCAAAATTGCAGTGCCTCCTGGCATGACAGCAGGCATCACTTTACCATGGTGTATGCGGATTATTTCTTGATCGAAGCGCTTTACAGGCTGGCAGGAACGGATGTGAGGATGTGGCTGGCCGGTGAGGCGGGGGCGGTGGGCGCTGCCAGAGAAGAATAGAGACAGAAGGGATAACTGCCGGAAGTTGCAGGAAGGAACGAAAAAAGTGGGTGGGAAGAGGAAGGGGGGCTGGGGTGACGGGAAAGCAGTAGAAGAGAAAGGGATAGACAGAAAGGGCAGAGACAGAAAGAGCAGAGACAGAAAGAGCAGAGACAGAAGGGGCAAAGGCAGAAAGAGCAGAGACAGAAGGGGCAGAGGCAGAAAGAGCAGAGACAGAAAGGGCAGAGACAGAAGGGGCAAAGGCAGAAAGAGCAGAGACAGAAGGGGCAGAGGCAGAAAGAGCAGAGATAGAAAGGGCAGGAACAGAAAAGGCGAAACAGAAAGAACAGAGACAGAAAGGGCAGGGAGAGAAGGAATGGGGACTAAAGCAATGGAGAGGGAAACGACAGTGGAAGAGAAACAGAGGGAAGCCGGCAGCCGGGTAGTGGTGTATCCCGTCCCGGAGGGAGCGGCGCGCCAGAGAGACTTTATTCTGAAGGTTCGTCCTGCGGGGCAGGAGCAGTGGCAGGAGGTGGGCTGCTATCAGGTAAAGGTGGATATGCATGATGTGCGGCTGGCTTCCATGGCATTCTTTGATTTTCAGGGAACGGTGGAGGTGGAGGTCACGGTTCCCGGATTCTATTATTTTTACAGGGCAGATGTGCGGCCGCTGTCTTTGGGCATTGTGCCCAGGGTGGAGCCCAGGCGAATTACCTTTACCCTGAACCGCCCCGCCAATCTGTCCGTGGAGTGCAACGGGGAACGGTTTCACAATCTGCATCTGTTTGCGGGAGCCATCCAGGATAAGCCGGACAAATCTGGGGAAAATGTACTGGTGATTAAAGGCTCTTCCGGCCTGGGGGAAGGCGTGGGAGACGGGCTGAATCGGATTATCGAGAGTATGCCGGAGGGAAGGCTTGTGTATATTGAGCCCGGTATCCATTATGTCGGGGAATGCCTCTGGCATCTGCCCTCCCACACAAACGTGTATCTGGAGGGAGGCGCCGTCCTGCGGGGAGCGCTGGTGTGCGATCACGCCGAGGACATTCGGATCTTTGGACGGGGAATGCTTTATCTTGCCGATTTCCAGCGGTTTGGCGGGGTGAACGGACTGCGTCTGAGCCACAGCCGGAATCTGACGGTGGAAAATCTGATGTTTGTCAACCCGCCTCATTACACGATTCATCTGGGTGACTGTGAGCATGTGGCAATACACAATGTGAAGTCTTTCAGCTGTGAGGGATGGAGCGACGGGATCGACATGATGAGCTGTCGGGACGTGCTTGTGGACGGGGGATTTCTGCGTACCTCGGACGATTGTATCGCGGTCTATGGGAGCCGCTGGGACAATCGGGGAGACAGCCGCGGGATTGTGGTCAGAAACCTTACGGTGTGGGCGGATGTGGCCCATCCCATGATGATCGGCACGCACGGGGCACATGAGGAGGACGGCGACGTGATCGAGGATGTACTTTTTGAAAATATCGACGTTCTGGAGCACCATGAGTATCAGGCGGGGTATCTGGGTGTGATGTGTATCAACGCCGGAGACAAAAATACCGTGCGGAATATCACCTGGCGGAATATCCGGATAGAACCCTTTGCCCACGGGAAAGTGCTGGATGTTCAGGTCAAGTGGAACAGAGATTACAATCCTGCCCCGGGCAGGCTGATCACCGGTATCCGGCTGGAGCAGATTCATGTCATGTCCGGATCCGGGGAGGAGCCCTCCTGCATCTGCGGCTATGACGGGGAACACAGTGTGGAGAATGTGGTGATAAAAGGTTTCTTTCGGGACGGCGTCCGTGCGGAAAGTCTGGAGGAGGCCAATGTGGTGGTGGGAGCTTTTGTCCGGAACGTTGTGTTGGAGTAGAGCGTGTTTGAAGGGAAACTGTAACCTGCACAGTGATTGCCTCCCGGCAGGAATTCGTGTATAATGGCTCCAAAGGAAAAATTGTACGGAGGGATACCGCGGATGCTGCCATATATATTGATTGCGGAGGATGACAATGAGATCAACGGAATGTTGACGGAGCTTCTGGAGAGCAGGGGGTATCACACAAAATCGGCATATTCGGGAACGGAGGCGCTTCTTTATCTGGAAAAGGAAGCGCCTTGTGCCGTTTTGCTGGATCTGATGCTGCCGGGGATGACAGGGGAGGAGCTTCTGGAGCGGATCAGGGAGAAGGACTCCGGGATTGCCGTGATCGTCTCTTCGGCCAGGGACGCCGTGGATACCCGGGTGAAGCTGCTGCGGGCGGGAGCGGATGATTATCTGGTGAAGCCGTTTGATATCGAAGAGCTTCTGGCCAGGCTGGAGGCAGTGCTGCGCAGAAAAGGGACTTCGCCCAGGCAGGAGGGAGAGGAGAAGCGGTTGGTTTTCCGGGACATTGTCATGGAACCCGACCGGCACAGGGTGACGGTTGGAGGACAGGAGATCGCCCTGACCAGGAGGGAATATCTCATACTGGAGCTGTTGATTTCCACCCCCCAAAAGGTATTTACCAGAAACAACATCTTTGAATCTGTCTGGAATGAAGAATTTGTGGGTGAGGACAATGCGGTGAATGTGCATATCAGCAATATTCGCCAGAAGCTGGCCGGAGTAAATCCGTCGGAGACCTATATACAGACCGTGTGGGGAATCGGCTTCAAAATGAAAACTTTATGATTTCTTTAAACTTTTCCTACGATTTCTAAAGAGACGGAGGGTAGAATAAGGTCTGTCGGATAGGAACAGGGCTATCCCGAAGCTGAATAAAAAAGCGTATTCGGCGGATTTTGGCGCGTGTCGCGGCGCGCGGACAGGCAAAAGGATGAGAAAAGGAGAAGCGGAGGAGTATGTCCTGAGAACGGAAGGGCTCACAAAGAGATACGGCGGCCGTCCGGCGGTAAACGGCGTGAGTCTGCATGTGAAAAAGGGAGCTGTATACGGCCTGATCGGGAAAAACGGGGCGGGCAAGACCACCTTTATGAAGATGGTGGCGGGACTGGCCCGGCCGGACGGAGGACAGATTGAGCTGTTCGGCAGCAGGGACCTGGAGAGGCAGCGTGTGCGCATGGGAACCTTGATTGAGGCGCCGGGTCTGTACAAGGGCATGACGGCCAGGGAAAATCTGGAGGTGGTGCGCCGCGCCTATGGCATCACGGAGCGGGACTGCATCGAAAAAATGCTTGTTCTGACAGGGCTGGAGCATACCGGCAAGAAGAAGGCAGGGGCATTTTCCATGGGGATGAAGCAGCGTCTGGGGCTGGCGGTCGCCCTGCTTGGAAATCCGGACTTTCTGATTCTTGACGAGCCCATCAACGGTCTGGATCCCGAGGGGATTCATCAGATGAGGGAGCTGCTTTTAAAATTGAACAGGGAGAGAAATGTCACAATTCTTCTGTCGAGCCACATTCTGGGGGAACTGTCCCGGATTGCCACGGCCTACGGTATCATTCGGGAGGGTGAGCTGGCGGAGGAATTTGACGCGAAGGAGCTGGAGGTGCGCTGCAGAAGGTGTCAGCGGCTGACGGTAGACAATGCGGAGCGGGCGGCGGCAGTTCTGGAGGAACAGCTTCACATCCGGGAATACGATGTGCCGGAGGCTTCCGTCATCCGGATTTTTGAACATCTGGAGGACTCCGTGGAGATCAACCGCAGGCTGACGCTGGCGGGAATAGAGATACGGGAAAGTTATCTGGCAGGGCAGGATCTGGAGAGTTATTTTATGAGCCTGATGAACGAGGGGAAGCAGGAACGGCGCGGGGAAGGAGTGTGAAAGGAATGATCAATTTATTAAAGGCGGAGCTTTATAAGCTGCAAAAGAGCAGGAGCTTTTGGGTATCCGGAGGACTGATCGTACTGTTTGCGGTGAGTATTTATCTCTTTTATGTGCTGCTGCGGGACGGAATGATAAACGGTATGGACCAAGAGGGGGCAGTGATCCAGGGAGAGCTTCCGGCGCTGGGGATTCTGGATATATTGAGACAGATTTTTGCCAACAGGAATGCGGTTATCTTTGCCACGATCTTTGTAAGTCTTTTTGTACTTGGAGATTATAGAAGCGGGGCCGTTAAGAACTTTGAAGGAAAGGGACTGCGGAGAGAGGAAATCTACCTTGCGAAATTTCTGGTGACAGAGTTGGGAGCAGTGCTTTTGTATCTGATGGCGGCGCTTGCGGTTTTCCTGGGCGGTATTGTCTTCTTTGGGACGGAGCAGATAAACGGGGGGTTTTTCCGCAGCTTTCTATCCTACCTTTCCCTGCAGCTTCTGTATCTGACCGGATATACGGCGGTGATCGTCCTGATTTGTGAGATGACAAGAAACACGGCGGGGCTTCTGATATCGGTGCTGGGGATTCTGATGTTTTCCAGCGTTCTGCTGCAGGGAGTGGATCTGATTCTGGATACCCTGGGCGTGTCCTTCAGTATATCCAGGTACTGGGTCATGACTGCCATGGACAGGTGTCCCGTCACGGATATTTCCAGGCAGTTTATCATGGAATCCGGACTTGTGGCGGCGGGTTGGCTTGTGGTTTCGCTGGGGGCAGGGATGGTTTATCACATGCGGAAGGATATTGTTTAAGCGATGGAAAAATTACTCATGGGCGGACTGCTTCTGGCGGTGATTCTGCTTGGGATCAGGCTGTGGTGTTACAGACGGCAGATTGCGCATCTGCTGGATCAGATGGGTTGTCTGGAGCAGGAGGATACGAATTATCGGCTATCCTCCTGCTGTTGTGTGGGCAGGACGGAGGAGCTGATCAGGGAGCTGAACCGCGTGTCAGGTCTGAACCGGGACAAGATGCTGCTTCTGAAAAGAGAAAACAGAAGCTACCGGGAGAGTATTACCGGGATTTCTCATGACATACGGACGCCACTGACCGCCGCCAAGGGTTATGCCCAGATGCTTCTGGACGGCACTGTGTCTGAGGATGGCAGGCGTAGGGCTTATCTGGAAAAGATAAACTGCCGCATCGGTGACACGGTGGAAATGCTGGAGCAGTTGTTTGAGTATGCCAGAGCGGAAGCGGGAGAGCTGACTTTCCAAAAGGAACGCTTGAATGTGGGTAATCTTTTTGCGGATACGGTATCTGCTTTTTATGACGATTTTGTCCGGAGGGGCAGCGAGCCTATAGTGGAGCTTTGTAAGGCGCCCTGCTATGTGGAGGCGGACAGGGACAGGCTGAGACGGATCTTTGAAAACCTGCTTAAGAATGCGCTGGTACATGGGGTGGGAGAGTACAGAATCCGGCTTGCCCAAAGGGAAGACAGGGTGGAGGCAACGGTGGAAAACCGCACGGAGACCATTGAGGAGACGGACATGGGGCGTATTTTTGAGCGGTTTTATACCTCGGATCAATCCAGAACCCGCAAGACAACCGGTCTGGGGCTTGCGCTGGTAAAGTGGTACGCGGAGGAAATGGGAGGGAGCGTAAACGCCCTTCTGCGGGAGGGTATCTTCTGCATAACGGTGTCCTTTCCCGTGCTGTCGCCGGAGGCACAGCATGGCCCGTAGGAGTGAGAGGCGATTATGTTTGCCGGACAATAAATTACGTCCTGACAAGGGAAGAATGCGAAGTATTCTTTTAGAAGTGCCGCTTGCGGCACTTTTTTACTCGTAGAAGGCCTTGACCCGGATGGCCTGGTTATAGTCTCCGAACTGTTCCCCGAAGAGGGTACAGCCGCCGCAGTTTGCAGTATTTTCCGGCACCTCGATGCGAAAGGAGAGCAGACTGTTGTAGTCGATGCACAGATGGTCTACAGTCACATCGGAAAGCTTCTGGCCGCCGTCCATAAACGTTCCCTCCCGGTTGATAATCAGAGTTTTTAACAGGCCGTACTGGTTCAGGCTGGCCGGCCACCATGCCGGGGAGACATGTCCTCTGCGGTCGCCGTAGTCGCCTGGACTGACCCACACGCCCAGCGGGATACCGTTCAGAGAAAAATGAATATCCGACGGATAGTCCTTGTTGAAGCCCGGATATTCGGAGGAGATCTCAAAGGAGATCTGCAGCCTGGTCAGGCGCTGTCCCGGCTGCAGGTGATTCGGCAGTCCATATTCCACATAACCGCTGGTAAACCAGAGAATGCCGGCGTCAAAATGTTCGGGAAAGGTAAATGCCTTGACGTCGTCCATGGCGCCGATGATCTGCTCCGCCGTAGACAGTCCGCAGGTGGGGGCTATGCTGCAGGAGGTAAAGCATCCGATGCGGATGTCGTCCGAGTAGATGTGCCGGGGTTCCGGCTCCTGTTCCGGAACCATGTCGATCACGATTCTGTCATGGCAGGGGCTGACAAGCTTCATGGTTCCCCTTTTTCCGGAGGTGGTCTCAATGCTTACAAGCCCGGCCTCCGTGAGTCTGCTCACATGCATGGAGACGGCGCTGTTGGTAAGTTCAAGGGTCTTGGCCAGATAATTCATGCTGACGCCGGGCGTTCGGTAAATAATTTTCATAATTTCCATGCGCATGGGCGCACTCAGTGCCCGGATCACTTTCTGCGCCTCTTCCAGATTTGATAAATAGAGCATTTTTCCTCCTGTTTATTTAAGCCTATAGTGAACTAAAACATATTTGTTGAATAGTTAGAAAATCAGGATAATATTTTGTGAAAGTTGCTGTCATCTTTTTGTTTGACAATTTTACTATAATGGAATAGACTGAAAATGTAAAGGGAAAATTAACTATTTCATTAAAAAATGAAATAAATAAGTGCAAGAGGAGAGGCAGTAGAATGGCAAAGCTTTATGTGAATCCCAATGTGAAGAAGGGACATATCAACCCGGAGCTGCAAGGACATTTTTCCGAGCATCTGGGAAGATGCATTTATGAGGGAATCTTTGTGGGGGAAAATTCTCAGATTCCCAATGAGAACGGTATGCGCACCGATGTGGTGGAGGCGCTGAAGGAGATTCAGGTTCCCGTGCTGCGTTGGCCGGGCGGCTGTTTTGCCGACGAGTATCACTGGATGGACGGCATCGGACCCAAAGAAAAGCGCAAAAAGATGATCAACACGCACTGGGGCGGCGTTGTGGAGGACAACAGCTTCGGCACCCACGAATTTATGGAGCTGTGCAGACAGCTGGGCTGTAAGACCTATATCAACGGCAACCTGGGCAGCGGAACCGTTCAGGAGATGAGCGAGTGGGTGGAGTATATGACCTTTGAGGGTGTTTCTCCCATGGCTGACCTGAGAAAGCAGAACGGACATGAAGAGCCTTGGCGGGTGGATTATTTCGGCGTGGGCAATGAGAACTGGGGCTGCGGCGGAAATATGCGTCCGGAATACTACGGGGATCTGTACCGCAGATATCAGACCTATGTGAGAAATTACAATTCCGACAGGCCTGTTGCAAAAATTGCCTGTGGTGCAAGCGCAGATGATTATCATTGGACCGACAAGGTTCTGGAGACCACATTTGACCATGGCTGGGGCTTCATGAACGGTATGTCTCTGCACTATTACACGGTGCCCAGCGGCAACTGGCAGAAGAAGGGCTCCGCCACTGACTTTGACGAGAAGGAATGGTATCGCACGCTGAAGGGAACTCTGAAGATGGAGGAGCTGATCAGGAGACACGGCGCTATCATGGATCAGTATGATCCGCAGAAAAAAATCGGCATGATCGTGGACGAGTGGGGCACCTGGTATGACGTGGAACCCGGCACCAATCCCGGCTTCCTGTATCAGCAGAACACCATGCGCGACGCGCTGGTGGCAGGCATCAATCTGAATCTGTTCAACAAGAACTGCGACCGTGTGAAGATGGCCAATATTGCTCAGATGGTGAACGTACTTCAGGCTGTGATCCTCACCGACGGCGACAGAATGGTGAAGACACCTACCTGGCATGCCTTCAATCTGTATAAATTCCATCAGGACGCTGAACTGGTCGAGTCCTCTGTGGAGACAGTGGAGACAGGACTGGAGGAAGGCTTCATGATACCGAACCTGTCCGAGTCCGTTTCCCTTGGTAAGGACGGCAGGCTTCATGTGACGCTGACCAATGCGTCCCTGACGGATGCTGCGGATATTCAGGCAATATTTTCAGAGACCCGGGTGAAGAGTGTGAAGGCAGCGGTTCTCACCGGATCCATGAAGGCACACAATACCTTTGATACGCCGGATACCGTACATGCGCAGGAGTTCACCGATCTGACCGTGAACGGCAATCAGGTGAGCTTTACCGCTCCCGCTTGCAGCGTGATGCATCTGGAAGTGGAAATTTAAGAGAATAAGAACTGATTTCATTGCGGGGCCGGAGAAGGTGAATTCTTTTCCTTGGCCCCGCTTGTATTTATACCGGACAGAAGATTTTCCCGGACAACATAAAGCTGAAATTGAGTCCGGATTCCCGTCTCTATATCTCATTGATTGTCAACCTGTAAATCATTTGTTACAATTTTTTCAGAAGCTGTAATCTTTATGAGCTGCATAAGAGCAGGCTGGATGCAATCATTGACAACATGGTGGCGCAGGCATGTAAAAGTACAAGGATTTCTTCCCTTGGCTGGGTGCTAAAAAATGTGCTCACAACGGTCCCGGTTCTATGCTGTTACCTTTTTGCGCTGAATGAGACAAGACAGGGGAGGATCACCGTCGGGGATATGCTTGCTTTTACGGTGATACTCAACAGGATAAAACGGATCTTGCCGTTTACGGCAGAATCAAAGAGAATAATCGGAAAAGAAGAAATTGTTACGAAAGTCGGATAACGGGCGGGCAGGAGGGATACGAAGCGGGCAGTATCTACTCCTCCTCCGTACCCGCTTCCACAGCAACAGCCGAGGCAACGGTGGAAACTACCGCCACGACTACCGCTACGATGATAACTAAAAGTCCGCCGGCCAAAAGAATAAACATAAGTAAATCACTCCTTCTGAAATCTGAATAAGGTCATTATAGCATCGTTCACGAAAATCCACAATAAATTTCAGTGAAAAATTTTCCCGAAAAAAATAAAATGGGGTATTGACATTTTGAATCCGGCGGTGTAATGTAAGAGTCATCCCAGGCAGGTCTGCCGGGTGTCATTTTTCTATGTTGTTGTTTCTTATTTGCTTTTGGCTGTGTCAGCCGGTATCAGAAACGAATGAAATTTATGCGGGGAAGAGTACAGTGCACGGTATTTTTCTGATGCGGAAACGGAGGGATGAACGATCAAAAAAACGGAATATGACGCGTCAGGAGAGCTTTTGCAGCGGTTGGTGGACGAATACACCGTCCGAAAGCAGCAGGTGTTGATGCAGATGAAGAAGGGGCTGGTGTCAAAGGAGGTTTTTCTGAAGGATGCCAGACAGCACATAGAGACCTACTATCACAGGACGGATCAGGCCGACGAAGAGCTGTTAAAAGAATTTGAGCAGTATATTTACGGCTATTCCAGGCTTTCGGAGCTGATCGACGACAGAACAGTCTCGGATATCCGAGTGCTTCGCTACGACAATGTCCGAGTCAAAAGAAAAGGGAAACGAATGCGGGCGGAGGTTGCTTTTTCCTCGCCCGGCGAGTACAGACAGTTTATCGATTATATTGCCACAAAAAACCAGGTTAATATTTCCAATCTGAATGCAATTCAAAGGTTTACGGATAACGAGAGTCATCCGGACTTCATACTGCGGTTCACACTTTCCATGCCGTTGATCAATACCGGCGGCGAACCGTATCTGTGTATCAGGAAGGTACCCAAATTTTTTCCACAGATAAAGGATTTAATAGAGCAGGAAATGCTGTCAAGAGAGACGGCGGAGCTGTTGGTCAGCCGTTTCCGGTCTGGCTCCACACTGATCTGCGGCGGAAATTCCTCCGGGAAAACCACGCTGTTAAACGCGCTGAAGGAAACGCTGCCGGACGACTGCGCCGTTCTGGTGGCCCAGCAGGCGGATGAACTGACCACGCGTTTTCACCCGGATATGATGTTTCTGCATTCTCTGCCGGGGACGGGAGAACAGCAGGTGAGCTATGATCTGGAGCATATCAGCATCGCGGGGCTGACCATGGACGTGGATTTCTTCATCGTCGGAGAGGTCAAGGGCTCGGAGGCCTTATACCTGCTGAACGCTGCCTACACAGGGCAGATCTGTGCGGCGACAATCCACGCGCCTGCCGCGGACAAAGCGCCGGACAAACTGGTGGATTACTGTCTGGGAAAAAGCCGTTATGCCAGGGATGAGCTGATGAAAATGCTGGATTGCTTCAGGACGTTGGTTTATATGGAGCATTACAAAGTGAAGGAGATTTTTGAGTGCACAGGCTGGGATGAGAAAAGCAAAAATCTGAATTACAGGAGGATTTTCTAGGAGGGAATCTATTTGAAGATATTGATATTAATTTTTCTTGCTGCAGGCTTTTTCCTGCTGTTTTATGAAATGGGGGCTCTGAGATATCTGGCTGGAACGCTGAGGAGAACCCGGGAAGGGGTGGACGCGGCGGCCAGACAGAGAAGTCTCGCGGACAGGCAGAAGCTCCTTGACCTGCAGGAGGAGCATTCGTTCTGGTATTTCCTGGAACAGCTGCTGCAGTACAGCGGTATCAGGAGAAGGTTTCCGGGTATGACGGCAGAGTGGTTCCTGGCGGGAAATCTGGCGGGGATGGCAGTGCTCTTTCTGGTGTCCGGGTTGGCGGGCGGATTGACAGCTGCATCTGCTGCAGTGCTGCTGTATGTAACAGGGGAGTGGTTTGTCTTAAAAAAGCTGCGGGAGAGGAACTTTCGCCGGACGGAGGAAAATCTCATGAAGCTTCTTGACTTCCTGGGGAACTACAGTGTCACAGGAGGAGAAATCACCGGGATTCTCGGCCAGGTAAGCAGATATGTGGAAGAACCGGTGAAGAGCGCATTGGATATGTGCTGCTACGAGGCGTCCACAACGGGAGATATCGGTATGGCGCTTCGGTTTATGGCAGAACGGATAGAACATCCAAAATTCAGGGAGCTGGCGCGGAATATGGAAATCAGCGTCAGATACTGTGCCGATTTATCTGCGCTGGTGGAGAGCAGTCGTCGGAGTCTGCGGGAGTATCTCAGGGTGGCGCAGGAACGCAGGGCAATGCTGCGGGAAGCCCTGATTCATCTGGCCCTGTTGGCAGGGATGTCGGCCGTGGTGCTTTTGATGGTTGAAAGACTGACAGGTATCGGACTGGGACTGCTGCTGACGGGAACCTGGCCCGGCAGAGTCGGGTTGGCCGCGCTTGTGCTGTTGTTTGTATTTTTTTGGAGCCAGATGCACAGCGGGGACTGAAACAAGTGTTTTTTATCTTAGAGGAAATTACGTCGTGGCTGAAATTGCCTCGAAAAGGCAGTTTTTTAAATAATAGGAAACTGCGCCGTGGCTGGGGAAGGATGCGAAGCATTCTTCGAAGTGCCGCTTGCGGCACTTTTTTATAGAGAAGGAGGGAGGAAGTGGAAGAGGGACAGATTCGATGGATGGCCGTGACTGCGGCTTTGGCTGCGGCAGCTTTGGTATTTTTTTTGCTGCGTTATCTCGGAAAGAGCCGGCAGACCGGCGAGAAGATCAGGCATGTATACCGTGAGATTTCAGGTCTGCTTCGGGAGAAGGGAACTGCCAGTGGATATTATCAGAGGAGCAGGCAATGGCTGGTGAAAAACGGGGCGGCAGCCCATTACGGGAATTGGGTAGAGCCGATTCGCTTTCTGGTGCTGCGGATTGGTCTGGGACTTGCAGGGCTTTCCGGGGGTGTTGTTTTCGGGCCGGAATGGGGAGCCGCAGGGTTTCTCCTGTTGTTCTTTTTGCCGGGGTGGCTGCTGTTTTGGCTGAACCGCAGGGATAATGAAAGGCTGCTGCCGGATCTGAAGCTTCTGTATCACTCGCTGGAGATTCAGATCAAGGCCGGAATATATGTGACGGATGCGCTGGCGGAATGTTATGGAAGTGCGAAGGAGAAGCGGCTGAAGCAGGCGCTTCTGGAGCTGGCGGGAGACATCGTCATGAAGGCGGATATCTATGATTCCCTGAATCGGTTTCAGTCTAAATTTGACAACAGGTATGTGGATTCCCTCTGCATTACTATTTTGCAGGCGCTGGAATCAGGACAGGCAGTGGAACTGCTCCGGGATATCGGGGAGCAGATCAAAGACATGGAGAAGGCTGTGCTGGAGCGCAGGAAAGCGGCGCTGGACCGGAAGATTATGTTCTGTCAGCTGGGTGTGCTGACGGTAGTGCTTGGTCTTGCACTGTATGCCTGTGTGAGTTATATGTTTGGTTCGGCGTCTATGTTTTAAAAGAAGGAAGAAACCGTTTCAGAGACGGACAATTTTTGATGGGAAAGCAGGAAGGACAGGAATTCGTCTTCCTGTAAGATGCAGAAGGGGGAACGGGAAATATAACCTCCCTGATTGGAGCGCGAGGAAGCGCAGATAGGAGTAAGGATGAAGAAATATTTTGAGATTATTCGGAGAAAGACCTGGGCGGCAGGCAGATGGGCTGCAGAGAAGGCCCTGAAGAAGGAGCCGGGGGTAGACGGAATTCTGGTGACAGTGGGACTGTGCATTATCGCGCTTTTGCTGTGTGCGGTGATGAAAGAAAGGCTGATTACTTTTATCAATACACTGGTGCAGGATATGACGTTGAAGGCACAGCAGATCCTTTCGGGGGTGAGCTGAAAAGAGAGTGTTCGTCTGAGCGTGTTTGAAAATTGCTTTCCGGCAGCTGTTGGTCACAGTTTGCGGGAGACTGGATTCAAATGAGGGAGTCGCAGTGGGTTACGTTGACCGAATGAGGGCCAAATATACCACAAACTGTGGCGTGCAGATCAGGGGAATGAATTTTCGGACACGCCTCGGACGGATAAGGTGAGGTAGGTATGAAAAAGGAAAAGGGAAATGTGGGTGAGTTTATGTCGGTCTGCATCTGTATGCTTCTGCTGACAGTGCTGTTGGCAGCTTATATGGACAGCGTGCGGTTGATCGATGAAAAGACAGAGATAAACCAGATCGCCAGAAGATATATTTTGCGGATGGAGACGGTGGGGAGGCTGACAGAGACCGACACAGCTCTGCTCTGCCAGGAGCTGACAGCCCTGGGGGCTTCCGAGGTGAGCCTGGAAGGTTCCACGCTGGTGAGCGCAGGCTACGGAGAACCCATTGTACTCATCATCAGGGGAAAATTGAGAGGGGTATATGCATTTGAAGAAAAAAGAGTGTCTACTGCAAAGTACTGAGAAAGGTCAGATCGGCTGGGCAGCAGGATTATGGCTTCTGCTGTTTCTGGGCTGTCTGCTCTGTGCGCTGATACAGCTGGATGTGTACAGAAGTTCGGCCCAGTATATGGAGGATGCACTGGCGGCATCCAACCTGGCCGCTGCCGTGATCGATGTGGAAGAGTATGGGATTTCCCATCAACTGCAGATCAAAGATGTGTACGGTGCGAGAGAACGACACATTGCCGCCGTGAAGGGAAACCTTGGACTGACGGACGCGTGGGAATGTCCCAATCAGGCGCTGATCTCCGGGCCGGTGAGAATCGAAAACTTTACGGTTTACAGTGTCAGCGGCAATGATGTGGAGATCAGCAGCTTTGACGAAAACGGTGTTTTGAGCCGGAGTGTGGGGACGTTTGGCCAGGTGGCTGCACCCAACGGAGTTCTGGTGGAGTCATCCGGAATCTACAGTGAGATTTGTTATCGGATCAGGGGATTGTTTGGGGTGGAGGTGGATGCCCGCAAGGGAAAGCTGGCTGATGTTATGAGAAACGAGTAAGAGCCCGGGAACTTTATCCCAGGAAAGGGTTTGTGTCGTCTTTGACGGCACAGATGCCGGAGGCAAGGAGGTAATTTTGAAAAGAAGAGCAGAGAACGCGGAAAAGAGAATCAGGAAAGCATCGCTGGATCGGTGGAAGGCAGGTGGAATGCTTGCGGCTTTAGTAGCGGCGGTGGCGGTTTTTACAGTGATGCTGCAGCTGGAGAAAAACGTATTGACAAGCTATGAGAAGGGAACAGTGTATACGGCTGCCGTGGAGATACCGAGAGGGCAGGTGATTACGCAGGAAAACTGCGGCGTGTATTTCAAAGTTCAGGAACTGGATCGTTCCTGTATACCGGAATCGGCGCTGTGCAGCGGGGAGCAGATAACAGGGCTGGCGGCAAGCTTTGATATTGAGCCGGGAGTGCTGTTGGCAACGGGGATGTTTGAGAACCTGGAGGATGTCCTGAGCGGCATGAAGGAGCCTGTTGTGGCGGGATTTAAGGCAGAGGATCTGTATCAGGTGGCAGGGGGTACGCTGAGGGCCGGAGACAGAATCCATATTTACAGCGTGTCGGAGGAGAAGGAAGCAAGGCTGGTATGGGATCATGTTTATGTTCAGGAAGTATTTGACCAGACCGGGTCGCGGATTGAGAGCGGTGATTCCGTGACGGCAGCCCAGAGAATCAATGTCTATCTTGACAAAAGTGATGTGGAGGAATTTTACACGGAGCTGGCATCAGGAACGCTGCGTGTGGTAAAGGAATGCCGGCGGGGGTTTTGAACTGACGGAGATGACAATTATATCTGATTTGAGGTGTTCTTTGACAGCTGAATAATGAGGACTGGCAAAATAAATACAGTATATAACAAAAAATACAAAAATATTTGGCATTATTATCAATAACAGTAGCATATACAAAAGGGATATGATATAGTGATTGTTGTATTTAAATAAAAAGAATGGAAAGAGTGTGATGACAAAAAAACGGATCGTATTGTTGGCGGCATTGTTTCTGCTGTCAGGGTGTGGAAATGTGGGTTTGCCGGCGGATGCCTCGGATAGTCCCGGAGTGAAGGGGGAATCACAGGCAGATGATGACGGAGAAAGCCCGGGGGAGGCGGCGCTTGAGACGGAAGAATCATCCGAAGCTGCGGAATCCGGAAGCGTTGAGCCCATAAGGGAAACGGTTCCTTCCGAAAGTCAGGAAGCTTTGGAGGAGTCAGGAGAGTCAGAAGGAAGTGCCGAAGAGGGTGCATCGGAAGATAGGGAAGTATCTGCAGAGAAAGAATCTGAGTCAGGGCAGTCCCAAGAGAGAGCGACGCCGACACCAAAGCCTTCTTCTACGCCGTCTGTGACACCTGATCCGGGAGCAGCCGGATCCGAACAGCCGCCAAAGGAGACTCAGCCTCCCGCGGCAACACCAACGCCGGAGACCACGCACACCTGCAACTGGGATGGCGGGAAAACAACGCAGGCGGCCACCTGCAGCAGCGAGGGCGTGATGACATATACCTGTACCTCCTGCGGAAAGACTAAGACAGAGGCCGTTGCGAAGACGGATCATTCGTATGCGTGGATGTATTCTTTGGATGAAGACCTTGGAGGCTGTATGAAAAGACACCGTCTGGTTGATATCTGTGCAACCTGCGGATATATTCTGAACACATACAAGGATACTACAGGGGAGAGCCATGAATTAAGCGAGCCGGTGATGGAAGGAGGGCCTATCTGTATAGCGGCAATTGTATATACTCAAATATGTAAAAAATGTGGGCAAGTTTATACACAGACTTATGAATCTACGGGGTGTCATGAACCGGCTCGATGGGATTCAAGCATATGCGGGACTTGTAGCTGTTGCTTGGAACATAAATATTTTCAGGGAGTATGTACAAACTGTGGTGCAGCACATAGCTGCAGTTGGGATGGGGGAGTGGAAATGCGGCCTCCATCATGTACCTCTGAAGGAGAGATGATGTATTCCTGTGAGTGTGGAAATCAAAGATGGGAAAGTATTCCAATGCTGCCTATGCCGGAATGATGAAAGAAGGAAACAGTAAATAACAACTAAAGATTGATGAAAGAAAGTCCGAGCAGAAATGTTCGGGCTTTTTTGTTAAGGAGGCATATGGAGAATGAAGAAATACAAAATTAGCTTGTGGAAGATGCATGTAGTGTTTTTTGGGGTACTGATTGCAGCGTCCATGCTGTCACTGTCTGTACATGCAGCAGAAAAGACGATTTATAGCAGCCCTTATGTCACTTTTGCTCCAGATGGCAGAGCATGGACGACCAACGCAGGTGACAGGGCGATTGTTCATTATAAGAAAGGGGATTTTGTAGATTTTCCCGTAATTTCTAAATTGCCGGTGCTTCAAGCGGGCCAGCACTACTATAAATTTGACAGAACAGGAGATATCCCGGTGAAGGAATGGCGGGTAATTTGGGAGAATGGGGAATGTATCCATAACAGTTATCCGAAGGAAGGGGAGGACTATCACGGTATTTTTTTTGGCAGGCAGATCTGTGCCACAAATCATTTTTCAGGTTGGACTGCGTATTGCGCAGATTGTGGGGAACCTATCACCAACTGTCTGATCTATATGAGCAAAGAGGCAGCAAGGAGCATTGAGTTCGTCAGGGTGGAGGACGGCCTGGATTATTATTACCTGTGCCCATTTTGTAATAACCTGGAGCAGGGATGCTCCATCAGGCATCAATGTATGGCTGTTTCCAATAACCGTTACCGCGTGATCTATGATGCGAACCGTACCGGGGAGGACTTTGGAGGGGGAGGGTATATGTCTCCCAGCATCCATATTTACAACAACGATGATGCGTATGAGGGAAGAAAGGTTACGCCGGTTACCAGACTGTCCAGAAATACCTATAACCGTATAGGTTATCAGTTTTTGGGATGGAATACGGAGCCCGACGGAAGCGGGATATTTTTTCGAGATACAGCAAAAATTGCCAACCTGACGACAGAAAACTGGAATGGGGAAGGGAACTCCATGGAAGGGACAGTGGTGCTTTATGCTCAGTGGGAGCTGAGGATAAATCTGCTGAAAATAGATCCAGACGGGGGAAAATATAACGGAAAACAGGGAAATACCATTTTGGCAAGGCCATATGGAGATACTTATATTTTGGATAATTCCCTGGTTGAAGCGCCGGCGGGTTTTGCAGTGCACTTTGAGTGTAATGGGGGCGTGGCGCTTCCGCCTGTCACTGGTACACAGCATTTTGTGGAATGGAGTATGGTACAGCCCTTTGGGGGCAGTTTTATAAATGGGGAATACAAGTTTCTTTCTCCCAACGGTAACGTAAAAGCCGATACCTTGAAAGCCTGCTACACCTCCGACAGCATCACCCTTCCCACACCGACTAAAGCAGGCAGTTCCTTTGGCGGCTGGTACTATGACGTTGGTTTTACACAGCCTGCCGGAGGGGCCGGAGATCAGATCACACCCACAGGGAACATGACCCTCTATGCGCAGTGGGTGGAGCTGGTGTTGGGATCTGCCGACAATTACGCTGCAAATGGTGGGAAGGGAGCTGTGGATCTGAGCTGGAGCCAGCCGGACGGGAATGGTAAGACCTATCTGATCTATCAGAGCCTTGACAGGAAGTCCTGGAATCGGATCAATACGGCGGAGGACATCGACAGCAGCCGCCAGGTGAAAAAGGAATTTACTTATACCGGAAAGGCAGAAACCTACACCGTACCCTACGGGGGGATCTATTCCCTGTCCCTTTTCGGGGCCCAGGGCGGGAACTACGGCAGTTATGCAGGCGGTGCAGGGGGAAGTGTGACCGGGAGGTTCTATCTGTACAAAGGGGAAAGGCTCACTGTTACTGTGGGGGGCCGGGACGGCTACAACGGAGGCGGTAAGGCTTCCCAGTACGGCACGGGAGGCGGAATGACCAGCCTTGTGTCGGATAAGAAAGGTACGCTGTTGGTTGCCGGTGGCGGCGGTGGGGCTACGGTACTGTATGATGGCTATCCCGGCGGCAGTGCCGCAGGACTCCGGCCCTCCGGGAATGCCGGACAGGACGGTGCTTCCGGAGGCGGCGGGGGATACCGGGGAGGCCTGTCCGGGGAGCTGGTATACCATGTGCATTCAAATGTGCTCTGCGGGTATCATGACCACGGGAAAGACTGTTATACCGCCCATACCCATTCGGACGCTGCCTCCTGTTATACCAACTACCATCACATTGTCCGCGGGGATGCCGTGGAGTACGACAGCTGTGGGTGCAGGCACCAGAATCATTATGTGAAATGCAATTACCCCGGCTGCACCAGAGGGGAATGGTCATTTCGGACAAATTATTCCGGGGACTGCACGCAAGGGCATGTTTTATATGACAGTGGATTGAACCAGCACAGCGAACACGCCCATGTGCTGACCTGTCAGCTGCCGGAAACGCCGGTGTTATGGTGCCTGTCCCCGGCAGGCTGGCAGTGCGGCAGAACCACCGACACTATAGAATCCGCAAAGCCTTCCTACGGAGGGAGCAGTTATGTAAATACCGGTTATGCGCTGACCTACGGTATGACGGCGGGGATGCAGAAGGGGAATGGAAAGTGTGCTCTGGAGGCAGTTCTCATTGGTTTCCAGGATGTGCCCGGCATGGAAGGAGTCAGCGCACCGGATCTGGCGGCACCGGATGCAGTGGATGCCGGGTTGGTGGAAAAGGTGCCGGTGGACGCATTGAGAGTGTCTGTCCTGTGGCAGGAGCCGAAGGACAACGGTACGGATTATTATCACCGGGCGGAGACTTACCTGCAGGGTTCTACAACGATGCTTTGCAGCTCCAATATCACAAAGAATACCTTGGCAACCGGGGTGAAGGGGTATTATTACCTGTTGGATGAGAAGCCGGATACCCGGGTGAACCGGGGCGCGGCTTACACGGAGGAAAGGAACATAACGATTGAAATGAAGGACTATGTACAATATCTGCATTTGGCGGCTGCAGACGGGGCAGGGAATGTGAGCGGGACGACCCACATCCGGCTGGATGCAGAAGCAGTGAACTGGAATCTCTGTACCAGGCAGCTGCAGATCGGGAACGGTACAAATGTGTTTGCGGCAGCCGGGGCAAAGACCTATTACGTCAGGTGTGACGGGGTGACGCCCTTTTTGCTGGAGCATGGCGCTTATATGGAGGGCACAGCCACCAGGGACTACCAGCTGAACTATACCATTTACACTTCTGTGGTGCAAGGCGGGGAGGGATCAGAGGCACAAAATATTGTCTATACCCCGTCTGCGGAGGATGCGGAAGCTGACCGGGAGACAAAGGCGGAGGGGTTAGGTTATTCCGTAAACGGAAATACCCTTTTGGGTCAGTATCCCTATTCGATTACCAGACGCTTTAACCATGGCAGGGAGCTAAGGAGTGAGCAGATGTTTCTTCTGGGCAGGGAAGCAAATGGGCTGTATCTGAACATCTGGCCAGCCAGTGGCATTGAATTTGAAAAGGATGGCCTGCAGGTCATAAAGTATTCTGACCCGGCGGCAGACACAGGAAATGGAATCACTGTGATCGGGGACTGTGAAGGCCCTGTGATCAGAGGACTGGATGTACTGCAGGGGAAAGAGCTGATCGACCGCATGAAAGAAAGCATTACAATAGAAATAACAGCGGAGGATGCTCTTTCCGGAGTGGCTGATTTCTATATAAAGGTTGAAAACCAAGATAACTACAGTGAACAGATTTTTTATCCGGAGGGCGGCATCCTGAAGCTGGAAATCACAAAGGGGGAACCGATCTTCACAGGAGATTTTACTGTCACAGGTTACGCGGCAGACAATGTGGGGAATATAACGGAGATTTCTTTTCATGTGACAGAGTTTGCCCTGGAGACCCGAATCGAGCGGATTCTGGAGCCCCATATCCCCGTTTTTAAAGGAGGCGAGAGCGGTATTTTGTACATAACGACCTATGGCTATGCGGACAGGGTAGAGGTGGAGTTCCCGGAAGAGCTGCTTGCCTTGAATCCGGAGCTGAACAAAAGCTTTGACTACGGAGATATGCAGGTATATCAGCAGGAGTCCTCTCTGCAGTTTATGATCCCTCTCTATGCCCCGGCAAATCCGGACTATCAGATAACAGTCCGTGCCTATAAGGATGGAAAATTGCTGGAGCAGGCTCCCGGTCTGGGTGTTGCGGTGGAGGAAGGAACTGTTTTGAGCGAGTTCCGTACCCGGCTGAGATGAGTGCGCTTTTGTGGGCAGTGGTGGCAGTCTGTCTGGCAGGCGCTTGTATCATGGACTGCCGAACCTGTCAGGTATATAATTTTTTTTGGTGGATTTCGGGTGCGGCGGCTGGAATCCTGCTGTTGATGCGTAAAGAGCAGGTGGGGGTGGAGGAAGTGGCCGAACTGGGTATTTTTATCCTTGTGCAGTGTACTTTTTTTGCAAAAATGTATGGAAGAGCAGACTGCTATGCCTTCAGCGTATGTGCAGCGGCGGAAGCGGCAGCGGGCATTGGAGGAATCGGCTTTCTGGCGCATATGCTGGGAGCCTTCTGTCTGCTTGCTCTCGTCCAGGGAATCCGCAGGAATATTGACAGCAGGGGAAACCTGAAGAGGCCGGTGCCTTTTCTGCCGTATATAACCCTTGCTTTCTGGGCGTTGCTTTGGTATCATTATACCTGTTAAAATGTGCGTCCTTCTGAAAAAAGGAGTGTGGCGGAATGATTACGATTTCTCTGTGTATGATTGTAAAGAATGAGGAGAGCAGGCTGAGAAGGTGTCTTGACAGTGTGGCGGATCTGGTGGATGAAATTGTGATTGTGGATACCGGTTCCACAGACAAAACCAGAGACATTGCTCTGGAATACACAAAAATGGTCTATGACTATGAGTGGGTGGATGACTTCAGCGCCGCCAGAAATTATGCCTTTTCCAAGGCCACGGGGGACTATATCTATTCCGCGGATGCGGATGAGGTGCTGGACGAGGAGAACAGGAAAAGGTTCCTGCTTCTGAAGGAGACATTGCTGCCCGAGGTTGAGATTGTTCAGATGAGGTACGGCGGTCAGCTTCGTTTTCATACAGTCTATAACTTTGACCGGGAATATCGTCCCAAGCTTTTTAAAAGACTGCGGGAGTTTGTCTGGCTGGGGCCTGTTCATGAGACGGTACGGCTGGAGCCGGTGGTCTATGACAGTGACATTGTGATTACCCATCTTCCGGACAGCAGTCATGCCAAACGTGACCTGGAGGTGTTCCGCAGGCACTGCAGCCTGGGATGGCGGCTGCCGAAGCGGCTTCACAATATGTATGCCAGGGAGCTGCTGCTTGCAGGAGATGCGGAGGATTTTGCCGGGGCGGAGGCCTTCTTTGCGGCATCCGCTGCGGACGGGGGACGGGACGGGGAGGAGATTGCCCAGGCGTGCTGTGTGGTTGCGCACGGGGCCCGTCTTGCCGGGGATACCGTAAAATTTTTCAAATATGCGTCCAAGGTCATCGCGGAGGAGGCAAACTCGGAAATCTGCTGTGAGATGGGACATTTTTATGAGGATGCCAAAGACCTGGAGGAAGCTGCGGTCTGGTACTATAACGCAGTATATGAAACTGCTCCTATATTGAACCGGCTAGCCGGGGGAAAGGAGCCGCTGGAGGGACTGCTGCGCTGCTATGAAGCAATGGGATGTCCGGAACAGGCAGAGGTTTATCGGAATGAACTGATCAGGCTGATAGCGGAGGGCGAACCGGAGCCGACAGGTGGAACCGGGGTAAGATAAAGAATGTAGTCGGATAAAAAGTGCAGTCGGATAAAGAGTGCAGTCAGGTAAGGAGTGCAGTCTGGCAAAAAGTGCGGGCAGAGTTATGAAGTATGCCGTGTTATGAAGTATGCTATGAGAGCAATATGTGCCGGGAATATACTTTGCTGTAAGAGGGGATGAATTAAAATGAAGTGGGAAGACAATGTGCGCAGGGTGGTGCCCTATGTGGCGGGGGAGCAGCCCAACAAGCCGGGCATGATAAAATTGAATACGAACGAGTGTCCCTATCCGCCTGCGCCGGGGGTTGCGAAGCTTGCGGCAGAGCTGGACTGTGACGCGCTGCGGCTCTATCCGGATCCGGATGCAGGCTCTCTGGTGAATGTTCTGGCAGAGTATTATCATGTGAGGCCAAAGCAGATTTTTACAGGGGTGGGTTCTGACGATGTGCTCTCTCTGGCGTTTATGACGTTTTTTAACGGTGATCTGCCTATCCTGTTTCCGGATGTGACCTATTCCTTTTACGATGTCTGGGCGCAGCTGCATCGAATTCCCTTTCAGACCTGTCCGCTGGACGACAACTGGCATATTTGTCCTGACGATTACAGACAGCCCAACGGAGGCGTGATTTTTCCAAACCCCAATGCGCCTACCGGTATTTTGGAAAGCCTGGAGACGGTGGAGGAGATCCTTTCCGCAAACAGGGATGTAGTGGTCATTGTGGACGAGGCGTACATAGACTTTGGGGGGCGCAGTGCCTTGTACCTGCTGGAAAAATATGATAATCTGCTGGTAGTACAGACCTTTTCCAAGTCCCGTGCCATGGCGGGAATGCGAATCGGTTTCTGTATTGGCAGCGAGAAGCTGATCGGGTACTTGAACGATGTAAAGTTTTCCTTTAATTCCTATACCCTGAACCTTCCGGCCCAGCAATTGGGGGCAGAGGCTGTGCGGGATGACGCGTATTTTCATTCTGTCACAGGCAGGATCGTCAGTACCCGGGAAAGGGTAAAAAAGGAACTGAGGGTACTGGGATTTTCGTTCCCGGATTCCATGGCAAATTTTATTTTTGCCTCTCATGAGAAGATTCCCGCGCAGCAGTTGTTTGCCGCGCTGAGGGATGCAAATATTTATGTGAGATACTGGAACAGGCCCAGAATATCCGAAAGCCTGAGGATTACAGTGGGAACGGACGAACAGATGGATACGCTGCTGACTTTTTTGAGAGACTATGTGTCAAAAGCGTTATGAAAGAAGAATCCGGGAATAAGATAAATAAAGAAAGAAACGGAGAAAGCTATGCTGAAAGAGTATTTGTTTGTGTTTTTCATTTCCATGGTGCCATTGATTGAACTGAGGGTAGCGGTGCCCATTGCGATTGGCATGAATCTGCCGGTGGTTCCCAGCTACATTGTTTGTATTGTAGGCAATATGCTTCCGGTGCCGATTATTTTCCTTTTTGCCAGGAAGGTTCTGGAATGGGGAGCTGACAAGCCGGTGATAGGAAAATTCTTTACCTTCTGTCTGGAAAAGGGACACAAAGGGGGAGAGAAGCTGAAGGAAAAGGCGGGCAGGGGGCTTTTTGTGGCGCTTTTGCTTTTTGTGGGAATTCCTCTTCCGGGAACGGGAGCGTGGACGGGAACCCTGGCGGCAAGTCTCCTGGATATGGATTTTAAATCCAGTGTGATTGCGGTGCTGGGCGGTGTGATCCTGGCAGGTATCATTATGGGCTTGGCCAGCGCCGGGCTGTTTGGAGCGTTGGGAATGATGTTCTGAGAATCGCGCACGGAGGCTGCGTGACAGGGAAGATCGGAAGAGCACACGTCTGAACTCCAGTCACACGAGAACATC
>CAJUJU010000051.1 GCA_910586835.1 uncultured Acetatifactor sp.
GACAACAGCGTTCTGGCAAAGGAAATCAACTGTTTCTGTCCCTGGGACAGCAGATTGCCCCGCTCCTTCACCTCCGTCTGATAACCTTCACTGAATCGCCGGATGAATTCGTCGGCACACACGGTCCGGCTGGCCTTCACAATCTCCTCCTCCGTGGCGTCCAGCTTGCCGTAGCGGATGTTATCCTCAATCGTACCCGAGAAGATAAAGCTGTCCTGGAGCATGATTCCCATCTGGGAGCGCAGGGAATGCAGCGTCACCTGCGAAATATCCTGTCCATCGATCAATACACGTCCCTGATTTACATTATAAAATCTGGAAATCAGGTTTACAATGGTACTCTTTCCCGCGCCGGTAGGCCCCACCAGAGCCACGCTCTCCCCGGGCTTTACGGTGAAGGACAGATTCTTCAGCACCTCCTTGCCTGCCTCATAGGCGAAGGTCACATTTTCGAAGGTCACCTCGCCCCGGATCTTCGGCATCTCTGCCGCATCCTCCGCGTCGTCCACAGTCACAGGCTCATCCATGGTCTCAAAGATACGCTCCAGATAGGCGATGTTGTTGATAAAATTATTAAAAATATTGCCCAGGTTCATAATGGGCTGCCAGAACCGGGAAGCGTAGGAGGAAATGGCCACAATGGTTCCCAGGCTGGTATTTCCCTGTCCGAAAATAATCAGGCCGAAGATAAAGATGGCGGCTCTGACCCAGACGGAAATATTGTCGATGCCCGGCCAGACCAGGTTGCTGTATTTTACCGCCTGCATCCATGCGCCCCTGCAGCGGTCGGACAGCGTTGCAAAGGTCTCCGCGTTCTCCTCCTCCCTTGCGAAAATCTGCGTAATTTTTGCACCCACAATATTTTCCTGCAGGTAGGCGTTCAGGTTGGAATTTTTGTTGGATACCTGCTGCCAGGCCTTCCTCTGGCGCTTCTTGATCCAGAGCAGGAACGCCGCCAGCACAGGCACGCCGGCCAGCACCACCAGGGAAAGCTTTACATCCACGCAGAGCATGAAGATCACGATAAAAATCAGGTTCAAAATCTCCAGCACCACGTTGATCAGCCCGTTGGAAAGCATATCCGACACGGAATTTACATAGTTTACCACACGGATGAGAATCTTCCCGTGAGGTCTGTCATCATAGTATTGAAAGGGCAGCTTCTGCAAATGTGCAAAAAGATCCTTTCTGATATCATAGATAATGCTCTGGCTCACATTCACCATAATCCGGGAGCGGATGGTGGTAAAAATCACGCTGGCCACAAAGGTCAGAAACAGCAGCCCTGCCAGCAGGAACAGCAGCCGGACATCCTTATCCGGAATCGCCTCGTCCAGCGCCCGCTGGTTGAGCATGGGGGAAAACAGCGCCATGATGCCGCCTACGGCGCTCAGAACCAGCGCCAGGATCATCTTCCCCAGATACTTTTTAATATACGCCGATGCGCGGAGGAGGTGGTGGAAGTCAAAGGGCGTCTCCAGAACCTCGTCCTCTCTGTATGTATTTCTTCTAGCCATAATATTTCACCTTTCCCATGCCGCCTGCCGCGGCACGGACAAATCCGATTTTAAGCTCCCATCTGCAGCTGTACCAGACTGTAATAATATCCCTTTTTCGCCACCAGCTCATCGTGTGTACCGGATTCCGTAATCTGTCCGTCCTGGATCACAAGTATCCTGTCCGCAAACTTTGTGGTGGATATTCTCTGTGCTATAATCAGCTTGGTGCAGGGAAAATCCAGCTCGTTCAGACTGTGCTGAATCTGCTTCTCCGTCTCCATATCAACCGCAGAGGTGGTATCGTCCAGAATCAGAATGGACGGTTTGACCGCAAGCGCTCTGGCCAGGGAGATCCTCTGCTTCTGCCCGCCGGACAGACCCACGCCACGCTCCCCTACAATGGTGTCGTACCCTTCCGGCATTTTTGCGATAAAGTCCGAAGCCGCGGAGTATCTGGCAAATTTTACCACCTCCTCCGGCTTGATGTGACTGTCGCCGTAGGCAATGTTCCCGTCTATGGTATCCGAGTAAAGCAGCACATCCTGGGTAGCCAGACCGATATTTTTCCTCAGCTGGCGGAGCTTCATGTCCTTCACATTGATGTCGTCCACCAGCACCTCCCCCTCCGTGGGCTCATAGAACCTGGGAATCAGCTGGATCAGGGAAGTCTTACCGCAGCCGGTCTCCCCCATGATGGCGATGGTTTCCCCGGGGTTTGCCACAAAGGATACATTGTGGAGCACCGGCAGATTTCCGTCCGCATACTGGAAACTCACATTCTTAAACTCGATCTTTCCCTTGATCCGCTCCGTCAGCTCCACAGCATCCGGTTTATCCACAATCTCAGGCTCCGAGTAATAAATCTCCATCACCTTATCCGCGGCAGCGGAAAATCTCTGGAACTCGTTCATAATATTGCCCAGCTGGCGCATGGGGTTTGCTATGGCCCAGATCAGACCGGAAAAGGCCACAAACTCACCCATGGTAATCTGATCGTTTATGATGAAAAGTCCTCCCACCACCAACAGCACCAGAGGCATCAGGTTGGCAAAGGATTCCACATAGGGGTAGTAGGTCAGCCAGGTCATGGCCGTCCTTCTGTTCGTCTTGGAATACTCCGTGTTGCACTCGTTAAATTTGGAAATCTCATAGTCTTCTCTGGCAAAAGCCTTCACCACCCGGTTTCCGGAAATATTTTCCTGAGCCGCCGTGTTCATCTGCGCCAGCTTTTCCCGCAGCGCCTTATGCCTGGGGGCAACCTTGTTCTTAAACAGAATGATAATCAGGAAAATAAAGGGCGCTATGGCCAGCAGGGAAAGCGCAAGCCTCCAGTCCATATACAAAAAGTAAAAGGTGGTAGCCACCAGCAGGGACAGTGATTCCACAATGCTTCTGATGACCCAGGCCACCATATGCCGCACCGCGTCCAGATCACCGGTAAGTCTGGTCATCAGATCCCCGGTCCGGAAGGTGCTGTAAAATTTCATATCCTGATGCTCGATCTTGTCAAAAAGATACGTTCTGATGCGGTAAAGCACCTTCTGCGACACATGCTCGATATCCATACACACCGCATACACAATTACAGTGCGCAGAAAAGTCAGCACGACCATGGCGATAACAAGCTGGTAAAACAGCTCTCTCTTTGTGGCCAGATTGGCCGCCGCATCCTCCCCCGTCAGGAACAGGTCCACAATCTGCTGTGTCGCATAGGGAACCGCCAGCTGCATCACATTGTACGCCATGGTTCCCAGGATGCCAATGACATATACTGCCCGGTATCCCTTCATGTTTTCCCAAAGCCACCCGAGCTTTGACCTCTGTTTCTCTTTCACAATCCTCCTCACCTGCACGCTGCGCGCGCGCTCCGATACCGGCTGAACACGCATTTTTATCCAGCCCTTCCGGTCTTCCGCTGCTCCCGCGGTTATTTCCCTTTTCCTTCTTCCGTCAGTCAAGGCTATTCTAGAGCAATCCCCTGACAGAGTAAATGTAGAAAATTGCAGTCTGGATGTGCTTTATTGCCGATTCTGTTCCTCTTTAAAATACCGCAAAATAAAGAGGCTGCAGAAAACGGCTTTTTACTGTCCCGTTTTCTACAGCCTCTTTTTATGGCAGCGTTTTTACTTCTCAGAACCTTTCCTGATTTTATCTGGTCTCCTCCAGATAAAGCTGTACCCTGTTTGCAGTCAGCTCGATTACCTCCTCCGCACTTTTTGTACCGTTAAAATAATCCTCCGCTTCCTCCCTGATCATCTCAAGAAGCGGCGCCGTCCGGGACGGAAAGGGCCGTGCCGACTCTATTGCCTCTTTATATTCCGCTATTTTCTCTTCCGTGATATCTTCTTCCGTATAATGGATTTCTTCTCCTTCAGAATTTGTTGCACGATAGCCCTTTTTCACCTCCCGCCGCAGCCATTCCTCAAAAGCTTTCCTGTTCACAGGCAGGATAGAGCTGGTCATCCTGCTCTGAACTTCCTCTCCAATCAAAAAACTGATAAACTCCCATGCGCCTTCCTTGTTTTGGGAATTTTTGTTTACAGCCATTGCGTACCACGCTGTCGTCCCCCCATAACAGCCATCGTCAAACAGAATCCCCGACGTCACCTTTCCCTCGTTCTCCTGCTCCGCCCGGCTGTCAAACCGAAAGATGTCATAAAAAAACCGTTGTTCCGCAATACAGGCTCCCGGATCCTTTCTTCCGTCATCTCCGAACCTTCTGGCTGTTTCCAGCAGCTTTTCAAACAGCGGATCCGTGAAATCACAGGTCCTGCTCTCCCAGTCCACCATTCCCCACAAATCCTCCGTCCCTTCCAGAAGCATTTCCAGCAAACGGCCCGAATCAATTCCTCGCATGTAAATACCATCCTCCTTGCGGGAAAGCAAGGCGTCCGCCAATGCTTTTATATCCGGCTCCGTTGAGCCGCCCAATACTTCCGCGTCCATTCTGTAACCCAAAATATTCGCCCTTGGGCTGATACTGTAGATCTGTTCCCCTTGCCGCCAGGCGGCAAAGGTCAAGGGAAAATAGTCCTCTTCGCGGATGCCTGTCGCCTCCATATAAGGATTCAACTCCTCCAATGCGCCCTTATCCAGCATTCCTGCGATACTATTCCGCAGAAGCTTTTCGCCGCACAAAATATCCGACCCCTTTCCCGCGCCGATCTGGACATTCGTCAGTCTTGCAAAGTCATCCGCATCGTTACCTCCCCCGCAGTCCTCCAGAATCACATGATAGGTGTCGTTTTCCCTGTTAAACAGCGCAACGCGCTCCGTAATCCAGGAATCACCCCCAAAAACGCCGCGCAGAATAATCGGAATTTTCTCTACCTTAGCCATTTGCAGACGTTCCAGAAGCCCGCCCGTCCCTTCATAGTCCGTCCAGAGAAGCTCCACGCTGCCATCCTCCAGCACACGAAAATCCTGCAGATTCATTTCTCCATGCCACGCGTAAGAGGTTCCGGTAAAAAACAGGACGGGAGACATTTTTTCATTGCTCTGATTGATCTTTGCCACCTGGCGTCCTGCGTCAGAAGACGCATAGCCTGTTACCGCCAAGGTGCTCCCCGCCTTTCCGATACAGGGCTTTAATGGAAAGAACAGCTCTGAAGAAATGGTTGAGGAAAACGCTCCGGTTTCAGGGTCTACCTCCGCATATTGCCTGGATCCTTCCGTCTGGCCGCTCAGCTGCAGATACACTCTGCCGTCTTCCAATTGGCAGATATCTTCCAGGCTGATATTGGGCTCCATAATCCTTTCAAACAATACCTCCCCGGAAGAAAGAATTTTTGCCAGAGCCGTCTCCGCTTTGCGGCTCTGCGGCAGACTGTCTGGCTCATATAAGGAATAATTTGCGCTGCGGATACAATAGAAATCTCCTTCCTGATCAAGATACCACCGAAAGCCGTTTTGCCGGGTATATTGAACGGGTACATCCTGCAGCAATACTTCACGGTCTCCATTCTTCCTGTACAGGTACACATCCGACGACTCAGAGCGCACCTCAGCCCAGAGCTGTACCGGCTCCCCCTGGTAAAACTGTGTCCCCAGAGGAACATAAACAATATCCCCCGCAAATTCCTCTGAAAGATTCCTTTCCCACAGTCCCAGGTCGAACAGTTCCTCCACTTCCACCGTCAGATCATAGTATTCCGTTCTGTCCGTGAGCGCCGTCAAATCCTCCATTCCCGGCTGCACGCCTATCCATACGCTCTCATCTCCTCCCTTTTTCCCACAGGCAGACAGAAAGGCGCACAGCAGAAAGAATAAAAGTGAAAATCCATATTTTTTCATAGTCACTCCGCGTACTTCATCAGCCCTTCCACAATCTCCGGGTACGGAAAACTGCGATCCTGTCTGTGGTAGATGCCGAAGATTTCGCCGTCCCCTTCAAAGACATTGTTATCCCACCAGAAGCAGGTCATTCCCCGGGCGCGGGCCGCCGCAATATAATATGTGGCATAATCTACCCGGGCCTGGGTATTCTGCCCCTTGTCCCGGGCGCCGAACTCGTCGATGACAATCGGAATCCCGTTTTGAATAAAGGTATTGTACAGTCTGTCCATGAAATAGGTGACATCACGGGTGCTCCCCAGCGCACTCGCCTTAAATTCTGCGGTACTGCCGCTCTCCCCCGGCCCCTGCAAAGCAAATTTATACGGCGTATAGGCATGGACGGAGAGGATCAGCTTATCCGTCACTCCCTCCGCATCCGTGGGAAATACAAAGCCTTCGTTCAAAACTCCGTCGGGAGACGCGTCATAACCGGGCACCATCAGATAACGGTTCTTATTGTTTCCCCCCGTGGCGCGTACCGTATCCACAAACGCCTGATTGATTGTGTTGATACAGGCAATTGCGTCCTTACAGTCCTCCGAAGCAGGGTCAATCCACCATTCCCATGCCGTCCCCACCTGTCTCGGCTCATTCATGCCCTCAAAAATCATGCGCTGGTCATAATCCGCAAAGCGCTCGGCCAACTGCTGCCAGATGGCCGTGACATAGCTGACAGACTGCTCCAGATATTCCGTGGAGGGATACATAAACTGCTCACTGTTGTCGTGATGGATATTTAAAATCACATACATGCCGCTGTCATAGGCATAGTCCACCACCTCCTGCACCCGGTTCAGCCACACATCCGAAATCTGATAGTTTTCATCCACATGATCGTGCCAGCTCACCGGAATGCGGATAGAATGGAATCCCGCCTCCCGAATATCATCGATCATCTCCCGGGTGGTTGCAACACCCACCCACTGCGCCTCCGCCTCCAGCTCATCGGCAAAGGTTCTGTCGCTGTAGGCGTCGAAGGTATTGCCCAGATTCCAGCCGATCTTCATGTCACGCACAAACGCAAAAGCCTCGCTGTCCGGAATCTCCAGGGAGGGCATTACCACCTCCGGGATCACATAACCTGCTTCTCCCTCTGCTGCGCTGTCCTGGTCTGCATCTTTGTCCTGTCCGCCGGAGGTTTTCTCATCCGCATCACTTTCTGAACCGTTCTCCCCGCTGCCTCCGCCGCCCTCCGAACCGTCAGCCTGACTGCTTCCTGCTCCGTCTTCTGCTCCGCTCTGTGTTGAACCGTTTTCCGACCTGTCAGCTTCCTCCGTCTTATCCTGCGCCTCCGAGCCTGTTTCCCCTCTGGCCTGCCCCTCCGCAGACTCGGATTTTCCGCAGCCTGCAAGCATTGTGAAAGCAAAGGACGCGGCAAGCAATGTCACCAACAATTTCTTTTTCATTGAATCGAATCCTCCCTGCATGTTTTTGTCTCTATTTTATACATCCCGGCCCTGGAAAGCAACACAAAAATCGCAACAGTTCAGACAGGTCACTGAACTGTTACGAAAAATCATCGGTTCTCGTCCAGGTACAGCTGTACCCGGTTGGTCACTGTCCGGCTTACCTCCTCAATGGTCTTACTTCCGTTGAAATAGTCCTCCGCCTCCTGCAGAACGATGTCGATCAGCGGCGCAGGGCGCATAGGCAGCGGCTGCGCCTCCTCTATGGCCTTTCGGTACTCTGCCTGCTTTTCCTCCGTCGCATCCTCCTTCGTATACTGGATCATCTCTCCGTCGGAAGTAAACATCATGAACCCCTTATCGATCTCCTGCTTCAGCCATCCCTCAAATGCCTTCCGGTTCACCGGTGCAGGAGGATGATCTCCCGCTGTCTGAGCCTCCTCACCCAATAAAAACCGGATAAATTCCCAGGCGCCTTCCTTGTGGGCGGAGTTTGCATTCAGTACCATCGTATTCGCCGATGTCATGGCAGCATGGCAGCCGTCGTCAAACAGATAACCTGATGTCACCTTCCCCGTGCCCTCCTGTTCCGCCAGACTGTCAAACTCATAAAAGGAAAACAATATTCTGTTTTCCGCAATACAGGCTTCCGGGTTCTTCCTTCCGTCGTCCCCATACCGTCCGGCGGCTTCCAAAAGCTTTGAAAACAGCGGCACACTGAAATCACAGCTCCCTTTTTCCCAGTCCACCATCCCCCACAAATTTTCCGACCCCTCCAGAAACAGTTTCAGCAGCCTGGCCGAATCCAACCCCCTCAGGTAAACTCCGTCCCCACCGCGGGCCAGCAGCGCGTCCGCCAGCGTCTCTATGTCCGGTTCTTCCCGCCCTCCCAGCACCTCCTCATCCATCCGAATTCCAAGGATATTCATTCGGGCACTTACGCCGTAGATGCTCTCACCCTGACGCCATACGGAGAAAGTCAGAGGAAAATAATCCTCCTCGCGGACGCCGGATGCCTCCATATAGGCATTCAGTTCTTCCAGGGCACCCTTATCCAGCAGGCCGGCGATATAATCCTGCAGCAGCCTCTGTCCGCACAGGATGTCCGGCCCCTTCCCAGAGCCTATCTGGACGCTGGTCAGCCTGGCAAAATCATCCGGGTCATTGTTCCCGCAGTCCTCTATGACTACATGATAATCGCTGCTCTGCCGGTTAAACAGCGCCACCCGCTCCGCAATCCAGGCATCCCCCTGAAAAACCCCCCGCAGGACAATGGGCGTCTTCTCCACCCGAACCATCTCAAGCCGCTCCAGCAGCCCTCCGACGCCGTTTAAATCCGTCCAGAGCAGTTCGATACCACCATCCTCCAGCACCCGAAAATCCTCCAGGCTCAACTTTTCATGCCAGGCGTAGGAAGTCCCTACCAGGGAAAGAAGCGTAGAACTGCCCTCTCCGCTGAAATCCATCCTGACAAACTCCCGGCTCATACTAAGTGAAGAATTCCCCACAGCTGCCACAGAGCTTCCTGCCGTTCCCAACTTTGGCACCAGTTCATAGAACATCTCCGATTGTCCCACCGGCCTGATATCTCCCGTAGCCGGATCCACCTCCCCGTAATACCTCGTCCTTTCCACACTGTCCTTTATCTGTAGATACACACGACCATCGTCCAGCTGGCAGATATCCTCCACGATCACACCGGGCTCCAGCATATATTCAAAAAGAACCTCCCCGGAAGCCAGAAATTTTACAAAGGACGTATCCTCCTCATAATCCTTCCGCACCTCGTCCCGGCTGTACGCAGAATAATTTGCCATGCGGCTGTAGTATAAGTTTCCTTCCTGGTCCAGATACCATTGGTATTCTGCGCCTGGCTTGGTATACCGGGACGGAATCCCTGACAGCAGAAGCTCCCCGGTTCCGTCCTTCCTGTACAGAAAGACCTCCGACGTATCCGGCCGCACCTCCGCCCAGAGCTGCACCGGCTCCCCCAGGTAAAACTGGGTCCCCAAGGGAAGATAGATCGTACCTCCCATCGCAAGGATGTTCGCCAGATAGTCGTCCTGAGGGTTTCTTTCCCACAGCCCCAGGTCGAACAGCTCCTCCGACTCCACAGCCAGGTCATAGTATTCCGTCCTGTCCGTGATGGCGGTCAGATCGTCCATGCCTTCCTCCACTCCCCGCCAGCTGCTCTCCTTTTCTTCTCCTGCCCCGCAGGCAGTAAAAAGGGTGCAAAGCAGCAGCAAGCCTGCCAGCATACCGTATTTTTTCATAAACTCCTCCTCCGCTTTTCCATAATGACCAATATTCCTTTCAAAAATCATGTTTATACTTGAACCGCAAAAAATTGCCTCTTCAAAGCAATCTCAGCCACAACATAATTTTCTATAGAATACCGACGCTGCTTATAGCACAAAAGAGGGGAAACAGCCGCCCCATTTCCCCTTTCCGTACTCGCACAATCAGTTTATTCAACGCTTATCGCCCCGTTACCAAACAAAATGTCTAAAATCTAAATTATTTGTCTATTATCATTGAACATCCTCTGCAGTGGTATCTCCAAACGATATTGCCATAGGTATCTTTTCCTTCATCCACCAGATACCAGTTGTGCTCCCCTGTTTTCACCAGATGCAAATCTGTCCAATGGGTTAATCCACAGGTAGCACAAACATGCTTTGTACCCTGTTCATTATAATGGCCGTCATTTTTTGCAATGCGCATATGAATAGCATCATATACAATCATATACTGAGGATGTTTGCACCCTACCCTTGCCTCCGCCTGTACCGGAATTACACTCACAGAAAACATTCCCATGATAGCCAGACAAAATAATAATAACCCGATTCTTTTTTTCACCTTCATATTTTTTTATCCTTCCTTTCTGCTCATTTTAATGGCTGCGTTTGATTGTTATTCTATTTTTTTACTGCTTATATTTATTATTGCATACTTTATTGTTATTGTCAACAAAGAGCATCTTTTGCGTTATTTCATCATTCCAAATACATCTTTTCCATGTACCTTTTTGACTCTCATGCTACAAGAACAGAAAAATCATCTGTTCTCATCCAAGTACAGTTGTACCCGGTTGGTCACTGTCCGGCTCACCTCCTCGATGGTCTTACTTCCGTTGAAATAGTCCTCCGCCTCCTGCAGAATGATGTCGATCAGCGGCACCGGGCGCAGGGGCAGAGGCCGCGCCTCCTCTATGGCTTTTCGGTACTCCGCCTGCTTTTCCTCCGTCGCGTCCTCCTTCGTATACTGGATCATCTCTCCGTCGGAAGTAAACATGGTGAACCCCATATCGATCTCCCGCTTCAGCCATCCCTCAAATGCCTTCCGGTTCACCGGAGTCAACGGAAAATCTCCCGCTGTCTGAGCCTCCTCACCCAACAAAAAGCGGATAAATTCCCAGGCGCCTTCCTTGTGGGCGGAGCTCGCATTCAATACCATCGTATATGTCGGTGTCATGGCCGCATGGCAGCCGTCGTCAAACATATAACCGGAGGTTACCTTACCCACGCTCTCCTGCTCCGCCAAACTGTCAAACTCATAAAAGGAAAAAAATATTCTGCTTTCCGCAATACAGGCTTCCGGGTTCTTCCTTCCGTCGTCCCCATACCGTCCGGCGGCTTCCAAAAGCTTTGAAAACAGCGGCACACTGAAATCACAGCTCCCTTTTTCCCAGTCCACCATCCCCCACAAATTTTCCGACCCCTCCAGAAACAGTTTCAGCAGCCTGGCCGAATCCAACCCCCTCAGGTAAACTCCGTCCCCACCGCGGGCCAGCAGCGCGTCCGCCAGCGTCTCTATGTCCGGTTCTTCCCGCCCTCCCAGCACCTCCTCATCCATCCGAATTCCAAGGATATTCATTCGGGCACTTACGCCGTAGATGCTCTCACCCTGACGCCATACGGAGAAAGTCAGAGGAAAATAATCCTCCTCGCGGACGCCGGATGCCTCCATATAGGCATTCAGTTCTTCCAGGGCACCCTTATCCAGCAGGCCGGCGATATAATCCTGCAGCAGCCTCTGTCCGCACAGGATGTCCGGCCCCTTCCCAGAGCCTATCTGGACGCTGGTCAGCCTGGCAAAATCATCCGGGTCATTGTTTCCGCAGTCCTCTATGACTACATGGTAGTCGCTGCTCCGCCGGTTAAACAACGCCACCCGTTCCGCGATCCAACGATTCCCACGAAAAACCCCCCGCAGGACAATGGGGGTCTTCTCCACCCGCACCATCCCAAGCCGCTCCAACAGCCCTCCGACGCCGTTTAAATCCGTCCAGAGCAGCTCGATACTGCCGTCCTCCAACACCCGAAAATCCGCCAAAGTCAGCTTGCTATGCCAGGCGTAGGAGGTTCCTGTCAGGGAGAGGAGCGTGGAACTGCCCTCGCCGCCTACATCCACCCTGGCAAACTCCCGGCTCATGCCGATAGAAGATTCACCCACGGCTGCCAGAGCGCTCCCCGCCGCCCCCAGATCCGGCGTCACCTCATAGTGCATCTCCGATTGGGCCACCGGTGTAATAGCTCCCGTAACCGGATCCGCCTCCCCGTAATACCTCGTCTCTTCCACACTGTCCTTTATCTGCAGATACACACCACCGTCGTCCAGCTGGCGGATATCCTCCACAATCACACCGGGCTCCAGCGTATATTCAAAAAGAACCTCCCCGGAAGCCAGAAATTTTACAAAGGACGTATCTTCCTCATAGTCCTTCCGCACCCCGTCCCGGCTGTACGCAGAATAATTTGCCATGCGGCTGTAGTAAACATTTCCTTCCCGGTCCAGATACCATTGGTACTCTGCACCCGGCCTGGTATACCGGGAGGGGACCCCTGACAGCAGAAGCTCCCCGGTTCCGTCCTTCCTGTACAGGTAGACCTCCGATGTATCCGGCCGCACCGTGGCCCAGAGTTGCACCGGCTCCCCCAGGTAAAACTGGGTGCCCAGGGGAAGATAGACCGTACCTCCCATCGCAAGTATGTTCGCCAGATAGTCGTCCTGGGGATTTCTTTCCCACAGCCCCAGGTCGAACAGTTCTTCCGACTCCACCGCCAGGTCATAATATTCCGTCCTGTCCGTAATGACGGTCAGGTCATCCATGCCCTCCTCCACTCCCCTCCAACTGCTCTCCTTTTCTTCCCCCGCCCCGCAGGCGGCAAAAAGGGTACAAAGCAGCAGCAAGCCTGCCAGTATACCGTATTTTTTCATAAGTTCCTCCTCTGGTCTGCCATAATAACGAATATTCCTTTCGAAAATCATGTTTACATCTGATCCCTAAACAGGCTCGAAAGACTGCAACGCATGAAGGTGAAACAGTGCTCCCATTTCCCCTTCCCATACTTTCGCAATAAAACTGTCTTATCGTTGCTGTTCTACAGCGACCGTCTTTCAGAAAACCTGCACAGATTAATAAGGCTTCGTTGCATTACATATTCTACAGCGCTTTCTTAAAATCGGATCGCCGTTTTGATCTGTTCCGGGTATCTCAATCGTTTCCCATTCGTGATCTCCCATTTTCACCTCATGTAAATTTGTCCAATAAGTATATCTACAATCAGCACATATATATTCTGTACCTTGTTCATTGTAATGGCCATCTGCCCTCGAAAAGCTGCGATAAACAGCATCATATACAATCATAAAGTGAGGGTGTTTACATACTGCCCTCTCCGCCGCCTGTACCGGAATCACACTGGCAGAAATCATTCCCATTACAGCCAGACAACACAATAACAATCCGATTCTTCTTTTCATTTTCATAATTTTTGTCCTTTCTTTTTCACATTTGTGACATCTCACTCAAATGATATACCATATATTTTTGTTATATAAATTCATTATTGTGCACCCAACCATCATTGTCAATAAAAATTACAATTTGCTTCAATTTTATTTATTATTTACAAGAATCTTCCCCATGTACATTTTTTGTACTTCATGCTACAATAACTGGAAAAGAATTAAACAGTCCAAAACGAACGGGAGGCAATACATTCCTATGGAATTATGTGTTTTTACGGAAGACAAAATTTCAGACGTGATACAATTTGAACAGGAGCTCAGACGACAGGAGCCGGACACTTACTTCTGGCAGACAGACGCTTCCTACCGTCAGCATGTGGAAAAGAGCTTTACAGACGAGCTTCACAGAAAAGCTGCGGTCTCTCTGCTTGCTTATGACCGCGGCAGGGTGATAGGCCGGATTGACGCCGGATACCTCTTCACTCATTTTGACGGCACCGTCTGCGACGCCTATCTGGACTGGATCGCCGTGCTGAAGGAATACCGTCACCAGGGTGTGGCACAGCTTCTGCTGCAGGGTTTAAAGCAGGAGCTGAAAAAAAACGGGATTACGTCCGTTATCGTGCTGACGGCCGAAAATCCCGAAGCAAAAAAATTTTATGATTCTTTGGAGAACACAACCGTATACCGTGGCATGCAGCTGCCGGTATAACTCCCCTCATTGTTTCCTACAGCCTGCGAATCGGAAAAAACAGATATTCCTTTCCCGTCTCCGGACAGTTAAATTCCTGTACTGCTCCCGCAAGCTCCATGCCGTTTTTCTGCAGGTAATCCATCATCTCCGAAAAGGTGCCATCGCCTTCCCTGACCGTATAAAGATATTCAAAGCCCGGAATGATCCACTTCGTCCATCCCTCGGGAGCCTCCGCGTCTGTGCCGCATTCGACGCCGGCCAGATACAGCCCCTCCGTAAAATCCTTCTCCCAGGGAAGAAAGGAACGCGTCCTGTCCGACATGGCCCCCCAGACACCCGCCACATCACCTTTTTCACCCTTTTTTGCCAGATGCGCCACTTCTTCAAAATGGCCGTTGGCCTCCTTCCAGAGCCTTTGGATAAAGCCGTCCCCCTCATCTGTGGAGCCCGCTTTTCCGATCACGGCAAAGGCTTCCTTTGTACACCTTTTTATCCCGCTTTTCTCCATACTCCTTCCTACACCTCCTGACACATGGGACAAAAATAGATCGTTCCCCCCAGATAATTTGCCTTCCGAATTTCCGTGCCACAATACGGACAGGGCTTCCCCACAGTCCTCTGGCTGAGCAGGACGGAATACCTGCCCTTTCGTCCAAAAATATCCTTCTCCGTATCCCGGCCGCCCCCTGCCGTCATTTTTTGCAGGGTTTCCGAAACCACGTCATAGATTCGCCGCCTCTGTACCTCTGTCAGACTTCCGATTTTCTTTTTCGGATGAAGCCCGGCCCCCAGCAGAATATCCTGCAGCACACCGTTCCCGAGTCCCGGAATCCGCTGTTCGGTGGCCAGGAACGCTTTCATGGAAAGCGTTCCTGATGCTTCTTCGAACAATCCCCGGAAATAGTCGTAACTAAAAACATCCGTATTCGGCAGAGGTTTCTGCTTCGCTGCAAGATAATAAGGATTGTCAAACAATTCAGGACGAACCAGGAACATAGCACCGTACATCCGTATAGAGCACACCAGACTGCTCTCATCCTCCAGGGTAATTCTGGTTTGATACCTCTCCGGCAGTTGCCCTCCGGGCTCAAACCAGCGGATTGTGCCGCCGTCCCCCACCAGAAAGCAGTATTCCCCCAGCGAGATTTCCACCATACTCCCGATTCCCTCGGAAAGACCGATTTCCCTGCCCTCCATAACCTGGGAATAAAACGCAGGTTCCCCGCTGTACCAGGCAAAGGAGTGGGGCGTGTGTGCCGCCTCCACCTCCACAATCTTCTTTCCCTTCACAGTGTCATTCAGTTGTGCTGCAATTGTCAGACTTTCCGGTATTTCCAACATAACAAATCCTCCGCAAACTTACAGATGCCGACTGCTCTTCGCAAGTCAGGCCCGCCATCTATCCAGCATGGGGAAGTACTTCATAAGCTGTTCTTTTGCCTCCTGCAGATTCCGGGCACGTCCGCCTTCCACCTCAAAAGGAGCACAAAAGTCCACCATTTCCTCCAGGCTGCAGTCCTGGGCAAACGCCCCGTCCTTATAGCAGTAACAGCAATAGCTTTCGTTTTTGCTGCCGTCCTTATTTGTTCCGTACTGCTCCTCCTGCATGGGCATGCCGCAGCTCTGACAGATTTTCAAATTCTCTTCCATCTCGTTTTCCTCCGTTTTTCTCTTCTTGGTATCTGCTACCTGAATTCACTATAACAGAGATAACCTGACGCCTGTGTGTCATATTATAAATAATTTTTCTCCATTTCACGAATTTTTTCCAAAATCTTTTCTCTGACATACTCCGGCCCGATCACCTTTGCCGAAGGCCCGAAAGACAGGATCACTCCATAGACCCAATCATCCAGGCAGCATTGCAGTGTAATCAGAAAGTCTCCGCCGGGCAGCACGGTAATTTCTTCCTCCTCAAAGCGGTCATAAATCCGGTAGGCCTCCCTGGCGGCAACCTGAAAAACCACCTTCTCCTCCCGAATCGTCTCCCAGCTGCCACCCCACGTCGTATCATACTGCTCCTGGCTGGCTGTCTCCTCCGAAGTCTGCCCCGACTGTCTTTCCGCTTCCCAGGCCGCACCCGAGGCTGCTTCCGATGTCGTCACCTCCGGCTTTTCTCCTGGCTGTCTTTCCACATCCAAGGCTGCTTCCGTTACCGCCTCTCCCGGCTTTTCTCCCGGCTGTCTTTCCGCACCCGAGGCCCCGCCCGATTCCGCTTCTCCCTGCTTTTCTGTCTCTCCGGCCCATGTCCTGGCGTCTGCTTCGTAGGTTTCCTCCAGCAGCTTCACCCGCTTCATGCGCAGCACCTTGAACAGCCTCATGGCCTGGCGCTTCCTGCAGTAGGCCCGCACATACCAGGTGTATTCCTTAAACAACAGCTGCACCGGCTCCACTGTCCGGCGTGCCATCTCTCCGTACTGGCCGTAATAATCAAATTCCATCACCTTACGCTCCAGAATTGCCTCCCGGATCTGCTCGAAAAGCTCCTGTCGCCTGCCGCTCCAGTCGGAAAAGTCAATGGCCACCCAGTCCGGCACATCCGCCTTGAAAAAGGTTCCCAGCTTGTGCAGAATATCTTCCTCCTGCGATGCCCCCGTCTCGCGAAGGCTGGCCAGCGCCGCCAGAATCCGCCTCTGCTCCTCCTCCGATATCACCATCTTATCCAAAACAAACCGTTCCGTCAGGCTGATGCCACCGTTTTTCCCCTTGCGGGCGTAAACCGGGATCCCCGCCATACTCAGCTGCTCCACATCCCGGTAGATCGTTCTCACTGACACCTCAAACTGTTCCGCCAGCTCTCCCGCCGTCACCGTTCCTCTGTTCAATAACAGATAAATGATCCCCAACAGACGACTCAGCATCCGTCTTCCTCCTGCTCTGCCTAAACTGATAAAAGGGCTACAGATTTCCTCCGTAACCCCTTTTTCCGTATTGTGTGTAAAACTGCTGCCGTCGTCGCCAACCTGTATATCAGGACGCCCCCGGCAATCCGACCTTGGCCGTTACGCCCTTTCCGTTATACAAACTTCACTGCCGTACCGTAGGCCATGACCTCCGCTGCTCCCTGCATCACGGAAGCGGAACTGTAACGCATGTTCACCACTGCGTCAGCCCCCATCGCTTCCGCCTCTTCCACCATACGCTTGGTAGCAAGCGCCCTGGCGTCATTCATCATTTCGGTATATGCCTTCAGTTCACCGCCTACCAGCGTCTTAAAGCTCTGTGTGATATCGCGCCCCAGATTTTTGCTCTGGATTGTGCTGCCCTTTACCAGACCCAGCATCTCAAAGTTTTTACCCGCAATGTAATCAGTAGTTACTAAGATCATCCTCTTCTCCGCTCCTTATCTCTTTGATTCTTTCCGCCAGGACAAAAATACAGACCCCCGTAAGTAAAATCGGCGCAAGTCCAAACAGCAGTTTCAGCGCTGCCGGCATCGGCATAAAAATACAAGTCACAAAAAAGCCCACATAATACATAACCATAAGAACTGTAATGACGATAGGCGCAATCATTTTTCTGCTGTGTCTGTCCTCCATACCGCTGCCTCCTGTTGAATTTACCTGTATCGAGCCGCCCCTGCCCTGATTAATGTCAGTATATCATAGTTGCACGCCTGCGTAAATATGTTTCTGTTGATGTTTAAACAGCACTTTTCCCTTCCTGCCCGATTTATTTTGTGTTATACTTTATTATGGATTTTTCCTTCCGGAAGAATCAACCACACCAAAATAAGGGGCTCAAAGAAATTCAGAAAGGAAAACAGAGACAATGAAAAAATTTTTAATACTGCCCGCTGTCATAATGTTGCTTGGCTCCCTTGCAGGATGCGCCAAACAACCTGCCGCTGAGGAAGAATCAGAAATTCCGCAGTTGATAGAAAGCACTGCTCCAATACTGGCTGCCGGGGATACCGTCACAATTGACAATACCTGTGAATTCCATGTCAATCAGATTGAAATAACAGAACATCCGGAGTACTATTATGATGCGCGCCAGGGCAAAACTTATGTGGATTTCTGCATTACCTATCAGCACCTTGCGGACTATAACATTAATGCAGATCAAATCATGGAAGGAAAACTGATTTACTCCGGTCTGTATGAATACGGATTTGACGGTATCGTACAGGAGGAAGAGGAACCGGTAACCTGGAATCGTGCACATACCATAGAAATGAAGCAGTCGGATACCAGGCAGATACATTACTTTTTCACTGTTCCAAAGGAACTGCAGGAGAGTACGCGCATGGTCGAGCTTCATGTGAATATACGCGGAAATGATTACCGGATCATTGTAAGAGATGGCGAAACGGGAATCGTTCCCGGCAGAGAAGACAGCAGTACATCCGTCAAAGATTCCGGTGACGTTGCGGACGGCGAAATAGTGGTGACGGATAATATGGAATTCTATGTGGAGTATTCAGAATTTACAAGAGATGTAATACCTCCGAACCGAGGCTCGGGATACAACCACTACGCTGCTGAAGACGGAACAATCCTTTTAGATTTGTGCATTGCCTGTACAAACAGGGGAACCGAAAAGATTACCGCAAACAAAGCAGTTGTTTCCGCCGATCTGAAACAGGCAGAAGCAAGTACCCATGCAGCGGAGGAAAATAATCGGAGTACGTTTGAATCGCCAAGCCTTGTGAATATCCTGCCATTATGTACGGAATATATCCACTGTATATTCCAGCTCCCCGAGGACATGGCAACAAATGATGAACCGCTGACGATCTCCTTCAAGGTAGACGGCAACAAATATACATACACCGTGAAATAGCGCCTGAACCTTCTCTCCAACATACCGCTTATCCGCTTCCCGCACAGACGGCTTCTTTTATGGCTTCCGACATTGGATATCTTTGCCGCCATGATATAGAGGCCAAAAGCACTCCGGCTTTTGGCCTCTTGAACATCTGCGAGCAGGAATAGCTCCGCTGCGTAATTCGCTCGTCAATCCTTCGCACTACGCTGTTCGTGCAGGCAGTAAAATTCTTGTGGCAAATTAACTGTACCGCCTCACCTGACCTCCCGGATCTCACCGAAATCAAAGGTCATCCCGCCGCCGGCGCCCCAGCCCGGCACCACCTCTGCCTCCAGGGTCGGCATGGCGTCTTCATACTGCGGCATGGCGATACCCTCCTCAAGGTATCCTACCTCCACCTGCAGCGTAATTTTGTCCCCAAGCACAAAGTGAGAAATCATCCCTGTTTCCAGACCCACAATGTCCGCATCCGGAAGCTTTGCAGCCGCCAGTTCCTTCCCGCTGCGGCTGTCGGACAGAATCAACTCTCCCGTCTCCCCGTCATAGGAAAAGTCAATGCACTGACCCAAAAGCTGTGCATAGTCGTCCAAATCAAATACACTATCCATCAGAGTACCTGTATCATACTGCTGCAGCACATGCAGTTCCTGCGCGTCCACCCCGGTTCCCGTATAGATGTTCAACGCCACCTGCAGCTGCCTGTCCCCCTCATTCCAGTAGCATTCCGGCAAAAGAGAACGGGGAGAGGTATAAATCCAGTCAAAATAATTCACATCGTCACCGATCTCTATAGCTACTCCCTCACCGGAGCACTCCTCGTCATTATACCCGTACAGCTTGATCTTTTTTTCCGGAATTTCACCGATACAGATAATATCGCTCCAGTCCGGATCATCGTTCACGGAAAGATGCCGACTTCTTACCTCGTCCCAGTCCAGCAGAGAAAAACGCCAGGCCGAATTCACCTTATAATCTCCCGGGATCCAGATTCCCTGTCCGCTGTACAGCATACTCAGCTTAATCGTCACATTGTCCCTGGTAAAATGAAGCAGCAGATCCGTCACGCCGTCTCCTGCCTCGAAGTCCTCCCACCCGGTGAGCGGGCTGCTTAACCGGGACAAGGCTCCGGTACTCCAGGTATTCAGCACCTCTACCTCCACCGCCTCCTCCGCCAGATTCAACAGCATCATTGCCGCCTCCTCAGGTTCAAAAAGAGGACGATACTGCATGCTGGAGCTCAAGGCCGCCGTCAGACACAGATCCTGACCTGCCTCGTTTGCACTGTAATCCATCCTTGTTCCGCTGATGGACGCAAGATAGCTGCCCTCCCCGTCGCTGTATACGTCGTAAGCTTCCGCGAATTCCTCCCCGGAGGAAATATTGTCGTAAAAGATCAGTTCCTCCGAGACAACTCTGTAATCTTCGCCCTGAAGCTCATAAGACAGCTTTTCCTTCCAGACTGTCACCCGGGGTTCCGAGGTCCAGGCATAATAAATGATCTCCGCCTGCCCCTCCTCCATTGTCCTCACCAGCACATCTTTCTCCGGATCCCGGGGCCAGGGGCTGGATTCTCCGAAACTGTACTGTCCCTCCGAGCCGAAAAGCAGTTCCCTTTCCTTCAGCCGGGAGATCAGTTCCTCTCCGGCCAGACCGGCAATCGCGTTGCCGTCTCTGGAGACAAAAGCCTGCGCCCACTTACTGATAAAGGCAAAGCGCAATGAATCCCCGTCGCCGGAACCTTCTGTGTTTCCCGCCTCCAAAATGCCGTCGGAAACATTTCCGTTCTCCACGCCGGAGACACCCTTCCCAGGGTTGCCGCCCTCTGCACCGGGCTCCTCCGGGTTCACCCAGACGATTCCGTCAGGCTTCTCCTCTCTTACCGGATCCGTCAAAAAACAGACTCCAGCCACAATACAGGCCGCTGCGGCTGCCATCACCACCCAGAACGCCGGTTTCTTATAATTTACCACAGACCGTATCCTGTCCTTCACTCCCACCTCTCCGAAGGCCAGAGGGCAGGCTATCACGGTACGTTTCTTCAGACTACACTCCAGGAGAGCTTCCGAATAAGCCCTTTTCTGTGCGGAGTCGTATTCCCTGATTACCCTCTCGTCACAGGCCAGCTCCATATCCTTGCAGAATAAAGCATAGGCCGCCCAGCACAGCGGATGGAACCAGTAGACAGCCAGCAGAAAATATCCCAGAATCTTCCACAGATGATCCCGGCGTGCAAGATGTGCTTTCTCATGGGCTATGACCGGTTCCCGCATTCCCTCCGGCATTTGAACCGGCAGATAGATCCGGGCCCGAAGCACGCCGAAGACAAACGGCGTATCCACAAACTCGCTGAGATATACCGGTTCCTCAAGCCGCACCGCCGTCCTGAGCTTCCACCGCAGCCGCCCATATCCTGCTCCTGCATAGAGCAGCATGCCCAAAGCGCCTGCCGCCCAAAGCACACCGGCAATAAAAAGCACGACCTGCAGCGGATTAACACTGTCCCCCGGCTGCGGCGTGAAAGACTCCCGCAGCATGGGATTCACCACGTTATCCACCAGCCTGATGCCGCTGTCGATGACAGGCCGCTCCGAAAAAAGCACTTCCTGCCGGACGGTCTCCCCGCTGGGAATCAGACTGAAAACACTCTCCAGGGAAACGGGACAGGCCAGCCGCACTGCCACCAGCCCCCACAAAAGGCAGACAATCCACTTCGGCGCCCTTTTCAGCAAAATCCGCAATACCATAACTGCCAGAATCAGCCATCCGGCAGTAATACTCATATTAAACAATTTTAAAAATATCTCCTGCATATTCTGTCCTCCAAAGCTATCCCTTGCTTTCCTCCTGCAAATCCGACAACTTTTCTTCCTCTCCCGCCAGCTTATCCAGCATCTGGCGAATCTCTGTCACGTCCTCCCGCGACAGGCGCCTGCGTTTTGTAAATGCCGCAATAAAGGCAGGTATGGAGCCCTCGAAGGTTTTTTCCATCAGCTCCTCGATCTCTGCCGCCTGCACCTCGTCCTTGGATACCAGAGAGGTCACAACGGCATTTTCGTTTTTTACAACCCCTCTCTCCGACAATCTCTTGATGACGGTATAGGTGGTAGTACGACTCCAGCCCAGCCTTTCATTGCAAAGTCTGGCCAGCTTCGTGCTGTTGATGGGCTCATTCTCCCACAGTATCAGACAAAAACGATATTCACTTTCAAAAACCTTTGGCGTACCCATTTTCGCAGCTCCTTTCCCCACGGCAAAATCCTCGTTTCACCGGAATCCTTTTATTTTTCCCAAACATACAAAAATAAGACTAATGCATTAGACTGCTTTCAGTCTAACGCATTAGTCTTGCTTTGTCAACCCTGTTTACAACATTATAAAGCTCTCGCCACAATTTTGCTATACCGTGCCCTTCTGCAGCTTTCCGTTGAGCTTCCCATAGATCCACTCCACCATCCACGGCTCCGTGCAGGCCTTCAGCGCTTCCTCCAGAGAGAACCATTTCACCCCGCTGTTTTCATCCGGCTTCACGCGAAGCACCTCCTGCTCGTCCGCCTCCAGCAGATAGGTAAGGTTCAAATGCAGATGAGAGGGCACATAGCTGCCCCGCTTGATATGTCCGTCCACGGTCAGGATCTCAAGAGAAAAAATCTCCTCCGAAACGGCCTTGATATTTTGAACGCCCGTCTCCTCCATGGCCTCACGCACGGCCACCTTCAGCAGATCCTCCTCGCCATCCGCATGTCCCCCGGTCCAGGCCCAGGAATGATAGATATTATGATACACCATCAATACCTTTGTATGCTCTCTGTTTAAAAGCCAGGAGGATGCCGTAAAATGTGCCGTCCGGTTACCCCGGGTCAAAAGATCGGACTCCGCATCCAGCAAGTGCAGCATGACGCTTCTGTCGTTTTCTTCCTGCTCGTTACAGGGAAGATAAGTCCGTATTGCTTCTTTCAAATTGTTCATTGTATCATGTGCACAGTCCGCACATGCTTGGATGGCCTTTGGGCCGCCTTCTTTCTCAAACAAGCACATTTTTCATACACTCCTTCGCAATTTGCGTCAGGCTTCAGCAGCCCTCCGCTCTGAATCGGACTGCTGCCTGCACTTTCCTCCGCTCTGAATCAGACTGCTGCCTGCATTTTCTTCCGCTTCGGGTTTCGCTTTTGGGTCTGGAAATCAGAAATTCTCCGCGTGAACCTCAAAATATGCCTGGGGATGGCTGCACACAGGACAGAGCTCAGGCGCTTCGGTTCCCACAATGATATGTCCGCAATTGCGGCACTCCCACACCTTAACCTCGCTTTTCTTGAATACCTCCTGCATTTCCACATTCTTCAGCAGGGCGCGGTAACGCTCCTCGTGGTGCTTCTCGATTTCAGCCACCATGCGGAACTTCGCCGCCAGCTCCGCAAAGCCTTCCTTCTCCGCCGTCTCCGCAAAGCCTGCGTACATATCGGTCCACTCAAAATTTTCACCGTTTGCCGCCGCAGCAAGGTTTTCAGCGGTGCTTCCGATTCCGCTCAGCTCCTTGAACCACATCTTCGCGTGCTCTTTCTCATTGTCAGCTGTCTTCAGGAAAAGCGCCGCAATCTGCTCATAGCCCTCCTTCTTGGCCTTGGACGCAAAATAAGTATACTTGTTCCTCGCCTGTGACTCTCCGGCGAAAGCCGCCTCCAGATTCTTTTCCGTCTGTGTACCTGCATAGGGATTTTTCTGGTTCATTCCTCTGTCCTCCTGTAATTGTTTTATAAAATAAATAATAGGAATCATTCCTAATATAAATAATTTCCATGATAATGTCAAGAAACTTTTACCATCTTCCCGGAAGGATGCTATAATGTATCTGTTTCCTGTTCAAACTATAAAAAGTGCCGCAAGCAGCACTTCGAAGAACGCTCCGCATTCTTCCCCAACCACGGCGGAATTTCTTATATGATAAAATAAGCAGAGGGAAGGCCGAAAAAAACATTTTGGGAAAAGGAGAGCAACTTATGTGGCTTATCATGGCAATCCTGTCCGCTTTCTTTGCGGGAATCACATCCATTCTCGCAAAATGCGGAATCAAAAAAACCGATTCAGACGTGGCAACAGCGATGCGAACCATCGTGGTACTGCTCTTTGCGTGGGTTATGGTCTTTATTGTCGGGTCTGCCGAAACCATTTCCGCAATATCCGCAAAGTCGCTGCTGTTTCTGATTTTGTCCGGCTTAGCCACCGGAGCATCCTGGATCTGCTATTTCAAGGCTCTTTCCCTGGGGGACGTAAACAAGGTCGTGCCCATTGACAAATCCAGCACCGTTCTCTCCGTATTACTTGCCATCCTCCTGTTCCGGGAGACGGCCCACCTTGCCGCCAAGCTGACCGGCACCGCACTTCTGGCTGTCGGAATCTATCTGATGATCGAACGAAAGCAAAACACCGCAAAGAACGCAAACGGCAGATGGATGCTCTATGCCATCCTGTCCGCCGTCTTTGCATCCCTCACTTCCATTTTAGCCAAGGTCGGCATAGCAGGTGTGGAATCCAACCTGGCCACCGCAATCCGCACCTTGGTCATACTCATTATGGCCTGGCTGATCGTTTTTGGAAAAGGAAAACAGAAACAGGTCAGAGATATCGACCGAAAGGAGCTGGTCTTCATCTCCCTCTCGGGTCTTGCCACAGGCGCCTCCTGGCTGTGCTACTACTATGCCATCCAGAACGGCATTGTCAGTGTAGTCGTACCCATTGACAAACTCAGCATTGTGATAACCGTCGCCTTTTCCAGGTTTGTATTCCGGGAAAAGCTGAGCAAAAAAGCGTTTCTCGGCCTTCTGCTCATGGTCGCCGGAACCCTTGCGATGGCACTGTTATAGGGCTCACCATGTCCTGAATTCCCTTCTCAATATGCCGTGCCAGACGATATCGCAGATCCCCTGACTGTTGATCCCTTCCTGCCGCAGGACTCCCTCCTGCTTCATCCCGGCCTTATCCATCACACGGCCTGATTTTGGATTGTCGGAGTCATGGCAGGCCGCAATTCGGTTCACCCCCACCTCGCAGAACAGAAATGCAATCACCCGATGCAATGCCTCGGGCATGATCTCCCGCCCCCACCACTGTCTTCCCATACAATATCCTACATAAGCCGCCTCTGTTCTGTCGTTCAGCTTTAACACCGAGATGTTCCCAATTGGCTCATCCAACTCCTTCAGCACAATAGCCCAGTTGTAATATGCCTTCTCCTCATATCTCCTGCCCCAGCCAGCCAGAAGCTGTCCTGTCACATTCACGTCCGCATGGGGAGGCCAGGTCAGATATTTTGTCACCTCCGGGTCCGACGCCCAGTTCCTGTACATGCTCTCCGCATCCTCTTCCGTAAAGCGTCTCAGCTGTAATCTTTCCGTCTCAAGCGTCACCGTGCCTTTGTGATCCATTTACCCATCTCCTCTTATCAAATAATCTGCCTTTTCTGTCATACCACCCACTATAGTCAAAAACCGCTGAAAAAGAAAGGAGATTCCCTTATGCCGAAGGACACCGTCTGTTCCGAGGCAAAGGACTCCCTGCCCGCCTTCTTCCAGGACTCTTCCTCCCCGGCCTTCTTGTGATGCTCCGTCTCCAGCGTACCCGGAAGCTTCATGTCATACCTGCAGCCGTCTCCGAGATCGGCCTTCCACATTCCCTCCAGTGAATAAAGCATCTGCCTCTCCTCCATCCTTGGTTTTGGCAAGTATAACATTTTCCCCTCCCGGATACATTGCCGAAAATTGCGTACCGATAGAGAAAAATTGCGAAAAGCTATACCTCCGGCGAGTACTCCCCTGCGGCGCTCCGAAGGATTTCTTCCGTATCCCTCCGCAAAGTCTCCGGGTTCTTCACATAGTCCAATATTTTCTGATGCGGCAAGCGTGCCAGCATCCACTTCCCCAGCGTATAGGATATGGCATAACCATCGGCCATGGAGGAATACGCGTTCTGCAGCTGTTCCCCTGTGCAGGACAGCGCCGTCTCATTGTAGGTCTGTCCGGACAGATTGGTGGCAAGCGCTTCCCAAAACCATTCGCAGCCTGTCGCATCATCATTGACGCACTGCTGACTAATATGTACGAATTCGTGAACAATCACTTTTACATAATCCTCCCGCCGCATATTTCGGTGTGAGGATGTGCTCCTGCATCGGTCATATGACAGCAGATTTATGTTTCCGTCGAAGGTATCGGCAATCATCCAGTCAAAGTACTCTCCAAAAAACTCTGTCACATGACGCTCATATTCCTCCACGGAATCATACATTTTCACCGTTACCTTCTCCCGCAGCTCCTTCAGGCCGAAAAAATCCAGGATCCGCCCCATGTTTTCTTCCAATATAACGCACAAATCCGTCACCGGGATTCCCGACTCCGAATCCGGTCTTTCCTGCTGCGCCCAAGACGCCCCTTCCGTCGTACCTGCTATGAAAATCAGATTCTTCGTCTCATGCCGTATCTTCCCCATATCAAATACCTCTTTCCGATCCCTTTTCCCATTGTCACACAAACGTGGGCAATTGATCCAACGTGATCACCAGGTCGCTGTTGTAGACAGCCTTCAGGTTTTCCACATCATTGTTCTTAATATAGTCCGTGTGCCAGATCATAAACCAGGACCACAGACAGCCGTCATTCACAAAATTCTCCATCGGCGGAACATTCCCGCACTCGTGGAAAGCCATGGGCTTACCGGCAGTGTTGAAGGCTTCCAGCTTCTTCCATCCCTTCCGGTTTGTGGTGTTGTCATAGGTATCGGAGCCGATGATATCGCAGTAATCGTCCCCCACATACCAGCCCTCCTCCACCTCCCCGGAATACCCCAGCACCCAGATGAGATTGTTCAGCCCAAATTCATTCGTATAGCGGTCATACATCATCCGCCAGAGCCTGACAAAGCTTTCTCCGCCGCCCTTGCCCCACCAGAACCATTTTCCGTCAAATTCATGAAAGGGCCGCCACAGCACCGGAATCCCCGCATCCCGCAGCTTTCCCAAAGCCCCTGCCGCCAGATCCCAGTTCGCCACCATGGCATTGTGCTTATGGGTTCCCGGCGTCAGCAGTCTGTCGAAATCGGGCATGTCTTCCTGACTTTCCTGATAGCCCTTTCCTTCAATCCCCGTGTGCCAGCAGATCGTCACAAGCCCGCCTCTTTGCCACCATTCCCCGGCCCGTTTCACTACTCCCTCAAAATCGCCGCTTATAAAATCCAGCCCCCGCATGGCGGGCAGTCTGCCCGTGGTCTCCTTGATATAATCCATCTCATAGTCCGGCGACCCCATCCAGGTAGATTCCTGCTGGCAGGAAAGCATGACCCTGCCATAGTTTTCCAGAAGGTACTCATAGACCCCCGCCGCCGTCCTGCTTGCGTCCGGATTGGAGAGAGACGCTTTCGCAATGGTTTCCGCTGTGTTTTTTGTAATCATTCTGTCCGAATTTAACCTTTCTCCCGCTCCTCGCAGTCCTCCTCGATCTGTCTCAGGCACTGCGGCGCCATACAGGCATTCACACGGTAAGAGGAAATGGCTTCGCTCAGCACCTGATAGTTCAGCTGCGTCCCTCTGCTGTCACACTTGTACCGCACCGCCCGCTCCTTTGCAATTCCAAACCTTGCCGCCTCCGTGACAGCGTCCATATTTGCCCCCAGAAACAGAAACTCCCAGCCATACTTTGACTTCTGGCGTTCCACCAGCTTCTTCACCTTTTCATAGGTATATCTGCTGCTGGCATTCTCCTGTCCGTCCGTGGTGATGACAAAGAGCGTCCTCTCCGGCCGGTCTTCTTCCCTGGCATACTTGTGCACGTTTCCGATATGGCGGATGGCTCCGCCCATGGCGTCCAGAAGCGCCGTGCATCCGCCCACGCAGTAATCCTTTTCCGTCAGGGGCTCCATCTTTTCCAGCGGAACCCTGTCGCAGAGCACCCGGCTCTCATTGTCAAAAAGTACCGTGGAGATCAGCGCTTCCCCCGTCTCCTTCTTCTGTTTCTCGATCATGGAGTTGAAGCCGCCGATGGTATCGGCCTCCAAACCCGCCATGGATCCGCTTCTGTCTAAAATGAACACAACCTCTGTCAACCCTTTTTTCATAGCGATACCTCCTTTTCATGAAATAAGCATACCGCATCCAAAACAGAAAATGGTCTCCTGACGGGCGACATTTATCCGCCGCCCAGCGCAGCCTCGCCGTGGGCAAACAGAGCCATGTTTATGGTGTATATATCATAGACCTGCCTCTCGATAAAATATTGAACGATCACATCAGATCTGCTGCCGGGTGACAGAGCGAGCTCCGCCCGGGCCAGAAGATCCCTGGTATCGTCCAGATTCAGCTCCAGCGCGATGGCAAGCGCAAGCGCCGTCTTTTTCTTCGGCCTGTACCCCGGGTTGCACCGTATCTTGGAGAAAAGCTTCCGATCCAGATTCGCCCTCTTGTATACCGCCACATCGGTCAGCCCTCTCTCGTCGATCATACGAAACAGCCGCTCCCCAAAGGACTCTCCCAGCCGGGCAATCGCATCCTCCAGGCTCCTGGGGGCAGCACAGAATACCTGGGCCGCCGGCATGGCCGCAGACCTGCTTCGCAGAAATCCGGGGGCAGGCAGAGAACTTCCGTACTCCTGCGCTGTCCGCTCCTTTACATAATGGGCGTCAATATATTCCTCAATATCATCAAAGAGCTCCCCGGACAGCCGAAAGGACTGCTCGTCAAACACCACCAGATAGACCAGCATATCCTCCCGCTCCAGAAATCCGCGGATACAATCCACCGCGATCCCCAGCGCCTCCTCCTTGGGAAACCCATAGCTGCCGGCGGCAAGCAGCGGAAACGCCAGAGACTCACAGCGAAGCTCCTTCGCCAGTTCCAGCGACTTTTGATAGCAGCTTCTTACCGTATCGGCTTCCCCATGACGGCCATCTTTCCATATGGGAGCCACCGCATGAAAAAGATAGGCGGCATCCAGCCCGAACGCCGGCGTGTACGCCACCTCCCCCGGCTGCAGAATGCCGATCCTTTCCCTGGCCGCCAGCAGTTCCTCCCTGCCCGCCCGCTCATAAACAGCCGTATCCACCCCGGCGCCGACTCTGACGTAAGGGTTTGCCGTATTGACAATCGCATCAGCCTTTACTCTGCTGATGTCAGCCCTGATGATCTGTAATGGCATGTGGATTTCTCCTCAACAACGCAGTCTTTAAGTATTCGTATCTCAGCCGTTTCTCTTCCTTCGCAAAATGAACCTCCCGGAACTGCTCCGGATTGTCCTGGTAACACAAGACTTCTTCTCCGAACTGTTCGCTTGTCAGGTCAAACACACAGTCTCCCACCACATTATAGCAGTGATAATTCCCGTCCGGCCTGCGGATTCCATATACCCTTCCCCCGAAAATATCCTGTGCCAGAAACGCCGTGACGGAGCACTGGCCCAGGGTTCTGTTTTCCCTGCTCCAGGCATCCCGCATCCGCGGCGCACAGGTCTCTGGACACCAGATTCCCATAAGCGCGTCATACAGTTCACGCGGATTCCCGATACCGCCGTACAGTTCATTCACCGCAGGGACATCCGCCTGCTGCCAGCCATAAAAATGATAGCGCATAAATACCTCCCTTCTCATACCAACTGTACCATATAACCGCACTTGGTGCAATCCGTCACTTTCGGTCAGTATCCATGTGTCACTGCTGTAGTTTTATGGTATCCACAATGGACAGGTTCCCGATTTTTTTGATAGGCCGTCTGATTGCCAGCGCCGCAGAGCCGAAACATAAAAGAACAATCAGCAACAGGGACGCGGCAGGAAGCTGCCAGCCGGTTCCCCATTTGCCGGCAATCAGGAACCGGAACATCATCTTATTCAACGGCAGGCCCAGAACGCATCCGGCGATACATCCCAGTACGGCATAGGTGACTGCCTCGGCAGCAATCATCTTATAGAGCTGCCCGGCCCCCATACCAATAGAACGCATCACGCCATACTGTCTGGTTCTTGCCGCCACACTGGCATTCATACTGTTAAAGATATTGAACACGGTGATCAGCGCAATGATGAGCA
>CAJUJU010000052.1 GCA_910586835.1 uncultured Acetatifactor sp.
GGAAGCTGCCGGGTCGGAAAAGGACGAGGAAAAGAAGCCGGAGAAGGGTTCAGAGGAAGCTGCCGGGTCGGAAAAGGACGAGGAAAAAAAGCAGGAGAAGGGGCCGGCGGAAGCCGCCGGGCAGGAAAACGTCCAGGAGGAGAATCAGGAGCTTGCCGCGGAGGCCGAGGATGAGTTGGATGAAGAGCCTTCTTTTCTGGTGACGGAGAGTGAGAAGCTGAACAAAAAGGCGCTCCGGCGGGCAATCAAAAAGGATCAGACTACTTCCATGCTGGTAAAGCTGGAGACGGACGGACAGATCAACAAGGCCATGCGTACCATAGACAAGGGCTTTGACCATCGGCTCATCGCCGTGATCAACAAGTGGAGTACCTCCGAGCATCCCGAGCGGGAAATGGATATGATAAGGGTAGAGGGCAAAAAAGCATCCGAGTATATGAAGGAGAATGGTTATACCTTCATGGACTGTGTCATGTTCGCCCAGAGTGCCATTGAAAAGAATAAGCCCAGAGTGGAAATTGATGTGGAGCTGTCGGATGAAAAGGGACGTTTTGACAGGAAAATGAACCTGTCGGATCCGGGATTTAAAAATATTCCGCCCAGCCATATGCCGAAGCTTTTGAATAGTTTTCTGCAGATTGTGACGCTGGGATTTTTCCAGAACCGGCAGGATCGCATGAACCACAAGAAGGAACTGGAGATGATCCGCTTTGCCGCCATAGAGAAGGAGAAGATGTCCCGCCTGGAAAAAAGCGAAAAGAAGGCAGCTGCCATTGAAGCCCAGCGAAAGAGGGCCCAGAACAAAGAGATTGCAACCAAGGCGCTGGAACGGCAGGCGGAGGAGAAGCAGTATCAGTATGACAAAAAGCACAGCCAGGAAAAGCTGAAGGAGATGGATACTTATCGGAAGGAGGCTGCCGATAAGATGGACCGCCTGGCAAAGAAGAAGGCGGAGCTGACCGAAAAGGCAAAGGACTGTCAGGCCAGGATGAAGGAGCTGAGCGGCGCCAAGGAAGAGGTTAAGGAGTGGCTGGATAAGAATAAGGGCACCGGGTGGGAGAAAGATCCTGACAAGAAGAAGGCTCTGTCGGAAATGATGGAGAAGGTCAATGCCTATAATAGTGCCAGGGAAGAGTACGGGCGCGTCGGAAAGGATATGGCGAGAGTCCAGAGAACTGCGGATAAGCTGATGATTGCCGTGGGAGTGAGGGAAGGAAAGCGCCCGCGTCTGACGGAATTGTACCGGAAGCAGGGAGAGCACAGTCTCACAGAGGAGGAGAGAAAGGAACTGGAGGAACTGGAGAAGCCCGGTGTTATAAAGGGCATTGACAGCGAGTCCGTCAAGAAGGCTGAAGAGTCGGAGAAGTCTCTGTCAGAGCCGGAGAAGTCTGTGGAATCCGAAAAGGATGCCGCAGAAAAGGAAGCGGAGAAGGAAGCCGACGTGAAGAAGGAAGCCGAGGCGGAGAAGAAAGAGACTGCGGAGGCGGAGGCAAAGAAGGAAGCCGAGGCGGAGAAGAAAGAGACTGCAGAGGCGGAGGCAAAGAAGGAGTCCAAGGAGGCGGAGAAGAAGGCCGAGACACCTGCGGCGGAGGCGAAGAAGGAATCCAAGGAAGCGGAGAAGAAGGCCGAGACACCTGCGGCGGAGGCGAAGAAGGAGTCCAAGGAGGCGGAGAAGAAGGCCGAGACACCTGCGGCGGGGGCAAAGAAGGAGTCCAAGGAAGCAGAGAAGAAGGCCGAGACACCTGCGGCGGGGACAAAGAAGGACCCCGTGGCGGCCGGAAAGAAGGATTCCCCTGCGTCCAAGGAAGCGGATAAGAAGGAGGCAGAGAAAAAGGAGGCAGAAAAGAAAGCCGCGGAGAAGAAGGCAGAAAAATCCAGGCAGCCTGATAAGAAGTCCGGGAAGAAGGGACCTTCCAGGCGACGCTAAATGGGTGCAGGGAAGCAGCGCCCGTGCACATGATACACATTCGGTTTGCAGAAACGGAAGTTTCGTAATTGCTAATCCATTATGAAGAAAAGGAGAGGAAAACATGTCAGGAATCTATGAACAGTATGCCAAATTTCGGCCTGAGCTGACGGATGGTGAGAAAGATACATTGAATCGCCGGGGAGAGGGGGAACTATCTGACAATCATGGTCAGATTATTGTGGCAAAGAAGCGGGCCGAGAGGCAGTTCAGCGAGTGGGTGAATTCCGGGTATGTATATCCGGATGATCCGGATATTACGGAAAAATATCCGGGCATTGATCCTAAGGGATGCGCCTGCGAGGTAGATATGAGCTTTGCCAACCGTGTGGCCAGGCTGAAGGCGGCATTGCCCAGCCGGCCGCTGATGACGATGTCCTATGTGGGCCAGCGGTTGAGCGAGTTGGAGGATCTCCAGAGCCGAATCTATAGTTCCTGGCAGGAAATGGAGTTTGACTGCCGGAAGATTCAGTTGAACCAGCGGGCGGCAAAGCTTGCGGTGACACAGGAGAGCAGCGACTGGCTTCTGGATCAGGCAGACGACTATGCCAGGGAGGGAAACGGGATTCAGACCGTCAATATGTATCTGAATGTGCTGGAGTATGCCGCAGGACTGACAGACAGAGAGCCCACTCTGCAGGAGAGAGCTTTTCTCAAGCGACTGGAGGCCCCTCTGGATGAGGCGGTGGAGCGCCGCAGGCACGATTCCCTGACGCAGCCTCTGAAGGTAGAAGTGGAGTTTACGAACTTCGACAATCAAGTGCAGCAGAAGTTTTTCTCCAGTCCACTTGCCTGGGAGAAGAAGCCGGCGGATACGCCAAAAGATGTGGCACGCCCCGAGGCGGTGGAGGGTGCCATTTCCAGATATGCCGCAGCTACTGCGGACAGAGCCCTGGATCCTCTCTTTGAACACGCTGAGAAGATCACCCAGGGAAAGATCAGCCGCGCTGATCTGATCACCGTGGACGGCAAGACCGTGAAGGAGCTTATGGCCGAGCGGTTCCGGGAGATGGAGAGCAACGAAACCTTTGAAACCTGGTATGGGAAAAACGTGCGCCAGATGACCAATGACCTGGTCTCCGCAGGCCTGATGGCGGGTAAGCGGGTGGAGGCGTTTGTTCCGGACAAAAACGGCAGGATTCCCAAGGAACCGGCCCAGGTGGTGAAGACGGGCTACACACCTTCTCCGTTAAAGAAGGTAACACTGAACGCCTGGGAGCGGCATTTTGCAAAGCATGGTTTTTATAAGGAAAAGGCTGCCAAAGCTGTGGAATATCAGAATGTCATGGCGGCCAGAGAGCGGGTACAGCTTAAGAATATGGAGACCCGACTGCAGATGAATGATTTGTCATCGCCGCGCGTAAAGGATATGTTTTTCGGAGAATGGCAGAAGGAGACGGGAGAGCCGCTGCCCGAGAAGGTGCCTGGAAACTACACTGTGCAGCGTTCCGCGCTGAGCACCTTTGCCATCTGTGGTCTGGCTGCAAAGGGTTATTCCATAGAAGAGATTATGAACCCTGACCTGCTGCAGAAGGAGAAAGCAGACATGGGCAGGGAGGTCATTGAGAATCTGACCAGGAATGGAAGCGAGAGCGAAATTGAGGAGCGGAAGCGGTGGGAGGCCGAGACGCTTTACAACGGCAGAAAGAAATTGAACGATCAGCTGGATCGAATCTGTGAGAATTTTGACCTTACTGACACAGAAAAGATTTTTTCTGAAGAAAGCATCCCCATGTATGCGTTGGGCAGCGTGCTCTTCGATTTGTCCCAGGAAGAGGATCGCGTGGATAAGCAGAAATACGAGGCGGTTGCCAAGGCGGATGTGCCGGACAGGGATCCCAAGGAGACCATACGGCAGCTCTTTGACCATGCCGACAGCTTCTGTAACTATATGCAGTATGCCAAAAATACACTCACAAGCAGGTGTATTGTGACTGGCACGGAGGTGAACAGTGGATTTGGAATTGACCGTGCATTGTCGGAAATGGGAAGATTTGAGTACGCAAGAAGGTTGTATGCGGAGGAAAAGGCCAAAAATCCCGGCGTCCAGCCTTATTTGGGGGTGAAGGCGGATGACTTCCAGCTGGTGAGCAATGAGCTGGCCATGACTGATAGCTTCAATGATGCGGTCAGAAAGAGTGTCTTGGATCCCAAAATGGCAGCTTCGTTGAAACAGGCAGCAGTAAGAGGCGATATCTTACAGAGGATAAATGTGCAGTATAACAGCAAGCATGAGATTTCCTTTGAAATCAGCGAGTCTTCCAAGAAGACGGCAAAGAAGGAAGAGCGCAGCCAGAAGCTGGAGGAAGCTGTCCGGAAAAATCAGGAGAAGGCAGACAAGAAACAGGTGAAAAAGTCGTCGGGAAGATCAATGTAGGAAATGACAGGATCCGCTCCTGGAAGTTTTTTCGTTAATTGTATGGAAAGTGGAAAGGAAATCGCGCGTAAAGCGTGTGAAAGGTGCAGGTATGGCAGGATCCGAAAGGCAGATTGTCCGGGATTACAGAAAGGCACAGAAGCAAAAAATACTGGCAGGTATCGCTGCGGGAACCATGACAAAGCAGGACCTGAGTCATTTTAACGCCACCAACAGACGGCATCAGATGTTTGATGCCGTCAAGGCAGTGGTTCGGCTTACCCAAAGGAAAAATCCTTACACGGAGACCGGCAACCGTTTTGAAAGAGACGGCATGCAGTTTGAAAATAAGGGACGTATTATGATCGGAGGCACCAAGCCCATGTATCAGTACCAGGATTCCAAGGGTCAGGTGTGGCTCATGAAGGAGGCGATCACGGCCATCGGTACAAAAAAGCCCATGGGTGCACTGGTATCGGAGGCAGCCTTTCGGATTCAGAATCTGGTGGAACCGGAGAGCGCCATTCCCACCTTTGTGAGAAGGAGTGCAGACGGGAAGGTGGTGCACGGTTCTTTTCAGGCCAGGGTGGACGTGGATAAGAACGCCATCGACCTGTTCCAGTGGCAGAGGGACGGCAAGGGCGTTCTCACGGATTCCCTGAAAAAACAGATCTTGCGGGAACATGTGACGGACTGGCTGCTCTGTAACTTTGATACCAAGGGAGAAAATTTTCTGATTGATACTGACGGGCGGCTGCGGGGTATCGACAAGGAGCAGGCATTCAGTTATCTGTATGAGAAAGAGGCACAGCACCTGAGCTATGACTATTCTCCCAACCCCAACAAAACGCTGTATGACACGGTGTTTCAGATGTACGCCAACGGGGACAAGAACATGGATCTGGATCTTGGCGGTAATTATCAGTATATCAGAAAGCTGAGCCAGATGCCGGACCAGGAATACATGAATATCTTTCGGGATGTCATTGATGCCAAATGCAAGGGTGACACGACCAAAGCGGATAAGATGTACGAGGCTATCCTGGGCAGGAAGCAGAACCTGGAGACGGAGTATGGGGAATTTTACGGAAAACTGGTGCGGGAGAGATTTAAGGATAAGTCCAGGGATATGCTGACGGAGAATGGGCAGTTCTCATTCGAGGGCAGAGAGGCAGGCGCATCACAGAGAATCGCGCGGGAAGCCTCCCGGGCAAAGCAGAGCCGGGGTGCTGAGGCGATGAAGGAGCGGCTGGAGGAGCGCCGCAAGGTGTTCTTAAGATCCAGAAACGAGAAGGTGTCTGTTCACTATCAGGCCATACACGATGTGCTGGGAAAGATCACGGAGCTGGCGGAGCTTGATGTCAACCGGGAAAACCGGGATAAACTGGAAAAGCTGAACGAAGAGCTGAAGGAGCGCTGCGAGAGCTTTCTGGAGGAGAGCGGAAACCGCCATACGCCTCGGGGAAGAGCCAGGAGAAGGCTGGTGAACGAGCTTCTGGAGATGGAGCGGAGCGACGCAAAGACGCTGGCCGTGCTGAAGGACGACAAGATGATGGACTACATGGAGGGTACGGGGAAGAAGTGCTGGGAGGCCTTAGGCATGGGGCGGAAGCAGAGTCAGGGCCTGGATGCGGCAACACCTGTGGCCACACAGCGTCTGGCGAAGCTGGCGGGCACTGACGACTACGGAGCCATTGACAAGCTGTTTGGAAAAGAACAGCTCGGGGAGAAGGATTCCGTGGATGCCAGGCTGGCCCAGGGGGTGGACTGTCTGACGGAGCAGTCTCTTCGCTATGGTATGCGGGATATTTTGGATAAGAAGCAGCTCAAGGAGCTGTGTCAGCGGGTAGCCCAGGTGCAGAAGGCCCTGCCTGACATGGAAAAGACGGAGCAAGCCGGGATCGGTGAAAAAAAGACAGTACCAAAGAAACAGGAGTCTGCGAAGACGGCAAAAACAGAGTCACCGCAGAAAGCCCCCCGGAGATAGATGCGGCATTAATAAGATGTAGAAAAATCGGCAGAAAACTGTGAGGAATAGGAGGATTAAATGGATGCCCGGTGTTTATGAACAGTATGAGAAGTATCGGCCGTCGATGAGCGACACGGAAAGAGCCGATCTGGAGCAGGCCAGGATACAGGAGGAGGAACTGCGCCAGAGAAAGGATCTGCAGCTGTGGGAGAGAAACGGCAAGGTCGGCTTCATTGAAAGAGATGGCAAGAAGCAAATGCTGCGGCCCTTCCCTTACATGGATAAGGAAGTTGAGATCGCGGAGGCCAGAGCCGACAAGCAGTTGTGGCCCTGGGAGAAGGCCCATATGATCTATCCGGACGACCCGGCTATCACGGATAAGTTTCCGGGCATGGATCCCAGAGGATATTACACTGAGGTGGATATGGGCTTTTCGGACCGTTGTATGAAGGTCATGGCGGCGCTGCCCAGCCGCCCTCCGGAGACTCGCGCCTACATAGACCAGATGCTGAAAAATGCCCTGAATCAGGGATCGCCCATGGGCAGAGTCTGGACGCAGATGGTTGGAAAGTGCTGGCAGGCCAGGGATCTGCGCCGGGGGGCAAAGCTGGCTACCTCGGAGGCATGCTGCGAGTGGATGCTGGAAGATGCGGAACAGCTGGAAAAGGGAAGCGCCGACATCAGCCGGGTCAACGGCTTTGTCAATGTTCTGGAATATGTGGCAGGCCTGACGGACCGGGTTCCCACCGATCAGGAAAGAGCCTTCATGAAAAATGTGGATGGTGAGCTGACGCCGGAGGTAGAAGCCGCAAGGGAGAAGGACATTGTTATTCCGGATAAGATTCAGGTGAAGTTTGAGAACTTAGACCATCAGGTGGAGCAGAAGTTCTTTTCCAGCCCGCTTGCCTGGGATAAGACGCCTGAAGATATCCCCCATGACGTGGCCAGTGTGGAGGCGATACAGGACAGCTTAAGCCGTTATGCCGCCGCCACCGGTGACCGCTTTATGTCTCCGCTGTTTGAGCGCGCGGAAAAAGCGACCCACGGAATAATCAGCCGCGGCAACCTGATTACGGTGGACGGGCAGACTGTCCGCGAGGTCATGCAGGAGCAGTACAATCAATTGAAGAAAGAAGGGAATCTGCCGATAGAGGAAGGGTCGCAGAGAAGAATGCTTTTCGAGGACTGGTTCAAGAAGAACGAGAAGCAGATGACGGGGGAACTGGTTTCGGCGGCGCTGATGGCAGGCAAGCGGGTGGAGGCGTTTATTCCGGATAAAAACGGAAATATTCCCAAGGAACCGAAGCAGGTGACGAAGACAGGTTATGAGCCTTCCCCGTTAAAAAAGGTGACATTGAATGCCTGGGAACGCCATTTTTCCAAGTACGGACATTTTAAGGAGAAGGTGGCAAAGGCGGCGGAGTATCAGCGCGTCATGGCCGCCCGGGAAAGGGTGCAGCACCAGAACAGGATAAATCAGTTAGACGCGGACAGCTTGGTGGGGAGTCGGATGAAAGATATCTTCTTTGGGGATTATGTAAAGGAGAACGGCCCCATAGAAATTGACAACCCCATGTGGGGGCTCAGTGTGAGCAGAAGCGGCCTCACCACGACTGTCATCTGCCGTATGATTCGGGACGGCCACAGTATGCAGGATATTCTGGATCCGGATAAGCTGGAGGAGGAAAGGAAGAAGGCGGCCGAGGAGACAGTGGAGAGAGTAAAGGCTCGTGATGACGACTGGCTGGCGAATAACCTTTTCGAGGGTTATCAGAAGCTGAACAAGGAGGTGGAGATGCTGGCATCCAGGATCGATCTGGGTGACGATAAGCAGCTGTTTTCCCAGGATTCGAGGACTTTGTTCGCAACGGCTGAAGCGATTTTCGACCTGAGTCAGGAGGTAGACAGGAACAAGGAAGCCATGAACAAGGCGGCGGAGGCACATTTCCCCGACCGTAAGGGCAGTGAGGTTATGGATGAACTGTACCATGAGAGTGCCGGGCTGACTGGTTATAAGGATATGGCAATAAAGGGAATACAGGCACAGAGCGATCTGTTGAGGAAGGATACGTCGCAAATAAAGAGTACCCTGGCAAGTTTGGCCGCGTGGGAGTATACCCGCAACAGTTATAACGCTAAGAGACAGGCATCGCCCGGAGCGAGGTTTACCGAGGATGATTTTGCAAAGGCCATGGATGTGCAGACGCTGCTTTGTGTGGGAGGACCGACCACAGACTTTGCCGGGCAGATAAGGTCTGACGAGGTGCTGGGAGACGCAATGCGGGGAGCGATACTTGCAGGAGATGTCTCCAGGTTTATAACCGTACGCTATGACAAGGGAGGCGAAGTGGTCTTTAACGCGGACAGGAAAGGATTGCAGGAACGGGGTGAGAAGCTGAGGAGACTGGAGGGTACCGTGAAGAAAAACGAAGAAAAAGAGATGAAAAAAGAGGCGGAAGCGCTCCGAAAACAGGAAAAGAAGACAGAGAAGGCGGCTGTGAAACGCCGTTAGAACTCAGAGGAAGACAATTTCAAAAGGACTGCCGTATTGACACGGCAGTCCTTTTGTCTTGCGCCGGACGGCGCGGGTTTCAGGGGACAAACGATCAGTAAATGGTCACCTTTGTGTTTTCTGCCATCCATTTGCACAGTCCCGGCATACCGGCGCGCATGGCAGCGATCAGGATGAAGATGAGAAGAAAGCCAAGGATAAAATCCCTTATATTTTTTCTTGCCTGAGTGATCTCCTCGGGACCGTCAGCCTTGGCAAAGCGAACTCCGAGGAAAATACACTGTATCGCCCCCAGAGAGCTGACGATGAGCAGCAGTGTGCCGGTGAATCCGTTCACCATATTCAGAATGGGAAGGATCAAATTGTAAAAAGCGTTGGAGTCCGTCATAAGTACACCTCCAAAGATGTGCCGATCAGCCGGCAGAATTCATCCATGCCTGCATTGCAGGAAGTCCCAGCTTCAGGGCCAGCATCAGCACGAAAATCAGGATAAAGCCGATCAGAGCATTCTTCAGCGCGCCCTTGGCTTTTTCTCTGTCCTGAGGTTCCTCGGCCTTGGCCAGCTTGATTCCCAGAAAAATACAGTAGATGGCGCCGATGGCCCCTACCAGTGTGAGGATCGGGTTGATGGCCATATCCAGCAGATTTACAATGGGCCTCATCATCTGCTCAAAGGGATTTGATGTTAATAATACATACATAATAAGTCTCCTTTCCGTTTAAAAAAGTGAAAGTATATTGCCTTGCAGCCATTATATATGTGCCGGTTCATCGTTTCAACGTACAATTTTGCGCTCAGACAGTCATTTTTGCGCTTTTGGGGGTTTGGATACAAAAATGGCAGTTTTGACGCAAATATTGCACTGTCTTACCCGTTCTCACCTTGCTACAATAAGAATAAATGAGTTTCAGAGTCAGATAACGGAGGTATGCGGATGACGGTAAAATTGATGAAACAGGGGGAGGATGCGGTTCTGTTTCTGGAGGGCAGGATCGATACGGTGACTGCTCCGGAGGCCCAGGAGGCGCTGCTGCCCATGGTGGATGAATTCGGAAAGCTTACACTGGATTTTGACAAGGTGTCTTTTGTGAGTTCCGCCGGATTAAGGGTGCTTCTGATGCTTCAGAAAAAATGTAATGCCCAGGGCAAGGAGATGAAACTGGTACATGTCAAGTCGTCCATTATGGAGGTTTTTGACATGACCGGATTTTCCGGTATGCTGAATATTGAGAATTGAGAAATTTTATTGAGGTGTAATTATGAAGATTATAAAAAAGGAAAACGGGGAGGCGCTGCGGTTGGCGCTGGAGGGAAGACTGGATACCAACACCGCGCCGGAGCTGGAAGCTGTGCTGAAGGGATCCCTGGAAGGAATCAAGGAACTGACCATCGACATGACGGCGCTGGAGTATCTCTCCTCCGCAGGGCTGAGGGTGCTGCTGGGCGCACAGAAGAGCATGAATAAGCAGGGTTCCATGAAGGTGGCAAATGCGAACGAGATGATATTGGAGGTCTTTGAGATCACGGGATTTTCAGAGATACTGACGCTGGAATAAACGAAGACAGGCTTGAGAGACAGACAGGGGGACAGGACGGCGGTATGGAAGAGGCAAATTTTGGCAGGGCATACTGTAATCGGGCGCAGCGCGCCATTGCACTGAGTGAGGGGGCTTTCGGGGAGAGTGCCCTTAATGTGATTTCGGTGAGGCTCAGCCTTCCGGACTGCACGGCACAGCAGGCAAAGGCGGCGGCGGATCTCATACTGAAAAGTGCGGATGTGTTTTCCGCAAAACTGTGTGTGGAGGGAGAAGAGCCGTATTTTGTTCCGGGCAGGGACTCGGAGAGCTGCAGGGCTGCAGGGGGCGCAGACGAAACCGGTGGGAAGCCGGATTGCAGAGACGGGGATTGTGAGAAGCCGGAGGGAGCAGACGAAGCCCGGGGGCCGGAAGACGGGCGCCGGAGTGCTGCGGTGTGCAGGCTTGCGCAGGAGATGGACTGCAGGGCTGAGGAGGAGTACACGCAGAAGAAGGATTGCACTCCGCTTAACTATCCGGAGCAGCTTTATGAGGTGGAGGCAATTCCCATCCGGGAAGGGGGCTGCGTGCTTTATGCCCGTTTTCACCATATTATCATGGACGGTTACGGGATGAGTCTTTTTGCACAGAAGACGCTGGATGCCCTGGAGGGAAGGGATCCGGAGTCCTCGTTTTTTTTCCGGGCAGATGAAACCGGGGAGCATGGGACGGAAAAGGAATTCTGGCAGAATTATTTTTCGGAGGCACAGTTTGAGCCGGCGGTGTTTGCGGACACCCCACAGGGGCTGGGATTTACCCGTTTCCACAGAACTCTTTCCGGGGAGATGGTGGAAAGAACAGAGCGCTTCGGGAAGGAAAACGGTGTCACCACACCCTATGTTTTTGCGGCGGCATATGCTGTCTGGCTGGCGGAGGCCACGGGAAAACAGGATGCGGTATTTCTGATGCCGCGGCTGAACCGTCAGGGCGAAGAGCTTAAGACGTTGGGCTGCTATACGCTGCTGGTTCCTGTCCGGGTGCGGGTGGAGCAGACGGATACCTTCGGGGCAGTGTGCCGCAGAACCGCTGAGGCGGCAAGACTTGCGTCGGAGCACAAGGAGTACGGCTACGAGAATATTCTGCAGGCGGTGCGGGAGGAAAATCCGGGGGCAGGAAGCCTTTCGGAGTATGTGTTCAACTTTTACCGTTATGAGCTGCAGGCCGGGATGGATTTTTCCTGCAGTATCAGCGTGGCGGGAGCCATGCACAATCATTTTACCTGGAATATTTTCAGAGAGAGCAACGGCGGGCTGAACTTTGTGTTCGATCTGAGGGACGGCATCTGCGACAGGCAGAGGGCTGAATTTTTTATGGAGAGTGTTCTGGAGATTCTGGAACAGGGGATGAAGGGGATTCCGGTAAGCCGTATTCCTGTGGTGGGCGGCCGGGAGCGCAGGCTTCTTCTGGGCGTACAGGGGAAGAAGTATGTGGTGGATGATGAGGCAACCATCCCTTCGCTGTTCAGAAAGGCGGCGTCCAGGTATGCGGAGCGGCCCGCCTTATACGCGGGAGAGCAGAGCTATACCTTTGCACAGTTGGATCAGGTGTCTGACACCATTGCGGTGGCGCTGGCGGCCCGGGGTGTCCGCAGCGGGGACAGCGTCGCCTTTATGCTGATGCGGGATATCCGGCTGATTCCGGTGATGCTGGGAATCGCCAAGGCAGGCGCGGCATTTATTCCGGTGGATCCCATGTATCCGAAGGACAGGGTGGACTATATTTTGGAAAACAGCGGCGCCAGGCTTCTGATTTCTTCTGCGGATGTGGAGGCGGCCCGGGAGTACGAATATCTGGAGGCGGAGGAACTGACCGCGGCGGAGGGAGAGGAGTGGGTGCTGCCTGAGATCAGACAGGAACAGACCGCCTATATGATCTATACCTCCGGAACCACGGGACGGCCCAAGGGAGTCATGCTGTCTCACAGAGGGATTGCCAATATTGTACATCCTGACAATAATCCCTTCAGCCGGGATATTGTAGAACATTGCCAGGGCATTGTAGCCATCGGTTCGATTTGCTTTGACATTTCTCTTTTTGAAATATTTGTGCCGCTGCTGAACGGGCTGTTTGTGGAGCTTGGAAACGAGCACGCCATGGTGGATCCGGAGGAGCTGGCGGAGCACATTCTGCGCCACGGTGCGGACGTACTTCACTGCACGCCCTCCAGGATTGTGTCATATCTGGGAAATCCTGCCTTTACGGAGGCGCTGCAGTCGGTTCAGGCGGTGTTGTCCGCGGGGGAGGTGCTGCCGGAGAGTCTTGCCCTTCGTCTCAGGGAGCAGTATGGGATTCGGATTTACAACGGCTACGGCCCAACGGAGACGACCATCGGCGCTACCATCACCGAGGCCGGGGATACGAAGACCATCGGAAGTCCCATCGGCAACATGGGTATATTGCTGTTAAACGGGAACAGGAAACAGGTTCCCTGGGGATGTGCCGGCGAAATCTGTATCTATGGATGCGGTGTGGGGATCGGCTACAAGGACAGACCGGAGGAGACGGAGGCAAGGTTTATCGACTATGACGGGATGCGGGTATACCGCACCGGGGATATGGGGCGTCTTGCCGGGGACGGAAGACTGCTTTACCATGGCCGGAACGACCGTCAGGTCAAGCTCCGGGGGCTTCGCATTGAACTGTCGGAGATTGAGAAGGTTATGGGGGCCCATGAGGGAGTGGCTCAGGCGGCCTGCGTGCTGAGGAAGGTGGACGGTGTGGATCGGCTGGCCGGTTTCTACACGGTGCAGGAGGGCTGTGAGACCCAGGCTGCGGAGCTTCGGGACTTTATGAAGGGGCGGCTGACCTCCTACATGGTGCCGGATATCTTGAAGCAGCTGGATGAGATGCCCCAGACACCGGGCGGAAAGACGGATCTGAAGGCGCTGGGCGGAATTCCGGTAGAGTTTCAGCGGATTTACCGCGCGCCTGTGAGCGAGACGGAGAAGCTGATTTGTGACGCTTTCTCCGCGGTGCTGGGAACTGCCCGGGTGGGAATGGAAGATAATTTCTTTGAGCTGGGCGGAGATTCCCTGAGTGCCGTCAGGCTGATGGTGGAGCTGGAAAAGACGGTTTCCGTGAAGGAGGCAAGTCTAGATTACGCAAGTCTGTTCCAGTACCCTACGCCGGAGCTGCTGGCGGAAAAGCTGGCGGGCAGGGCCGGGGGTTCGGGAAGCTTTCCCATAGACCGGCTGGACTACGCGGGAGTGCAGGAGTATCTGGAGGGAGCCGTGTCCGATGATATGGCCGGGGCAGGAAGCAAAGAGGAGTTGTCCGGGGAAGGATATCTGGGAAACGTGCTGCTCACCGGTGTGACGGGCTATCTGGGTATTCATATTTTTACGGAGCTTCTACGGCGCCCGGAATGCTGCGGGAAGATTTTCTGCCTGGCCAGGCCCAAGGGCAGGCTGTCGGCGGAAAAGAGGGTGAAGAGTGCGCTGTTCTATTATGCGGAATCGGATTTTGCGGAGAGCTTCGGGAAAAAGTGGTTTGTGATTCAGGGTGATATCACCCTTCCCGGTATTTTCTCGGAGGAATTTTCGGAGCCTGTGGATACGATTATCAATTCGGCGGCCAATGTGGCGCATTTTGCTTACGGGGATATTCTGGAGAAGGTGAATGTGACCGGGGTGAAGAACCTGATCGAGTTTGCCGTGCCCCTGAGGGCATTGTTTTGCCAGATTTCCACCATCAGTGTAGGCGGTATGGCGCAGGTATCGGAGGAGCCCCGCAGCTTTTCCGAAAAGGATCTGTATGTGGGACAGGAGATATTTAATCCCTATATTGATTCCAAATACAGGGCGGAACATGCTTTGCTGCGTGCTGCGGCAGACAGGGGACTTCCGGTAAAGCTCATACGGGTGGGAAATCTGCAGGGCAGGATTCGGGACGGAGAGTTTCAGATGAATCTGCGGACAAACGCCTTTACCAGGCAGCTTTCCTCTTATGTAAGAATGGGGGCGGTTCCGGAGACCGTGTACCGGGCCAGCGTAAATTTTTCTCCTGTGGACGAGACGGCTCACATGATCGTGGCGCTGGCCGGAGCCAGGGAGCGGGGAGCGTTCCATGTGTATCCTGGTGAGGAGGTTGCCTGGCGCAGGCTCTTCGAAGCGTTGGAAAAACTGGGACATCATGTCCGGGTGATCTCCGAGGAGGCGTTCGAGACGCTGCTTTCGGATTGTCTTGAGACGGAGGAGGGCCGGGAGGCGGCAGAAGGACTTCTGACGGAGCGGCCGGATCGCCGGTATGCGTATCTGCCTGTGGTGCAGGAAAAGACGGACGGTATCCTGAAAAGACTCGGGGAGCGCTGGGGTTCGGTGACGGAGGAATATCTGCACCGGTATTTGTCTGCCCTGGAAGGGATGGATTTGTTCTGATCTGTAAAATATTGAGTGATATGCGCAAAGAGGGTGTGTAAGCTCTTATTACAGCGCGCAAGGGGGTAAACGATGATAACAGTGGCCTTGTGGAGTTTTGCGGTGTTTCTGGCATCTGTCTTTGCCGCGGTGCTGGCAGGTATTACGCTGGAGCCGAAATATCCGGGGAAGATCAGGGCAGCGGTGTGGACGGCAGCCGCCCTGCTGGCCTATGCAATTGCTTTTCTGAGCTATTACATTAATCTGTACAATGATCTGGTGGGGATTCTGGGCCTTTCCGCCATGGTCTGCATGGTGGCTCAGCTTCTGTACAAGGGCACATGGTCCACCAAGCTGGTGGTGGCACTGATGGGATGTCTCATCGGCAATGTGTCTACATTCATGCTGTGCGGAACCACGGACACCCTGGCGGGGAGTGCGCTGGGACTGATCCGGGAGAGCCCTTATGACACGCCGAACCTGCTGTTTTTCATCGGTATCAAACTGGTGGTCTACACGGTGGGGGCAATCTGCTACGCAAAGCTGCTGCGGAAATATATTCACAACACCATTGAGTCCGTGGAGGGAAAGATGGCGGTGTTTGTGCCTGCTCTGCTGGTGTCTGTGGTAGGGTTTTATGTGATCAACCTGTTTTCCAACAGCAACGGGATCTATCCGGACAACAAATGGTTTTTTCCGCTGTATTTGACGGTCTGCGTCATGTTCCTGGTGGAGTTCTGGATGATTTTTTACTCCATCAATCAGAGTGCCGTGGCCATGAAAAATGCGGCGGAGCTGAATGTGGCGGCAAATATTCAACAGTCCATGCTGCCCTGTATTTTTCCGGCCTTTCCCGCCAGGGAGGAGTTTAGCATTTATGCCACCATGAATCCGGCCAAAGAGGTGGGAGGGGACTTTTACGATTTCTTTATGGTGGATGAGGGGCATTTGGCCATGGTGATTGCCGACGTGTCGGGAAAGGGAGTTCCCGCGGCGCTTTTCATGGTCATCGGCAAGACCCTGATCAAGGATCACACACAGCCCGGCAGGGATTTGGGAAAGGTGTTTACGGAGGTCAACAATCTATTGTGCGAGTCCAACAGCGAGGGGCTTTTTATCACGGCATTCGAGGGAGTGCTGGATCTGGCCACGGGACAGTTTGACTTTGTGAACGCGGGCCATGAAATGCCCTTTATCAGCAGGGCGGGAGGGGACTTTGAGGCGCACCGGATCCGCCCGGGCTTTGTGCTGGCGGGCATGGAGGATATGCGCTACCAGGCCGGGAGCTTTACCCTGGAAGCGGGGGATAAGATCTTCCAGTATACCGACGGCGTTACGGAGGCCACCAACGCCAGGAATGAGCTGTACGGGATGGAGAGACTGGGAGAGATTCTGAGAAAGAACAGAAGTCAGGGCCCGGCGGGTATACTGACCGCTGTCAAGAAGGATATTGATCGTTTTGTGGGGAGCGCCCCGCAGTTTGACGATATCACCATGATCTGTATGGAGTATAAAGGAGGGGGAAAAAGATGAAGGAACTGACAATCAATGCGACGTTGGAGAACATTCAGACGGTCACCGATTTTGTGGACGGGCAGCTGGAGGAGCTGGGGTGTTCCATGAAGGCGCAGATGCAGATCGACATTGCCATCGACGAGCTGTTCGGCAATATCGTCCACTATGCATACAATCCGGAGGTAGGTCCGGTCACGGTGCGGGTGGAGGTGACGGAGGATCCGCTGGCGGTGAGCATCACCTTTATCGATAACGGCGTGCCCTATGACCCTCTGGCAAAGACGGACCCCGATGTCACACTCTCCGCGGAGGAAAGGGAAATCGGGGGCCTGGGAATTTTCATGGTGAAAAAGAGCATGGATGAGATCTCTTATGAGTACAGAAGCGGACAAAATATTCTGACCATCAAAAAGAATATGTGACGGAGCGGAGCTTCAGGAGAATCATCTGTATGGCCGCAATCAGGAGCCCTGCCGCAAAGACCAGAATGCCGGCCTGAAGAATTGCCCGGGAAAGTGTCTGTGCAGTGGCCATGTGATTCAGGAGAGAGTAGAAGGACAGGGACAGGGTGCAGCCCACAAAGTTCAGGACAGGCAGCATGCCCGGATGGTGCTCTCCCTTTACAGAGTCCGCGGCGGAATATGCCAACAGAAGTAATTCCAGGATGCAGATGAAGATCAGCTGCAGGCTGAAAAAGAAGCCTGACTTTTCAAGCGGCATGCCCAGAGGGGCGGTTCCAAGCTTTGTAGTGCGCAGCAGCAGCCAGGCCACAAAGAAGTCATACAGGATGCCCGCGGCGCCGGCAATTCCAATACCGATTCTGAGACGACTTTTGGCGGGGGCGTTCCGGTAGCTGCTCAGCAGGAAAAAGACCCCCAGGGTCAGAGTGGAGAACAGGACGCAGTACAGCAGAAAGTCTTGCTCAAAGTTAATCAGGGGAACCAGAAACAGCACCGCCAGGGTCAGGAAGAAGAGAAGAGCGACGCCCAGGGCATTCTTTCGGGCGTAATGCTGTTTTACCTTTTTCATAAACTGATATTCTTTTCTGCTTGCGTCTGTATCGGTGAGCTTTGTGTTCTTCAGCATTTCCAGCCGGATGCGGCAGTTTTCGCACATCCGGGTGTGTTCCTCCACGGCTTTTTTGGTGCTGTCCGTGCAGATGTCCTCCAGATAAGAGGGGATCAGGTCACTTATAATATCACAGTTGATTTCGGGATGATTCATAGGATACCTCCTGCCCGCTGAAACGGGCGCTTTCAGTGTAAATTGTTTTTGGTTTTCAGAGTTGGTTTTCAAAGTTCCTGCCTCAGAGTCATTTTTCTTCCCAGCCTGCCGACCGGGCCGCTTTTATCAGCGCCTCCTTCCCCCGGTAAAAGGTGACTCTCGCCCAGTTCTCGCTTTTTCCCAGGATCTGGCCGATTTCCCGGAAGGACAGACAGGCGGTGCTGCGCAGATAGATGACTTCCCTCGTCTGGGCGGGGAGCTTCTGCATTTCTTTCAGCATATCCATCAGCTCCAGCCGGTGAAGTATCTGCTCTTCGGGCTGTCTTTCGGTGGGGATAAAGGCCTGGGCCGTATCCTCCGGTTCTGACAAAACTTCACGACCGGTTTTTGCCAGATGCCGGTAGTAAAGGTGCCTGGCGATCTGGCAGAGCCAGGTGGAGAGCTTGCAGCTGCCGTCGTATCGCTCCAGGGACTGATAGGCCGCCAGGAAGGTATCCTGGGTCAGATCCTCCGCCAGGGTCGCGTCCCGGCACAGGGACAGCAGGAAATGATATACTATTTTGGCATTTTCCTGATAAAGTTCTTCCACGATGTCTCCTTTCTGTGCCTTTCTTGCTTCAGTGCGGTGGGCTGAACGCTGTGCTTGTGCTATCGACATTCATTCTATGATTGTATTCTCTTTAGTTTTTTTTCGTCAAGTCGATAAATATTTTTGCATAAACCCTGCATATCTTCCTGATGGTGGGATGTCATAAGAATTGTGCACCCTTCTTTAGTATTTAGCCGTCCCAGCAGCTGCTGAAAATCCTTTACCGTCTTTTGGTCGATTGCGTTAAACGGTTCGTCCAGAATCAGCAGAGAGGGCTTTTCCATAATCGCCTGCGCAATGGCAAGTCGCTGCTTCATTCCAAGAGAGTACTTTCCTACTTTGACCTTGGATGCCGGATCCAACCCCACTAGCCGCAGGGTATCCTCCAGTTCTTCCTTTGTAACCTTTCTTAATATCCCCGCAATAATAGAAAGGTTTTTCAGCCCGGTTTCATTAGGCAGGAAACCTGCATTATCCAGGATGACACCGATATCCTTTGGAAACTTCCCCTTTTCAAGTTTCTCGCCCGCTACGATAATCTCCCCCGCGTCCGGCCGGACAAGCCCACAAATCATTTTCAGCAGCACGCTTTTCCCGGAACCGTTCTCCCCTACGATGGCGCAACATTCCCCCCGCTCCATGTTAAAATTGAGGTCTGTAAACAGCACATTGCTTTTGTATGCTTTTTTTACATGATTTACCTGTACCACGATTTCTGATTTTTCCATATTAATGACCATGCTCCCTTCTCTAATTCTTCCAGCCTTATTTCTCCTGTCTTTTGCTGTTCCAACTTTTACGACATTTCAATTTTCCTCAAGATTAGTTCCATTCACATCCCTATATATTTTTCTGCAAAATTACGAAAGGCAAGAAAAAATACTACACACATCAGAATCAAATTGGCGGCTACCTGAACCGGCAGCATCGGACGCTCCCCGCCTGTTGCAAAGTTCAACAGCAGCCTTCCGGCAAGGATAGCCAAAAATCCTGCCTCCGCTTTCCTGAAAAAACAATGAACCACATATGCCGCAAGACAAAAGCTCAATGCCTCCAAACTTTCCTCTGCCAAAATCCGTAACAGGCCGCTCTGCTGCAACAGTTCTCCCGGATTTACGCCTGATCCCACCAAGCCAAAGAAAATTGCCATAATCAGTGTCCCTGCGCCATAATAGCACACCGCCCTCCCCATACACCCTGCATAAGTGTGCAGAAATACCTTTCCATAACTCTTCTGCCGCAGGAAAAGATAGACGGAAAACCCGTTCTCCAGGCGCAGTAAATGTAAATAAACAGCAATCCATGCCGTCAAGCGCATGGCTATCCAATAAATGCAGTCAGGCCCAAACCGATGAAATGTACGATTCCATATATGCAGCAATAACTCTTCCTCTGTTTCCATCAAATAGGATCGGGAGTACCATGCCAGCAGGCAAAAGAGCAAGATCATGCTAATCAGTTTTATGCGCTTCTTCAAAAACATAATCCTTTCTCCCGTTCAATTCATCTGCCAGATAAAATAGAAGTAACAGCAGGAACGCCCAATATATCCCATAAAACTGATAGTTCACTCTCTCCTGCCCAAACAGCCTGTACGCAGTATTCCCCCAGGGGGTCCACACCACGATCTGTTTCAGCACCAGCTTAACCACCAAAAGATTCATCAGGGAAACCGATGCAGTCAGCATCACACCCAGCATTGCATTTTCTGCCACATTGAACAGTAATTCATATAGCAGAATCATCACACAGACATAACAAAAAAGATTTAAGAATTGCATGATGATGGTTCTCACCGGATGTCCGGAGGACACAAAGAGCATCCGGGATGCAGAGGGCAGAGAGTGTCCCATTATGAGAAGAATACCGATATGTTCCAGTAACACGGTCATAGCAAAAAAAGTTTTCGACAAGAACCGGATGAAAAAGAACTCATTTCTGGTTCGGTATCGGAGCAAAAGAGGGTATCTGCATATTTCATGATTCCTTCCACTGGTCCACGCAAGGCACAAAAAAGGAAACAATACCAAAAAATAATTTTCTTGTGTCAATGAATATACAATATATTCGCCAACAGATGCACCCGGCCAATACGCCAAAAAGGAATCCAAATGAACATATGCCACCATAACCGAAAGAAGGCTTTGGATAGCCAATTTTTTCCAAAAACAAAACTCTACCCATTCCAGCTTAAGTTTTGCTAACATGATAATCGCCTCCCCAATACAATGCCAATCCAACGGCTAACAATACTGCCTCATAAATCGGAACCGTCCAATATCCTAGTGGGTACACTTCTCTGTAACAATATATCTGTAAGGGCATCATATCTAGGGCAGCAAACCAGTTACCAACAAAAGAGCTGAGAATGGATGATGAGAAGATCGCATAGCAAAAAGGCAATAACAATGCCAGATACCTGTTTTTAACCACCGCACTCAATCCCAGTCCAAGCAAGGCAAATGCAGTACCCAATAAAGAGGCATGGAAAGCATACATCAAACAATACAGAACCACATGCTCTTCATAAAAGGAAGGAAGAAAATGAATATTGTGCCCGTAGTACTGCAAGGCCCATTCCCAGTCCGTATCCCCCAGTAACCTACAGACCGGAATCCATATAAGGCAAGGCAATAATATAGCTACAAAGGCTGAAATACCAACAGCCAATGCCTTCGCTCTTAAATAGGCTTTCCGAGAGGTCTTGAGCAAAATAAGCTGCCTGTAACCGCTGTCCCGATCTCTCCTATACGAAAGAACATAAGGAATCATGGCCACAATAGGGTAAAATACTGGAAGCATTGTTTTCATTCCTAAAAAAAAGCAGTGAAAATAATAAATCCACCATGGTTTAGGAACTTCAACAGTGGCATAAGAAAGCGGCAGATAATCACTGCTGCCAAAAGCAAGCATCACCAGTGTGATCCCACAGGTCACCCAAAAAGGGGGCGAACAAAAGGCTCTTTTCAACTCTGCTTTTACCATATTTATTTTTCTCTTTTCCTTAAAATTTGGCAGTACAGCGGTTTGCCTTTTCCGCAACCGACCGTTCTTACTTATTTATCCGTTTCGGAAGGAATTCGTTACAAATATTTTTATAAAAGTATATACAACCAATGGGAAAGAGGGTACAATAATGGCAGTGCGAGTAAATGCAACCGCTTTCTGTAGTTTTGCCGGTGTGTGGGTTTTGGATGGCCGGTCGGCGTCGCAGAGCGTATAACAGGAGGTTTTTATGGGTGTTTTATCGGAGTTGGAACCGAAGCAGGTGTTCCGGTATTTTGAGGAGATCGCAGAAATTCCCCACGGATCGGGGAATGTGGATCGGATCAGCGATTATCTTGTGAGCTTTGCAAAAGAGAGAAAGCTTTTTTGCGTTCAGGATGAATTGAAAAACGTGATTATCGTGAAGGAAGCTACCCCGGGCTATGAGACGGAGCCGCCGGTGATTCTGCAGGGGCATATGGATATGGTGGCGGTGAAGAAGCCGGGCTGTGATATCGATATGAGGACGGAGGGACTGCGCCTGGCCGTGGACGGCGACCGGATCTATGCGGAGGGTACCAGCCTGGGGGGAGACGACGGAATTGCAGTGGCTTATTCCCTGGCATTGCTGGATGCGGATACCATCGGTCATCCCAGATTGGAAGTGATTATCACCGTGGATGAAGAGGTGGGGATGGACGGAGCCAGAGGCATCAACCTTTCCATGCTCAAGGGAAACCGCATGGTGAATCTGGACTCTGAGGAAGAGGGTATTTTCCTGACCAGCTGTGCAGGCGGGGCAAGAGTGAAATGCCATGTGCCCCTTGAGACGGAGCAGTTCGGCGGATTGGCCTATGAGGTCACGGTGGGCGGGCTGCTTGGGGGACACTCCGGCGGAGAGATTCATAAGGAAAGAGGCAATGCCAACTGTCTGTTCGGCAGGCTGCTGCAGCGGTTGGGAGAGAGGCTGCCGGTGAGGCTGGCGGAGCTTGCGGGCGGTCTGGCGGACAATGCCATTCCCAGGGAGACTGTGGGAATTCTGGTTATTGAGGAGAAAGACAGCGAGAGCTTTGCCGCTTTGCTGGATACGGTGGAAAAGGAGATTCAGGCGGAGCTGTCTGTCCGGGATCCGGGAGTTTGCATCCGGGCCCGGAAGGTGGAGCGAGCTGTTTTGGACTGTGTGACCGTAAGGGATACTGCCAGGGCGGCAGATTTTCTCTGGGGTGTTCCAAACGGCGTCCAGGCCATGAGCGCAGATATGCCCGGGCTGGTGGAGACTTCCTTAAACCTGGGGATTCTGAAGTATGAAGAAGGGATGCTTCTGGCGGAATTTTCCGTGCGAAGCAGTGTGGAGAGTGCAAAACATGCCCTGATCGGAAAGCTTCAGGGAGTGACAGAGCTGGTAGGAGGCACTGTGGAGGTGACGGGCGATTATCCCGGATGGCAGTTTCGAAGAGAATCCCCGCTGCGGGATAAGATGACGGCAGTGTATGAGGAGATGTATGGCACAAAGCCCAGAGTGGAGGCAATTCACGCAGGGCTGGAGTGCGGGATTCTGGGCAGCAAGATCCCGGATCTGGATTGTGTCTCCATCGGACCTGACATGAAAGATATTCACACCACGGAGGAGACTCTGAGCATTTCTTCCACCCGGAGGGTGTGGGAGTACTTGGTGAAGCTGCTGGAGAGGAAGGACAGAGGATAGCCGGGGAATTGGAATTTAAAGTCTGTTAAAAAATGCTGATTAAGTCGGCACACTGGATAAAATGCGATGATAAAGGGAGAGCAGGGCAATGAATCAGTTTGATTATGGTAAGGTAAAAAATCCCGAATTTTTCAGGGAAAACAGATTGGAGGCGCATTCCGATCATGTGAGCTACAGGAGCCATGAGGAGCAGCGGGAGGGGAAGACCAGCCTTCGCATGAGCTTAAACGGGTTGTGGAAGTTTTCCTATGCCCCTAATTATGAGTCCGTGATAAAGGACTTCGAGAAACTGGAATGCGACTGCAGGGGCTGGGCGGATATCCGCGTTCCGGCACATATTCAGATGGAGGGATACGACGCGCCCCAATATGCCAATGTACAGTATCCCTGGGACGGAAGAGAAGAGGCGCTTCCGGGACAGATTCCCCAGCGCTTTAATCCGGTGGCAAGCTATGTGAAATACTTTGAGGTGCCCGAAGAATGGAAGGGGGAGCCGGTGTATATCTCTTTCCAGGGGGTGGAAAGCGCTCTTGCTCTGTGGTGTAACGGCAGCTATGTGGGGTACAGCGAGGACAGCTTTACCCCCTCGGAGTTCGATTTGACTCCCTATCTGAAGGAGGGGGAAAACAAGCTGGCAGCGCAGGTGTTCAAATGGTGCTCCAGCAGCTGGTGCGAGGATCAGGATTTCTTCCGTTTTTCCGGCATTTTCCGGGATGTGTATCTCTATACCGTACCCGGTGTACATATCAGAGATATGAAGGTGCAGACGCTGCTGAACGATTCTTTGGATCAGGCAAAGCTGGTGCTGGAGCTGGCGGCCACGGCAGAGGGACAGGTACAGGTGAAACTGCTTGAGGAAGGCAGAGTTTACCGGTTTGACAAGGCTTTTCGGAGAAATGAGGGACAGATAACGGACACCAGGACGGCGGCAGAGCTGAGCGCTCCCTTGCAGGAAGAGACCCGGCTGGTGCTGCCTGTGGAAAAGCCGCTGCTGTGGAGCGCGGAGAAGCCGAATCTGTACAAGCTGGTGTTGGAGGTGTGCGACGGGGAGGGACGGCTCCAGGAGGTGATTCCCGTACAGGTAGGCTTCCGCCGCTTTGAGATTGCGGACGGCCTGATGAAGCTGAACGGGCAGCGCATTGTGTTCAAGGGCGTAAACCGTCATGAATTCAGCTCGCGCACGGGCCGTGTGCCAAACGAGGCGGAGCTTTGGCAGGATCTGGTGACCATGAAACAGCACAACATCAACGCGATCCGCACCTGCCACTATCCGGACGATTCCAGGATTTATGACCTGTGCGACAGATTGGGTCTGTACATGATCGACGAGTGCAATCTGGAATCTCACGGCTCCTGGGATTCCGCTTCGAGAGGAGTCTTGCCGATGGAGTCCATCGTGCCGGGCAATCGGCCGGAGTGGAATGCCATGATGCTGGATCGGGTAAATTCCATGTACCAGAGGGACAAAAATCACCCGGCAATCCTGATCTGGTCCTGCGGAAACGAGGCCTTCGGCGGGAAAAACATCTACGATATGTCACAGTTTTTGAGGCAGCATGATTCCGGCCGGGTCATCCACTATGAAGGAATCTGCCACGACAGAAGCTATCCGGATACCAGCGATGTGGAAAGCCAGATGTACACAAAGGTGACGGATATTGAGAAGTGGCTGGAGAAGGACAGAAGCAAGCCCTTTATCTGCTGTGAGTACACCCATGCCATGGGCAATTCCTGCGGCGCCATGCACAAATATACGGAGCTGACGGAGCGGGAGCCGCTGTATCAGGGCGGTTTTATCTGGGATTATGTGGATCAGTCCATCTATAAAAAAGACCGTTACGGAAAGGAATTTCAGGCTTACGGCGGTGACTTTGACGAAAGACCCTGCGATTATAACTTCAGCGGAAACGGCATCGTATACGGGGGAGACAGGACAGCTTCTCCTAAGATGCAGGAGGTAAAGTACAATTATCGGAACATTTCCGTAGAGGTTTTCGAGGACAAATTCCGGGTCATCAACAGAAATCTTTTTGTGTCCACAGCTGATTTCCACTGCTTTGTCCGGCTGGAGAAGGAGGGACGGATTGTGGAGGAGCGGCTTCTTGACGCTGCGGTGGAGCCGGGCTGCAGCGGAGAGTTTGCCCTGCCCTTTACTGTTCCCCAGACAAAGGGAGAGTATGTGGTGACGGTTTCCTTCTGCCTGAAGGAGGATGCGGCCTGGGCTGCCGCAGGACATGAGGTGGCCTTTGAACAGGGCGTATTCACAAAGACAGGGGAAATTATTGCGGACAGACCGATTGAGGTGAAAAAGCCCCTTCAGATCATTCGCGGATGCTATAACCTGGGTGTCCGGGGAGAGGAGTTCGAGGCGCTGTTCTCCTATGGCGGCTGCGGGCTGGTATCCTACCGCTACGGCGGGCGGGAGCTTTTGAAGACCATGCCCATGCCCAACTTCTGGAGGGCGCCGGTGGATAACGACTGCGGAAATCGCATGATGCAGCGCTGCGGCCAGTGGAAGCTTGCCAGCATGTATGTGGGCGGCGCAGGCGTCTCGGAAAAGAATCCGGAGGTGAAGGAAGAGGACGGCTGCGTGGTGGTCAGCTGCAGATATCAGATGCCCACCAGCCCCAAGGCCGAGTGTGTGCTGCGCTATCAGGTATACGGGGACGGAACTATGCGGATTACGCTTTCCATGGACGCCGTAAAGGAGCTGGGCGATCTGCCGGAATTCGGTGTCATTCTGAAAACAGACGCGGATTTTGATCACCTGGAGTGGTACGGAAACGGGCCGGAGGAGACCTATGCGGACAGACAGATGGGTGCTAAGCTGGGAATCTATCAGAATCTGGTTTCCGACAATCTGGCCAGGTATCTGGTGCCTCAGGAATGCGGCAACAAGACGGAAGTGCGGTATGCCAAGGTGACGGACGCGAAGGGAAGAGGGCTGCTCTTTGCCGGAAAGGGCATGAGCTTTTCCGCCTTGCCCTGGACGCCCCATGAGCTGGAGAATGCGGCACATGCAAATGAACTGCCCCAGGTACACTATACCGTGATCCGGGCGGCGCTGGCTCAGATGGGAGTGGGCGGAGACGACAGCTGGGGCGCTCCGGTGCACCCGGAATACCTGCTTCCCGCTGAGGGCAGGCTGGAGTTTACCTTCTGCATGAAGGGGATTTAGGGGAATTTTGAACAGAATCTTAAAAAAAGCTCGAAAAATTTTAAAAAAGATATTGCTTTTTTTCCCGGGACACGTTATAATACTAAATGTGTCTCGGGGTGTGGCTCAGCTTGGTTAGAGCGCCATCTTAGGGAGGTGGAGGTCGCGAGTTCGAATCCCGCCACTCCGACGAAATAAGGAACGTCAAATCCATGAATATACAGGGATTTGACGTTTTTTTTGACTTGATGAGATAAAGGAAGGTGTTATGATGGAGCCGAATACAGAGCGGTGCGGGTGGTGTCTGTGCAATGAAAAAATGATAAGGTATCATGACGAGGAATGGGGTGTGCCCCTGCATGATGACAGAAAGCAGTTTGAATTCCTGATGATGGAAGCCATGCAGTGCGGCCTGAACTGGAATATGATGATTCAAAAGAGAGAAGTGTTCAGAGGGTGCTTTGACGACTTTGATTATGAGAAGGTGGCGTCCTACACAGAGACGGACATTCAGCGGATTCTGGAAACGGAAGGGATGATCCGGTCCCGGAGGAAGATTGAAGCAGTCATTCGGAATGCACAGTGCTTTTTGAAAGTGAGGGAGGAATTCGGCACCTTCAGTGATTATCTGTGGGGATTTTCAAAAGGGAAGACGATTCTGTATCTGGGACATCAGAAGGGCGGTCTTCCGGCAAAAAACGGCCTTTCTGATGCGATCAGCGGGGATCTAAAAAAGAGGGGATTTTGTTATCTGGGATCGGTAACAGTGTATTCTCATCTGCAGGCCTGCGGGATGGTCAACGATCATGCAGAAGGGTGCTTCCGGTATCAACAGGTTATGGAAGGACATCCCACTGTTCGGAAGCGCAGGGATCAGGAAGGGTAAACAGATTGTACTGCTTTGAGCAGCGCGAGTCACATGGTTTAGGTCTATTTGGCTCGAGGCGGATATAAGTTGGCGCAAAAGGAGTCGGACCAGGAAGAAGGGAAAAGGAAGTGCAGAAAACAGAGATGGGCACAGAGCAGAAAAAAGTTGGGAACAAAGGGCAAAAGAGGGCGAGGAATGTTTCTGTCAGCCTGTGTCCGGTTGCGGGAAAGTGCGGCGGTTGTCAGTGGATAAACAGGAGTTACCAGGAGCAGTTGGAGGCCAAGGAGACGGAACTGCGCAGACTGATGGAGCCATATTGCAGGCCGGAGCGGATGATCGGCATGGATCAGCCTGCCCATTATCGAAACAAGGTACATGCGGCATTTGGCGAGGACAGGCGGCACAATGCGATTTCCGGCATTTATGAGGAGAAGAGCCACAGGATTGTGCCGGTAGACAGCTGTTATCTGGAGAATGAAAAGGCCGATGAGATCATTGTCACAATCCGAGGGCTGCTGAAATCTTTTAAGATACGTCCCTACAATGAAGATACGGGCTATGGTCTTCTGCGTCATGTATTGATCCGCACGGGCCACGCCACCGGGGAGATCATGGTGGTGTTGGTGCTGGGATCACCGATCATGCCCTCCAAAAACAATTTTGTGAAGGCCTTGTTAAAAATCCACCCGGAGATTACCACTATCGTTGTCAACGTCAACGACCGCAGTACCGGTATGGTGCTGGGAGACAAAGGGCAGGTGATCTACGGGAAGGGTTATATTGAGGACGTGCTTTGCGGAAAAACCTTCCGCATTTCTCCGAAATCCTTCTATCAGGTCAATCCGGTGCAAACCGAAAAGTTGTACAGGAAGGCCATGGAATACGCAGGAATTACCGGCAGTGAGACAGTGGTGGATGCCTACTGCGGAACGGGAACCATCGGCATGATCGCGGCGGAGTCCGCAGGCAGGGTCATCGGTGTGGAACTGAATCCGGATGCGGTGAGGGACGCCCGCAGCAATGCGAAGCAAAACGGGATATCCAACATAGAATTCTATCGGAATGACGCGGGGAAATTTCTGGTGGAGATGGCAGAGCAGGGGGCAATGGCCGATGTGGTTCTCATGGATCCGCCCCGCAGCGGCAGCAGCGAAGCGTTTTTAAACGCTGTGGGGCGGTTGTCTCCCCGGCGGGTGGTGTACATCTCCTGCAATCCTGAGACGCTGGTGCGGGATCTGAAGGTGCTGACGAAAAAGGGCTACCTGGTGGAAAAGTGCGTGGGGGTGGATATGTTTCCGTTTACGGAGCATGTGGAGACGGTATGTTTATTGTCCAAACTTCATTCAGACCAACATATCGAGGTTGAGCTTCAGATGGACGAGCTTGATTTGACGTCTGCGGAGAGCAAAGCCACCTATGAGGAAATCAAGGATTATGTGTTGGAGCATAGTGGATTGAAAGTCAGTAGTTTGTATATAGCACAGGTAAAGGAGAAGTGCGGAATTATTGAGAGAGTGAATTATAATCTGCCAAAATCAGAAAATTCCAGACAGTCGAAATGCCCGCCAGAGAAAGAAGCGGCGATAAGGGAGGCATTAGGATATTTCCATATGATTTGATGATTGCTTAGAAAAGGAGGAGTTTTTCTCTTTGATTTACACCTTTGAGTGCTATCGTCATTTTCTTGTATAATGAAGCCAAGAAAGGACGGTGAGCTTTATGAGAGAAAAGAAAAATCATTTGTATGTGGATAGCCAAGAACGGAGCATTTTACTACATAGCCTTGTGGAGCTGAAAAACCAGCTCATTCAGCAGGGCAGATATACAGACTGCGTTGACGAACTGATATTTAAGGTCGTAAACGCACCAGTAAAGAGAATGAAAATTGAATATGTCTAAGGCACATCACAGAGCCGCTTATTCTTATTTATTTTTAAGAGTAGGCGGCTTTTTTGCGTTCTGTCGTTCTCTGATATTGTTACATAGCCACCTTGACAAAGTGGCTAAATCTATGCGAAAGGAGGACGCACCCTATGTCAAATTGCAAAGTGATTGCTTTAACCAACCAGAAAGGCGGCGTCGGCAAGACCACCACGGCGGTCAATCTGGGAGTAACTCTGGCACAGCAGGGTAAGAAAGTCCTGCTCATTGATGCCGATGCACAGGCAAATTTAACTATGTCGCTCGGTTACAGCCGACCAGACGATTTACCCAATACGCTCTCAACCATTATGCAGGATATTATTGATGATAAATCCGTCGATGTTTCCAAAAGCATCCTGCACCATGACGAGGGAGTTGACCTGCTCCCATCCAACATTGAACTGTCGGGCTTGGAAGTAAGGCTCATCAATGCCATAAGCCGTGAAAGCGTGCTGAAAACCTGCATCAA
>CAJUJU010000053.1 GCA_910586835.1 uncultured Acetatifactor sp.
AACGGATAATGGAGCAGTTTGTTCACATTTTATTTACTCATGCGTTTGTCGTGATCAGCACTCCGTCCACAATCCGCACAATCCGTTTTGCGGACTGCGCCACCTTCAGGTCATGTGTAATCATTACAATTGTATTTCCCATTTCATTTAATTCCTGAAAGAGCTTTAAGACATCTTTACCACTGGCCTGATCCAATGCGCCGGTGGGCTCGTCCGTAAAATGTACCCCATTCCCGCAATCCCTTGTAAACACTGGCTCTAACGGCATACAAAAGTGTGTATTGTGTTCTGTTCTTCTGTCTTTTCCCAAAAGAAAAAGCATGACCGCAGCCATACTTCGACATTTTTCTGTTTCTTCATCTATATGTGTGTGTTTCTATCCTGCCCCGGAGATTCTATGATCCCTGGCATTCATTTATGCAGGATATGTACTCAAATTTCTTTGCCAACGACCAACAGGCATACTTTTTTGTATGCTGGCTGTCGGTTTTTACCCTTAAGTCCAAAAACCTCAAATATCCCGCTTTTCGTCTATAACGCTGCTTCCGTCCCCACCTTCTGCGCAATCAGCGTATCCATGCAATGCTTATGCGGTTTGCCGCCGCTGTTGCAGTCGAATACCTCCTCCCTGCAGGTGTGAAACAGCCAGTCGTGATAATATCCAAACAATTCCCCCGAATGCCAGGGATGCCTTTTGGCCTCGTCGCGTGTGGAATCCGGCACCCGGGTGATAAAAGGCTTTTTTACAAAAACATTGATGGCATTGATGCCATTCTCCGCCGTGTGCTCCTTCAGGCTGTGGCAAAGCTCCTTTCTCTGGCTCTCCTGAACAAAATGAAACACACCGCTGCTGAAAATAATATCATATATGCCGTCCGGTCGATAGTCAAAGAGATCGGCCCGGAACAGATTTACCTCCACCTTATTATGGGCGGACAGCTTTTTCGCCTTTTCGATTCCCGCCTCGGATACGTCAAAGGCCGTCACCGCATAGCCGCACTTGGCCAGAAATACGGCATCCTTGCCCTCGCCGCAGCCGATATCCAGCACCCTGTAAGGACGGATGGGCGGCAATAGCTTCATGATGTCATAGCAGATACGGTTCGGCATCAGCCCCCAATAATATCCCTCGGTGTTATACCTGTCATCGTAGTCCGCCACCACAGCGCTGTAGCCCACCAGCGCATCGACGGTGGTGTTCAATACCGCCGCCAGCTTGGGCAGCATCATGACATCCGGAATGGACGCTCCGTTTTCCCACTTTGACACTGCCTGAAATGAAACATTCAGCGACGAAGCAAGCTGATTCTGCGTAAGCCCCAGCTCCCTGCGCCTTTTTCCTATCACTTCTCCCGTCTTCAGGTTCTCCATCTGCCCCTCCCTTTCTCCGGCCTGCCGCGCCCCCGCCAGGCAGCGCTCCCTGCCGTTTCGCCCTGCAAAACCTCTTGATTCCATGTTAATAAAAAACGGCGGACAGCGCAATAACCTGAGAAGGGAATCCTGCTCCCGGTTTCAACCAACGGTTGAAAATTGCCTCCTTGGGGCAATTTCAGCCACGCCGCAGTTTCCTGTAAGGGTTAAGGAGTCAAACGCCGGTAAGATAAAAAACAGGAGCCGATGCCGGTGTACTGACAGGCTTATTTTCAACTGTCTGTCAATCCATCCGGGAATCGGCTCATAATGTTACTCGCTCATTTTTTTCAGGATACGCTGTATGCTCTTCTCCGACAGAAAATATTTACAGGCCAGCTCCGATGTCCTGCTTCCCGCAAGATAATCCCCGTAAATATTCCGGTTCCGCACCGAAAGCTCCTGCCTGATCTGAGTCCCCGCTCCCCAGGCCTGCCTGTGCGCGGACTTGCGCGGAATATAAATTGTCTCTCCGTCCACATACTGCTGTATCAGCTCTATTACTTCAACGGGCAGAATTTCTTCTGCTCTTATATAGCCCATGTCTGCCTCCTAAACAAATATTCTTCAGGAATAGCGTTGGCTATAACAATTTCAAGAACAATAAGATCATCCGTTTATCGCGGCATCCTTTGTTTTATTGCAATAGCCCCTGCTATGCAGACAGAACATATCTTTTCATATAAATAACTCTCCTTTCCTTCTTTTCTTTCCCCATCATACCACCATTCACCGGAGGATGCAATTTTTTCTACCGTCCCTCGCAGAATTTCTCGATGGCCCGGGCCGCAAATGCCGCGCAGCCCTCTCCGCCCGCTTTGTCGATGTTTTCCCGAAACGCTCCGTCCGCTTCGTACATTTTTCCCAGACCGGACAGAATCTCCGGAGTGCAGGTATAAAAGTTCTCCGTGATGTAATCCTGCAGCGCCTTTACCTGCGCCTGCACAGCCTCGCTGCCGGCATCCTCATCCCGCATGGCTCCGAACCCGGCAAACACATCCATAAGCCCCGCGGACACAAGCCGCTGCTCGTCCTGCCCACGTTCCCTGTTTCGCTCCTCAAATTCCCGATATGCGTCTGTCTTTCCCCACCGGGCTTTTGCCGCCTCCGCGTATTCCTTCAGTTTCTTTGTATCAAATGCCGAAAAATCCATTGTCGCTCCCTTCTGCACACCTTTCTGTGCGCCCAAATGCACGGGCAAATTCTCTTTCCGATTCGCCCCTTCTTCTCTGATTCTGCACGCAAGGTCGATCAGCTTCTCCAGCCGTTCCTTTTTCAGCGTCAGCAGCTCGATCTGCTGTTCCAGGGCCTTATCCCTGTCAAAGCATCTGTCATTGACAATCCCCGCAATCTCCTTCAGCGGAAACTCCAGCTCCCGGAACAGCAGAATCTGCTGCAGCCGCCCAAGCGCCGTATCGTCATACAGCCTGTATCCGGCCTCCGTCATTTCGGTGGGATGCAAAAGACCAATCTGGTCATAATAATGCAGAGCGCGTATACTCACTCCCGTTAATTTGCTCACCTCATTGACTGTCATCATACCGCCACCTCCCTTGTGTAATCCTATCATACGCCATGACGCAGCGTCAGAGTCAAGGATAAATTTTTTTCGCTTTTCTCTCATTCCTGTGGTACAATGAGTTTATTCCGGACTGACAACGGTCAAATGACCATCTGCTGTACATTGCGGAGCAACCTGTTTCTTCTGGGCAACACAGGCGCAGACGGCTCCGGTCATATACGGATATATTGTGTCTGCATTTATCAAATAGGCAAAAGGATGTGTAATCATGGAAAATACGGAAAAAACAGAATTATTTGAAAAAACTCCCATACCAAAGGCGGTGATGACGCTGGCCATCCCCACCATCCTCAGCTCTCTGGTCATGGTGATCTATAATCTGGCCGACACTTACTTTGTGGGAATGCTGAACGATCCGGTGCAGAATGCCGCCGTGACACTGGCAGCCCCGGTGCTGCTGGCCTTCAATGCGGTGAATAACCTGTTCGGCGTTGGCTCCTCCAGCATGATGAGCCGGGGCCTTGGGGCAAAGGATTATGACACCGTCTACCGCAGCTCTGCCCTGGGCTTTTACTGCGCACTGATATCAGGGATTCTGTTTTCCACCCTGTACACGGTCTTTCAAAATCCCCTGCTGATCATGCTGGGGGCTGACAGCAATACCACAGCGGCCACCGGCGACTATCTGCTGTGGACGGTGAGCTGCGGAGCTGCTCCCGCTATCCTGAATGTGGTCATGGCCTATCTGGTGCGGGCGGAGGGCTCCTCCCTTCACGCCAGCCTGGGCACCATGAGCGGCTGTCTGCTGAATATCATTCTGGATCCCATCTTTATCCTGCCCTGGGGTCTGAATATGGGTGCGGCAGGAGCCGGTCTGGCAACCTTCCTGTCAAACTGTGTGGCCTGCGCTTACTTCTTTGTCCTGCTTTTCCTGAAGCGGGGCCGCACCTATGTGTGTATCCGCCCCACCCTGTTCCGTTTCCGGAGGGAAATCGTGGCGGGAATCCTGGCGGTAGGTGTGCCGGCAGCCATTCAGAACCTGTTAAACGTAACCGGCATGACCGTGCTGAACAATTTTACGGCTGCCTTCGGCGCGGATGCCGTGGCCGCCATGGGAATCTCTCAAAAAATCAATATGGTGCCCATGCAGGTGGCCTTCGGGTTGTCACAGGGCATTATGCCGTTAATCAGCTACAACTACGCTAGCGGCAACGTGTCCCGCATGAAGAAAACCCTCACCTTCACCGCCAAAATCAACCTTACCTTTATGGCCACCCTTGCGGTAGGCTACTGGCTGGGAGCGGGATTCCTCATCTCCCTCTTTATGAAGAATCCCTCCATTGTGGCCTACGGAACCCGCTTCCTGCGAGGGCTATGCCTGGGAATGCCTTTCCTGTGCATGGATTTTCTGGCGGTAGGCGTTTTTCAGGCCTGCGGCCTGGGCCGGAAATCCCTGGTTTTTGCCATTCTGCGGAAAATTGTGCTGGAGATCCCGGCTCTCTTTATCCTGAATTACCTGTTCCCTCTGTATGGACTGGCATACGCGCAGTTTGCTGCGGAATCCATTCTTGCCGCAGCCGCCGTCATCGTACTGCTCCGGCTGTTCCAGGGACTGGAACGTCGGAAGAAGGACGATACGGTAAATGCTCCGATATGAGGACATGATTCCCGCTGACACCTGTCTCAGCTTCTTAAGTCATACCATGGGAAAATTCTCGCAGAGGCCAGGCCCACAGCTTCAGATACCTGCTGCCGGGTACAGCCTCCGCCAGCATCGAAACAGGCAGAGCCACTGAATATACAGCGTGACGCCGTCTTTATGGGCATGGGGCAGCCCTGCCTGCTTCAGCGCCACGGACACCTGCCTCTCGGTGAGCAGCCCCTTGCGCCCACACAGTCCATATTTCATGGAATGTGCCACAAACCTCCGAAAAGCCGCATACTCCTTCTTATCCAGATCCGGCACGGCTTTTCTGCAAAAATGAAGCAGGACGCAGTCCACCCCCGGCATGGGGTGAAAATCCTCCCTGCGGAAATGATACCGGATCCCGATGTCATAGCACACCTTGAGCAAAAGGGATTTTTCCGTCTCCTTTCCGCACCCCATAAACCTTTTCGCCGCCCCTTTTTCCATCACAAGCCACATCTCCCCAGGCGGATTTCTGTCATTTGTCAGCTTCTCCACAATCTGTGTGGTAATGGAAAAGGGAATGTTGGCAAACACCTTGTAGGCTCCCTTCGCCGGAAGCTGATACCTCAAAAAGTCCCCATGAATAAGCTGCAAATTGGACCTTTCCGCCAGTCTGGCTCCCGCGCTCTCATACAGCCTGCGGTCCAGCTCCACGGAATACACCCTGCCGCTTCGCCTGCACAGCTCTTCCGTCAGGTGTCCCTTTCCCGTCCCGATCTCGATCACCGTATCCTCCCGGCAAATGCTGCTCAGTCCCACTATCTTCTTTATCAATCTTTTCTCCGTTATGAAATTTTGCGAATCGGACAGCTTTACCCCGCTGTCCCCCTTTGTCTGTCTCCTGCCTTTTTGCATTATACTGTTCTCCCTTCTGCACTGCTGTGAAAAGGGCAACAAAAAAGCAGGATATCCCTCAGAAACGGAATTTCCCGCAAAGCACGAAAAAGCGTCAGTCAACCGGACAGAACAAAAGTCCCATCCTTACCCATGGTTCCTGTGAAATGTGTTTGCACGCAAAAAAATCCCATTTACATGAGACAATATATCTGCTTTCTTATCGCCCCTGAACGCGGGTACGCATAACGCAAACACAAATTAACACACACAAGCCACCTTTCTATTCTATATTATTGTAAATGTACCACAAACAGACAAATCTGTCAATTACTTGCCAAAAGGGCAGAAGCACTCAGCGCGTCAAATCCTTCACGCTTTCCTGGAACATGGCGGATATCTCCTCGGACAGCTCCCTGTTTCTGCGGGGTACGGTGAGCCACAGCGCCATGACCAGCAGAATCAGCGGGTAGATCACTTCCATCCACATCAGGGCTCTGTACGCCATTCCAGAGGCTACGGACAGACAGGACAGATACTCCGCCAACTCCTCCATGGCCTTGCTGTTCCTGAGCAAAGCGGCAAAATCATACGCCGCCATCACATACAGCAAAAAATTTTGTCTCCAGATACCCATGTGATTCAGAACCAGGCCCAGCAAAAACATCTGAAACAGCATTTTGACAATATCAACCCCCACCGCAAATGCAGTAACGCTTCCCTGCAGTATCATGATCCACACGGACAGCACAAAATGAACCAGCAGATAAATCAGCAGAAACCACAAAAATATTTTCTTGATCATTGCAAACCGCCTTGGTTCTGCATTCTCCCGGAAATACTGCTTTTGCTCCTCAAGTGCCCTGTCCCGTACACTTTTATACTCTTCCCGTTCCATTCTTACCCCTCTCTGTCAGAGCCTGTTCTGCCTGCGCAAGTTTCTACACCGCAAGATCCTTTTTCGGATTTCATCCTTTGTAAAAACTCTCATGTCTCCGCCCTTCCCCGTTGTCTCCCAACATACGCCGCACGCCCCTGGGGCCCCTGCCGTGACTTGGGAATCCTATCTTTCATTATAGGCCCTCTGCTCAGATTGTCAATTCATCTCCAGAAGAGGCGTCAGCTCCCCCTGGCAGAACAGGCTGAGTCTGTGGAGCGCACGGGTACATTCGATATAAAGAAGCTTTCTGTCGTCCCCGGTCTGATAGGTATCCGAATCCCCGTCGCAGATCAGCACCGCGTCGAACTCCAGCCCCTTGGCCATGTAGGACGGAAGGATAAAGCAGCCCTTCAGCCCCTCCACTCCGTCGTCTCCGGCCATCCGCAGCTCCGCCCGGGAACCCAGCTCGCGAAACAGGCGCTGACAGCCCTCCTCCGTCTTGCACAGCAGGCAGATCGTTCCGTATCCCTTTTCCTTGCAGTTCTCCATCTCTTTCAGGATACCGGCCAGATAGTCCCGGCGGGTCCGGAAGGCTCTGACCTCCACCGCCTCCCCGCTGCGGTTAAAGCTCTCAATCTGCGGCTTCTCTTGGATAAACTGCAGGCTGAACTGTAAAATCTCGTTTGTACAGCGGAAACTTTTATTCAGCGTGACAAGAGAAGACTTCTTTTTCTTCAGGATTCTCCGCACCTGCTCATAGAAGGAGCCGTCCTCCTGTTTGGAAAGGGTCTGATTGATATCTCCCAGCACCGTATACCTTGCGTTTGGAAAGAGAATCCGCAGAATCTCAAATTGCAGCGGGTAATAGTCCTGGGCCTCGTCTATGATCACCTGACGGATGTTCCGGTAATCGTTGCAGCCGTGAAGCTTCAGATACAGATACAGCACCGGGACGGCATCGTCAAAATACAGGCAGTCCCCTTCCAGATTTTCCAGCGTACCGCTTCTGATCTCCTCCAGTTCTTCCACGCCCTGGGAATCCGCACCCTGAAAATTTGCCTCATCGCTCCAGAAGCTTTTGTACAGCTCATAAAGATTGAGTCTGGTAAACCTCTGTATCTCCTCCAGGACACGGGCTTTCTCCTCCCCTGCTCCTTTCCGGTTTCCGAAGGCATCCTCCAGAACCCGGGCAGTCAGCTGCTCCAGCCGGACGGCCAGCGGCGTCTCCGGGCGCTGCATTGCCCGCCTTCTCAGCTCTTCCTTTTCGGCAATGCGGTTCCCCTCATGATATACGTCCTGAAACGCCATCTGCCGCAGCGGAATCTGCTCCGCAAAACGATCCAGCAGGCCAAGAAAGGCTTCCGACGTCTTATACCGCATGCTTTTCTTCATATAATCGCCCCAGGCGCCGTTTGCAACCGCATTTTCCAGAAATTCCCGCTGGGTCTGTATCCGTCCCACGCCAGTCTGACCGTTCCCCGATTCCTCCTGTCCCGGAGCAGCCTTCCACATCACCTTTTCCCCAAGCAGGGAACGGAGGATATCCTCAAATACCATAGAGACCGCATTCTCCTCCCCCAACTCCGGCAGCACCTCCGAAATATACTGCTCAAAGGTGGAATTGGGCGAAAGGATCAGAATATTGTTGGCCGCCAGCCTGGACTGCAGTCCCTGATACATCAGGTACGCCGCCCTGTGCAGGGCGATGGAGGTCTTTCCGCTTCCCGCCACCCCCTGTATCATCAAAAGGTCACTCTCCAGATTTCGTATCACAATGTCCTGTTCCTTCTGGATGGTCTCCACTATGGTTTTCATTTTGGGGGAGGTGTTCTTTGACAGCAGCTGTTTTAATATTTCGTCGTTGATGCTCCTGTCCGTGTCAAAAAAGTAGAGCAGCCGGCTGTCCCTGATCTCATACTGACGCTTCAGCTCCACTCTTCCCGTGATTCTGCCTGCAGGCGCGTCATAGAACGCCTCCTCCGTCATAAATCGGTAAAACACGCTGGCAATGGGAGAACGCCAGTCATAGACATAGATCTCCACCGCCTTCTCCCCCGTCAGCGACGTTTTCCCGATGTAAATTTGTTCCGGAATCTCCTCCCCCTCAAAGCAGAAATCGATCCTGGCAAAATAAGGGCATTTGATCAGGTTATTCAGGCGATGAATTTTCCGCATCGTCTCGTCATAGTCCGCAACCAGATTTGTGACAGGCGCAATACTCTGGTTCAGCTCCACCAGCGCCTCAAATCCGTCGGTGGTAGAAAGATCCGCCGCCCCATGCTCCGTATTTTCCCGGATTTCTCTCTTGAGCTCCTGCAGCTCGGTTTCTTTTCGTTCAACAGCCTCATGGGCCTGTTTCAGCTGTCTTTCCGCCTCCTCCAGTATCTCTCTCAAATGCGTCTCTTCCAAAATCCGTTCCGAATGCTGATCTGTCATCAAATCTGTCCCTCCATCTGAATCTGTTCCGGTTGATCGTGCCTTGCATGGTTACTGTACACTCCGCTCACAGCAGCACTCTGCAAGTGTAGCACAGGAACCGCCGCACAACCAGACTTGTTCTTTTCGCGGCTTTATGCTATAATAACCATAGTGAAGAGAAGAAATACAAGCAGACAGCCATGTCAGCCGAGATCAAACGCCCCTGTATTCGCGCCTGATTTCCAGCCGGCATGGTTTTTTACAGCAAAGAGACAGGAGCCGATATGTATCATTCCCTTGAAGACATTTTAACCGCGGAACAAAAGACAGGGCTGGCATTCTGGGAGGTGATCCGGGATGCGGACTGCCGGGAGCTGGAGCTCTCAAAACAGGAGGCCTTTCAACGGATGCGGGCTCTTTATGAAGCCATGAAAAGCGCCGACTCCTCCTATGATCCCACCCTCTCCTCCGCCAGCGGCCTGGCGGGAGGGGACGGCGAAAAGCTGGCCAGGGCGCGCAGGGAGGGGTCTCTGCTCTGCGGTTCCTTTCTGGGGCTTGTGATGGAAAAGGCTGTCAAAATGGGAGAGTCAAACGCCTGCATGCGGCGTATCGTGGCCGCGCCCACCGCAGGCTCCTGCGGCGTGGTTCCGGCGGTCTTCCTGTCCCTGGAGGAAGAAAGAGGATTCTCCTCGGACGAGATGACAAAGGCGCTTTACACCGCTGCGGGAATCGGCGGCGTCATCGCACAGCGCGCCTCCGTCTCCGGCGCGGCGGGAGGCTGTCAGGCGGAGATCGGCGCGGCCTCCGCCATGGCGGCAGGCGGTGCGGCCTGTCTCATGGGCGGGGACGGCGAAACCATCGCCCATGCCGCAGCCCTGGCCATGAAAAATCTTCTGGGGCTGGCCTGCGATCCCGTGGCCGGGCTGGTGGAAGTTCCCTGTGTCAAACGAAATGTCATAGGCGCCGTCAACGCTCTGACCAGCGCCGATCTGGCCTGCTCCGGTATCCGCAGCAAAATTCCTCCCGATCAGGTCTTTGACGCCATGCGCAGCATCGGAAAGCTGCTGCCGGAAGAATTAAAAGAAACCGGCAGAGGCGGCCTCGCTGCCACCCCCGCCGGAATATCCTACCGGGAAAATATAAAGGGCTTTTAACCTACACATAGTACTGCGCCTGGGCATTCCACATTTGGCTGTACAGTCCCTCCTGATCCCTCAGAAGCTCCTCGTGAGTTCCCGTCTGTACAATCCTGCCGTCGTCAAAGACAATGACGTTATCGCAGAACCTGCAGCTGGACATTCTGTGGGAGATAAAGACGGCCGTCTTGTCCTCCACCATCTTGTTGAAGCGCTCATAAATGTCCTGTTCCGCCAGGGGATCCAGCGCACTGGTGGGTTCATCCAGTATTACAATCGGAGCGCCCCTGTACAGCGCCCGGGCCAGAGCCAGCTTCTGTTTTTCTCCTCCTGAGATTTCCAGCCCCTCCTCTCCGTCCTCCTGCTGGTCTTTCAAAAGCTTTGTGTGAATCCCATCCTTCATCCGGGAAACCCTCTCATAAAGTCCGGCTTCCTTCAGGCTCCTGATCACCTTCTCCTCCTCAAATTGCGGGCTGGCAGATACGTTTTCCGCCACCGAGAAGGAAAAGATCTTATAGTCCTGAAACACCACCGAGAACAGTCTGATGTATTCTTCATAGCTGTATTTTTTGATATCGATCCCGTTTAAAAGAATTTCCCCCTCCGTCGGATCATACAGGCGGCAAAGCAGCTTGATAAAGGTGGTTTTTCCCGCCCCGTTGGCGCCCACGATGGCAAGCCTCCCTCCCACCCGAAACCGGAAGGATACATTCTTGAGAATCATCCGCTCGTTGCCCGGATACCGAAAGGATACGTTTTTAAACTCCAGTGTATACTCATTGTCCTGCCGCTTTTCCACCGGCAGCGTACCCTCATATTTCTGATTTTTGAGATCCAGATACTCCCCAAAACTTTTCAGATAGGTATTCTGTGTCTTCAGCTGAATGATGGTGGCCGACAGCTCATTGATATGGCCTTGCAGAAGAAGTATGGTATTCACATATCTGGTCAGGCCGCCGATGCTGATCATCCCAAGAATAGCCTTCAGTCCCGCAAAAAGCCATGCCCCAAACATAAACACATGCTGTACCGCCGATCCGGCAAACGCGATCCCAAGTTCTTTGCTCAGCGCATCCTTTTTGACCTTCTCCATCTCCGACAGAGCGTTCTCACCCTGAACCTCGATCAGACCGCGCATATGAAAGATACGGATGTCCTTCCCCGCAGGGTAATTGAACATCAGGTTATAAAAAAACCAGTAAATCCTGTTGCTGGTCACATTGGCCATGTCCGCCTCATAGCGTATTTTTCCCGTGCGTGCCTGGCATCTGCCTCCCAGGTAAACGCTGAGGCCCAAAAGCAGAAGCAGGCAGACCATGCTGAGGGGCGACCGGAAAAATTCCCACAGCACTCCTTCTCCCGCCACCTGGGACATCTGAAATAATCCGCCCATGGTAGCCAGCGCAAACACCACGGAAATAACGTTTCCCACCGCAGAGACCACGTTTTTGGCATAGTCCGCCAGACCGCCCATGGCGTCCGAGCCGCTCTCCGCCTTCTCCATAAGCTCCAGAGTGCTGTTTTTTTCCAAGATATCATAATCCAGCTCCATGGCCTTGACGGACAGCGCCGTGTTCTTGTATACGGAAACCATCATCCATTCCACGCCACGAAAGCCTTCCAGGATCTGAGCGGTCAGGGATAAAAAGAACACTGTCCCCACCAAAAACGCCGCCTGTACCATCACATCCCGGAAACTGCCTTTCTCAACCAGCAAATCCACAATCCTTGCGCCAAAGATGATTTCCGCAAACGGAACCGCTTTGCGAAGCAGCGTGGAGGTCGCGGCAAAAGGCAGATACGCAGGATTCAACCTTTGAAGCAGACCAATATTTTTCTTTACCTCTTTCCAGAAATCTCTGTTCATATTCTTTCCCCCGCCTTACATCTCTTCCTGATAGTATTTGCTCTGGATCTGGAACATTTCCGCATATCTTCCGCCGCTCTGCAAAAGCTCCTCGTGGGTTCCTTCCTCCCGGATCACACCATCCTCCAAAAACAAAATCCTGTCGCAGAACCTGGTACTGGCCAGTCGGTGCGAGATAAAAATCGCCGTCTTTCCCTCTGCGATTCTGGCATACTCCTGATACACCCTGCTCTCGGCAATGGGATCAAGAGCCGCCGTGGGTTCGTCCAGAATCAGAACCGGCGCATCCTTATAGAGCGCCCGGGCCAGCATCAGTTTCTGCAGCATTCCTCCGGAAAGCTCTATGCCGTCCGGTCGGAAATTCTTGGTGAGATGCGTCTGCACACCGTTCTCCAGCCGGAGCACATCCTCCAGAAGTCCGGCCTGCTCCAGACACCTTTTCACCTTCTCGGTATCCGTATCCTCCTCGCACTCCCCTGACACATTGCTGGTAATGGAGAGCGGCAGCGTATTTGACTCCTGGAAAACAATGCCCAGAAGCCTGTAGTAATCCTGCAGGTTATACTCCTCTATCGAATGTCCGCCCACCAGGATTTCTCCCCCTGTGGGATGATAAAATCCGCACAGAAGCTTTACCAGCGTGCTCTTTCCCGCACCGTTATGTCCCACCAGCGCAACCCGCTCGCCCGCCTTAATGGTAAGACTGATCTCCTTCAGAATGTCTTCTCCGTCCTCTTCATACCGGAAGGACACGTTCCGAAGTTCTATCTGCGGCGCTCCTCCTTCCTTCCAGACAGCCTCCGCAGACAATCCTCCCTCACGCAGGAAACGATTCGGATAATCCATCATCTTCCGGTAGTCGCGCATCATTCTGTTGCCGTCGCACAGCGCCGCCCAGCTTCCCCGCATCCTGCGTATCCAGCCGGATATTCCCGACACAATTCCCAGGCAGAAGGTGAACTCTGCCAGAGACATTCTTCCGTCCAGAACCTGCCCGGCCAGAATGGCATAGGCCAGCAAGTCACGGGCAACGATAAAGACAACCTCTACCACCGACACCAGCTTCCAACTGATGTGCCGCTTCATCTCCAGTCTTTTATCTTTTTTTCCCAGCCTGAGAAGTCCGTCCTGTAACCAGGCTGTCATATTGTAAATGCGGATATCCTTGCCGTTCTGCACCGACATGGCCTCCCGCTTCAGGTAATAGGCCCTTCCCCAGCTCCGAAACCGCTCCTCCTTCAGGGACTCTTCAACACCTCTGGCCCTCTTTTCCATAAACAGACCAACCGCCGTCATAACCAGAATCACCAGAAGAATCCTGATATCCAGCACGGATATGGTCATGGAATAGATCACTGTTCCGACGACAGTGGAAATCAGCGTCGGCATCCCCTGATACATCTTACTGACTCCTCCACGGAACAGATTTACCGCATGGCTGGCCTGGTTCAGCAGCCTCTGCTGCTTCTGGGACTCCACATTTTCGTAGTCGGCGTCCAGGCTCTTACGCACAAGCCCCATCAGAAAATCTCTGCTCTGCACACATTCCGTGTAAAAATTGCTCCAGGACAAAGCCGCCTGCCGCAAAAAGGAACACACGCAAAGCACCAGCATCACCGCTCCCATCCGCAGGACAAAATCCTGCACCCCGCGGTTGTCCGTCACGGAAGCCACCGCTGCCGCCACAGTCACATTGCTGATCAGGGGCGTCACCGTGACCAGAAGGATCAGACCCGCCAGCAGAAGCTTGGTACGCGGATGACGTCGGAACAAAAACCGATAGATATAATGAATGTTTTCTGCCATACCGTATCTCTTTTTCTTCTTTTCCCGCTGCATCTTAGCTTTCCTCCGATCTCGGCCTCACCGGAGAGATGGCATCTGACCTCTCCGGCTTTGCCGAACTGAATTGATTATATCAGTTTCCGGCCTGCCACATAAAAATTCGTGCACAAACAGTGAATATTCGTGCACGAACCATTGTTTTCTTTTTCACTTTTCTTTCAGCCCTGTACCGACAACGGCAGCATGATCTCCGTGGAAAAGACCCCCGGCTCGTTGGCCCGCCTGATAAAGCCCTGATATTTCTCCACGATCCCGTCGATCCGCTTCAGCCCATGTCCGTGATTTCCACGCTTTTTTGTGACATACTCATGGTTAGGCCTGCGCACCGTCTCCCCGGTGGCATTCGTCACCGCGATATACAATTGGCTTCTGCGCACACAGATATAGATCCGCAGAAACCTTTCCTTCTCCCCGGAGAGCGCCGCACAGGACTCCACCGCATTGTCGATCAGATTCCCTACCAGTACGCACAGATCTATGTCCGGGATGGAAAGCTCCTCACACAGCTCCGCCTTACAGTTTATTTCTATATCAGCCCGCTCCGCCATGGAAAGCTTGCTGTTCAGGATGGCGTCCAGACTCACATTTCCAGTCCGAAACCGGATTTCCACCTGATCCAGATCGCCCTCCAGCTCATTCAGATACGCATTTACCTCGTCCCACTCGTCTGCCGCAATGTGTGCCTTCAGCTTCTGCATGTGATTGTGATAATCATGCCTCCAGCCCCGCATAGTCATGTAGATTCCCTTTACCTCCTCCACCTGCCGGGACAAAGCCTCCGCCTGATACTCCAGAAATTGCTCCTCATACTTTTTGTGAAGGTAGGCGGAATTTCCCATACCCACCAGCAAAATCAACACCGCCAGCAATGCCGTAAAAAGCTCTTTCCCCGGCATCTGTGCGGAGAGCCCGGAGAGAACAAGCTCGCAGGTGCAAAAAAGCAGAAGATATCCCGTGGCGGCACGCCTGTTCAGAATCTCCCTGACCAGAAATATCAGGACACAGACCGCCGGTACGGCAATCCCAACTATCTTCCACATACCAATCCTCCCTGATGCATATCATTCAGGCAGAGAAGCGTATTACAGATAATACTCCATAAAACTCTCGTTGAGCCCCTTATAAGCTCCCCTGCTGATCTCCAGCGTCTCCCCGTTTTCCAGAAAGCACTCCTGCCTTGTAATCCTGGTCACATACTCCAGATTCACAAGCTCGGAACGGTTTGCAAAGACAAACCGCTTTTCGTCCAGGCTCTCTCTGACCCCGTTCATACTGCCCTTCCACTCATAGACTTTATCCCTTGTCAGCATCTGCAGATAATGTCCCCGCACCCGGATCAGGAGAATATCGGAAAAAGCAATCCGCAGACTTTCCCCCAGGTAGCGAAAGGCCAGATACTCCCCGCTCTTCTCCGACAGCCGCTGACAGCAATGGCTCAGCGCGCGGCCTAACTCCCCCGCCTCCACCGGCTTCAGCAGATAACGCACGGCGCCGATTTCATAGCCCTCAAAGACATAATCCTTCACGCCGGTGAGAAAAATAATCTGCACCTCACGATCCGTACTGCGGATCTTTTTGGCCAGCTCCATACCGTTGGATGCTCCCAGCATAATATCCAGAAACAGAATGTCGAATGCTCCCGGCTTCTCGTATTTAAACAAATATTCTTCCGTACCGGAGCAGGTCACAAGCTGCAGCCTGTAGTCCGTCCCTGCAAACCACTTTTCAATCAGATTCCGCACATAGGCCTGCTGCGCCGCCTCGTCTTCCACGATTCCTATTCTGACCGTCATTTCCTATTGCCTGCCATCGCCGCTATTGCGGCATTTCTCCCGTCAGCCAGGTCTGATATGCCTTCACATGGTCATTCATACAGTTCTTGTTGCCGGCAGATCCCGCCATAACGCAGACATACTCCTTTCCGTTCACATCACAGGCAAGACTGGCGGCACAGCTCTTTGACTGGGCCACATACCCCGTCTTGCCGCAGAGCATTTCACCGTGGGTATCCTTGTCCTCGATCCTCCGCAGAAACCAGTTGGAAATGGTCATTCCCTCCGGATGCTGCTCCGTCTGAGAGGTGGTGTAGGTGCGCGTCGACAAAACCTTCCGGCAGAAGGGATTATCCGCGGCAGTCTTCAGCATGACCGCTATGTCGTAGGCCGTGCTGTAATGCTCATCGTCGTAGATTCCCACACAGTTTGTAAAATGGGAGGTTCCCAGAAGATTCAGCCTTTCCAGCTCCTGGTTCATCAGCTCCACAAACGCCTCCTGAGAGCCCGACACATAATACGCCAGCCCCAGGGCCGCATCCGCGCCGGAGGGCAGAATGGTTCCGTAAAACAGATCCCGAACCGTCACTTCCTCCCCCACCTCAAAACCCACATTGCTGCAGTCGTTCACAAAGCTGTAATCCGTTATCTCAATGGTGATGGTAAACTTCTCGTCCAGCACCGGGGAGTTTTCCCCCTCCGGCCCCAGGATTCCCAGGGCGTCCGCCGCGGTGAGCACCGTCAGGATCTTCGTCATGGACGCCGGATACATGCGTATCTTTCCGGCACGTTGTGCCACAATGGTCTCATTCTCCACATCAATCAACACTCCGTACTCGCTGATGATTTCAGATGAAAATTCCGCCGTGGAGACCGTAGCCCCCGCTTTAAACACTTTTGGATGCCATTCTCCCTCCGGAAGGGGACCGTAAATATCCCGGGAATCCGATCCGGAAACGTCCTCTTCTCCGGCTCCCTGTACACCGTCGGCGACCTCCGATCCTCCCGGCTGCCTGAGATTCTGTCGTTCGTCACGGTTATCAGCCTTTCCCTGTCCCTGGGAAATCGTCTGACTCACAGTAGTCTGTGTCTTGCCGGAGCCCACCTGCTGCATGGGCACCGAGGCGCTGTCCGATGACTCCCGGTCGCTGCCGTCCGCCAATGTACCGTTACTTCCCGTGCCGCTTCCGTCTGCCGGTGTACCGTTATCTTCCATTCCGCTTCCGTCCCCGGCAGCTCCTCCCACTGTCTGGGATGCGCCTCCGTCCTTGGGAATGTAATTCCTGCTCCGCACAAATCCCACCGTGCCAACCATGCCCAGGATCAGCACCGCCGCCACGGCAAGCGGAAACACTCTCCTCTGCAGAAACTCTGCCCGCCGCTTCTGCCGTTTCATCTCCTCTATCCGCGCCCTGCGCCGTCGGCTCCTCTCTTCTTCCGACTCGTTTCTCATCTCGTCATTCATCTGTATCTATAATGCCCTTTCTTTCCCTTTCCATCCCGTCTATTCACATTCCCAACGGTACGCTTTCATATCCACATGATCCTTATCCCTGAATTTTACGCCCTCCCGCTCCAGAAGAAAGCGCTGCTCCCGAAAACAGGGCGCCAGCCTGCCCGCATGGTTTACCACCCGGTGACAGGGATATTTCCCGTAATATTCCGCCATACTCAAAACCCGGCCCACAAGCCTGGCATTTTTTTCCTTGCCGATCAGTTCCGCAATCTGCCCGTAAGAGGCAACCTTTCCCTCCGGTATCTCTTCCACCACCGAAAGTATTTCATAAATCAATTCTTCCGTCAAGACAGCCGCCATTCCATCCCTCCAGTTTAAGAAACAATGCCTTTCTGTCAATGCCCCCCGCATATCCGGTCAGGCTTCCGTCTGCCCCTATCACCCGATGACAGGGGACAATGAGCCAGATCTTATTGTGCCCCACTGCGCCCCCCACTGCCTGCGGAGACATCCCTGCAAGACCCATTTCCCCCGCCACTGCCTTTGCCAGCTCTCCATAGGTGGTAGTCTTCCCATAGGGAATGGTTAACAAAAGCTTCCACACCTGCATCCGGAAGGGTGTTCCCGTCATGTGGAGCGGCGGTACAAACCCGGGCTCCTTCCCCGAAAAGTAAAGGTCAAGCCACCGCCTTGTCTCACAAAGAACCGGATGCTTCCGCCCTTCCCGCTCTCCGGCCCCCCGAAGGACGCCGCCTTCCCGCCGAAATTCCAGCCCGGTCAGCCCCTCCTCATCACAAGACAGCAGGATTTCCCCCGCCGCAGACTGATAGATACCTGTATATACTGTCATCCTCTGATTTCCTGTCCCACAACGTACTTTCATAACCTTCCTAAGTCCTGCCAAAATAACGCCTTGTATGTCCCTGATACTCCAGGTAAGCCTCTCCGAACACGGCGGGCAGGTATACTTCATTCTATTCTCCTCTTCCTGTCATTTAACAGGAGGCTCCGGAACAGTCCAGTCCCGCATCCGACCTGAAACGCCTGACTTTTTCCGTAAAATCCCGGTAAAAGTCTGCTTCGTCCGCCTGGTCAAAATAAAATTCCTTCAGCAGCTTCAGGTTCAGATTCCGGGAATATTCGCCGTCCTCCTGCCCCCGGACCGCCTCCTCCACATCCTTCAGCAGCTGGTGCCAGTCACAGAGAAAGGCATGGTATTTTCCCTGCTCAGGGGTATCGATCCACTTGCTGACCTTCACCTTGGAACGGTTGGACGCAGTACATTCCCCTTTCTGCAGAAAGTACCGGAAATCCCCGTTCTCATAATACCGCCCCAGCGGAAACAACCGACATACTCCCGGCCGGAAGGCATGAATGCCGCACCTTCCCGCCTCGTCCAGAAAGCCGCAGGCTTCCTCTTCCCCGGTCATGGCAAGATTCGGCAGAATACAGCCGTCCACCACATGCAGCTCCAACTTTCCTTCTTCCAAAAGCTCCTGCAGGGACTTGCCCAGTCCCTCTTTCATCCGCCGCATATCATAGGGATCCAGAACCACCGAATTCCCCATGCCGGTACAGCACTTATGACAGCCGTTACACCCATGGCAATCCGCCTTTACCATATCCTGTTCCCCATACAGACGCCCGTCAGAGATTTCCTCCAGGCTGACATTTCGCTTCATTCGTTCCCTCCGCCGGATGTTGCGGACAATGCGTCCTGTTTCATTTTTTGCAGACTCTCCGTATAGGGCGCCCTTGCCACTCCATACTCCGTGACAATACCCTCGATCAGATCATGGTCGGTCACATCAAAGGCCGGGTTGTAAACCTTTATCCCCTCCGGCGCCATCGGTTCCCGATACCACATCTGTGTAACTTCCTCACCCGGGCGCTCTTCAATCCTGATCTGCGCTCCTGTGGGCGTCTCCAGATCAATGGTGGAGGTAGGCGCGCAGACATACAGCGGCACACCGTAATGCTTTGCCACGGCTGCCACCACCGAAGTACCGATTTTGTTGGCGGTGTCCCCGTTTGCCGCCACCCTGTCACAGCCTACAAAGACAGCGTTCACCAATCCCTTTGCCATCACGCTGGCGGACATGTTGTCACAGAGCAGTGTCACGTCCACCCCGGCGGAATGCAGCTCATAGGCAGTCAGCCGGGCTCCCTGCAATAAAGGCCTTGTCTCGTCCGCGTATACCCGGAAGCCGTAGCCTCTCTCCTGTCCCAGATAGATGGGCGCGGTGGCTGTCCCGTATTTGATCGTGGCCAGCTGTCCAGCATTGCAGTGCGTCAAAATTCCGTCCCCCGGCTTTACCAGCGCAAGTCCGTTCTCACCGATTCTGCGGCACACCCGGATGTCCTCCTCCCGGATGTTTTGCGCCTCCAGCCGAAGGATCTCCTTCACCGCCGCAACAGACTTTCCTTCCTCACGGCCCGCCTTCACCGCCACCTTCTCCATTCTCCGCAGCGCCCAGGAAAGATTCACCGCCGTCGGCCGGGCAGAATCCAGAAACTCCTTATATTCGCAGAACCTTTTATAGAAGACCTCAAAATCTTTCGTGTCGATTTCACGGCTCAACACATAGATCCCCATAGCCGCAGCCACGCCTATGGCAGGCGCTCCTCTCACCTTCAGCAGATAGATGGCGTCCCAGATCTCCTGTGCCGTCTTAAGCGCGATCAGCTCCGTCCTTCCCGGCAGAAGCGTCTGGTCGATGATGACCACCGCATTCCGTTCCTCGTCCAGCGCCACCGTATCATAATCCATGATATTTTTCTTTTCCTGCATTGTCGCTCCTTTCCGTGTGCGCAGCCCGAACCGGGGAATCCCCTCCCGGAAACCGCTCCGTCAATCAGTTCCTGCAGCAGGCAGTCTGTTTCCCGCTTCTGCAGTCACGCAGATCAGCCCGTATGTCGGATCACATCCGCAAACTCCGCCCCCGCCGCCCGGGCCAGATCTTCCGGCGCAAGCTCCAGCTGGGAGCCGATTCGTCCGCCGCTGACAATGATCGTCTCCCTGTCCTGCGCCGTGCTGTCGATGCGGGTCACATACCGCTTTTTCATGCCAATCGCCGTACAACCGCCCCGGACATAACCCGTGACTTCATTGATCTCCTTCACATGCAGCATCTCCACGCTCTTTTCTCCCACGCTGCGGGCCGCTGCCTTCAGATCCAGCTCCTTGGCAACGGGAATGACAAATACATAATAATTTCTGCCGCTTCCTGTGGTCACCAGCGTCTTGTATACCTTTTCACAGGGCAGCCCCAGCAGCTCGGCTATCTGCAGCCCGTCCACAAATTCCCCGCACTCATAGGTATAATGCTCAAAGGGAATCTTCATGGACTCCAGGATCCGCATGGCGTTTGTCCTGATCTCCTTTTGCTTTGCCATGTTAATACCTCCTGCCCGCCATGGCGGACATCTATTTTATTTCCGAAGACCACTCTCAAGCTTCGTGATTTCCCGTACACTCCAGACATGCCAGAACATCGGCACAAATAATTTGCGCAAATCCTCTGTCAATTTCTGCCCTTTCATGCTATACTTACAAACTGGCGGTATTTTCAGCAAATCCACACGCATCCGCCGGAGGCACTGAGGAAGCGATGATTAAATCAGCGCTTTCTTTAGTATAGCATAGCTTTCCCTGTACCGCCATAACAGATCAGAAGAATTTCGGAGGTTTTTTATGTACTCACTTTTGCTTGTCATCATTTACATTGCATTCATCAGTCTTGGGCTGCCGGATTCCCTGATCGGTTCCGCCTGGCCCATCATGCACCGCGACCTGCAGGTGCCTGTATCCTATATGGGCATCATCACCATGCTGATCTCAGGCGGCACCATCCTCTCCAGCCTCCTGTCCGACAGGCTCACCCGAAAATTCGGCACCGGGCCGGTAACCGCTGTCAGCGTCCTGCTCACCGCAGCCGCACTGTTCGGCTTTTCCGTCACCGGTTCCTTCTGGCTGCTGTGTCTCTGGGCCATTCCCTACGGCCTGGGCGCGGGGGCCGTGGACGCTTCCCTGAACAATTATGTGGCGCTTCACTACGCCTCCCGACACATGAGCTGGCTCCACTGCTTCTGGGGCGTGGGCTGTTCCGTCAGCCCATACATCATGAGCTATGCCCTCACCGGCTATTCTAGCTGGAGCCTGGGCTTTGTCATTGTATCCGCACTGCAGATGGTTTTGACCGCCGCACTGTTCCTGAGCCTTCCCCTGTGGAAAAAGGCCGCCACTGCCGGCGCTGTAAAAGTCCGCCAATCTGATCCCGCCAAAAAGGAATCCGCTGCAAAAGTCCTCACTATGGGGCAGGTGCTGAAGATGAAGGGCGTTCCTCTGGTGCTGATTACCTTCCTCGCCTACTGCGCTCTGGAGTCCACCACGGGAATCTGGGCCAGCAGCTATCTGGTACAGCACCGTGGTATCGACGCGGAGACGGCGGCCATGTTCGCCTCTCTGTTCTATCTGGGCATCACCTTCGGCCGCTTCCTGTGCGGCTTTGTAGCCGACAGGCTGGGAGACCGCAGGCTCATCCGCATCGGAGCCCTGACTGCGCTGGGCGGCGCTTTGCTGATCCTGCTGCCCCTCCAGGCTCACCTTCCGGCTCTGGCAGGACTGATCGTGGTGGGGCTTGGCTGTGCACCGGTCTATCCCTCCATCATCCACTCCACCCCTGACAACTTTGGCAGGGAGAATTCCCAGGCCGTCATCGGCATCCAGATGGCCAGCGCCTATGTAGGCTCTACCTTTATGCCTCCTCTATTCGGCCTTTTAGCGGCTCATGTGACGATTGGTCTCTATCCCGTCTACCTCCTGTTCTTCGGCGGATTGATGCTTTATATGTCAGAGCGGCTGCGCAGGGTGGCAGGAAAAAAGAAGGACGCAGAAAAAGGGACGGCTGAATAAAATCAGCCGTCCCTTTTCTGTTTCTCTTCCATGTTCCGCCAGTTCAGGAATCCATTTCTCAGTTGTTATTCTTCGCTTCCTTCTCTGCCTTCAGCGCTGCAGTCAGGGCGGGAACAATCTTGTTCAGATCTCCCACTACGCCGTAGTCAGCCACATCAAAGATCGGAGCATCCTCATCCTTGTTGATTGCAACGATGATATCGGACTCCTCCATACCTGCAACGTGCTGAATGGCACCGGAGATACCGATTGCAAAGTAAATCTGAGGGCGAACGGTCTTACCGGTCTGTCCCACCTGCAGATCCTTGGGCTTCCAACCGGAATCCACAACGGCACGGGAGCAGGATACGGTGCCGCCCAGAACCTCTGCCAGCTCCTCCAGAATCTTGAAGTTTTCAGGGCTGCCAACGCCTCTTCCGCCGGATACCAGAACCTTTGCGTCCATGATATCAACGGTATCGGAAACAGCCTTCACCACCTCTTTGATGGAAACATATCTGTTGTTGGGCGTAAAGCCGGGATTGTACTCCTCCACCACAGCCTTTGCGCCTGCAATGGGCTCGATCTTCTGCATAACGCCGGGACGAACGGTAGCCATCTGAGGACGATTGTCAGGACATGCAATGGTTGCAATGGTATTGCCGCCAAATGCAGGACGGGTCATCAGCAGCTGATTGTGCTTCTGCTCAATGCCGGGCTTGGGCTCCAACGGGAAATCACCGATCTCCAGAACGGTACAGTCTGCGGTCAGACCGGTTGCCACTCTTGCGGAAACGGTAGGGCCAAGGTCTCTTCCGATTGCGGTTGCGCCTACCAGAACGATCTCAGGCTTATACTGATTGATCACGGAAGAAAGCGCATGGGCATAAGGCTCGGTTCTGTATACCTCCAGCTCGGGATCATCCACAACGATTACCTTGTCGGCGCCGTACTCGGCCAATTTGTCAGCCAGTCCCTTCACCTGATAACCGATAAGCACTGCCACAACCTCTGTCTCCAGCTTTGCAGCCAGCTCCTTGCCTTTTCCCAACAGTTCATACGCAATACCGCTGATCTCATTGTCTACCTGCTGGGCAAATACATATACACCTTTATAGTCCTCGAGGACAATATCTCTATTCATGGTTAACCTCCATTTTTCTCTGATTCCACACAAAGTCTGAACGATTATGTTAAATCACATGCTTCTCCTTGAATTTGCCGACAATATAGGCAACCGCATCTTCGGGAGACTCGGGAACAACCTTCTCGCCCGCGCCCTTGCGGACCTTATCGGATGCCTTTGCAATCTTGGTGGGAGAGCCTGCCAGTCCCAGATCACTGTCATCCACATCCTTCAGATCTGCTCTGCCCCAGGTGGTGATGTCTGCCGCACATGCGTCAAAGATTCCGCCGGGTGTCATGTAACGGGGCTCGTTCAGTTCGGAAAGCGCAGTGATCAGACAGGGCATCTTCGCCTCCAGCACATGATATCTGTCGTCATACTGTCTCTGGACGATCACCTTTTCGCCGTCGATCTTGATATCCTGCGCATAGGAAATCACGGGAATCTGCAGGTGCTCTGCAATCTGGGGACCAACCTGTGCGGTATCTCCGTCAATTGCCTGACGTCCGGTGATGATCAGATCATAATCAATGTTTCTCAGCGCTCCGGCAATGGTGGTGGATGTAGCCCATGTGTCAGCACCGCCCAGCACTCTGTCCGTTACGAGAATGCCCTTGTCAGCGCCCATTGCAATTGCCTCACGAAGCACGTCTGCCGCCTTGGGAAGACCCATGGTCAGCACGGTAACCTCTGCGTCATACTGCTCCTTCAGTCTCAGGGCTGCCTCAAGTCCTGCCTTGTCATCAGGATTCATGATAGCAAGCATAGCGCCTCTGTCAAGCGTTCCGTCAGGATTAAATTTTACGCCGCCCTTTGTATCGGGCACCTGCTTAATACAAACAACAACTTTCATTGTATTTTCTCCTTCTTCCTTATAATCATATATAGAGATAGTTTTGTCTCCCGGTTTTTCCTGCAGGCAGGAAAACCGCTGGGACAAGTGAATGGTTCCCGGCTTACTTAAGCAGAGACGCGGAGATGACCATTCTCTGAACTTCGCTGGTGCCTTCGTAGATCTCGGTGATCTTGGCATCGCGCATCATACGCTCTACGTCGTACTCTCTGATGTAACCGTAACCGCCGTGAAGCTGAACAGCCTTGGTGGTAACTTCCATGGCAACCTCTGCTGCGTACAGCTTTGCCTGAGCAGCTTCCACAGAATAGGAAACCCTGGGATTGGTTCTGTACTCATCCTTTTTCCGTGCAGCCTTATATACCAGCATCTTGGCAGCCTCAACCTTGGTAGCCATGTCAGCCAGCTGGAACTGAGTGTTCTGGAACTGTGCAATGGAGCGTCCGAACTGCTTTCTCTCCTGCACATAGGCAACGGTAGTCTCCAGAGCGCCCTCGGCAAGACCCAGAGCCTGCGCGGCGATACCGATACGTCCGCCGTCCAGGGTGTGCATTGCAATCGCAAAACCCTTGCCCTTTGCACCCAGCAGATTCTCCTTGGGGATATGGCAGTCCGTGAAGATCAGCTCATAGGTGGAAGAACCGCGGATACCCATCTTCTTCTCCTTCGTACCGAAGGTAAAGCCGGGCGTACCCTTCTCCACGATGAACGCAGAAATCTCCTTCTGAATCCTGCCGCGCTTCTCAACCTTGCCGGTCACGGCGATAATGATGTATACGTCAGCCTCTTTACCGTTGGTAATGAAGCACTTGGAACCGTTCAGAATCCACTCGTCGCCCTCCAGAACAGCCTTTGTCTGCTGTCCCTGCGCATCGGTTCCCGCACCGGGCTCGGTCAGGCCGAATGCGCCGATCTTGCGGCCGCTTGCCAGATCGGGCAGATACTTCTGCTTCTGATCCTCCGTACCGTAGGTAAGGATGGGATCAATGCACAGAGAGGTGTGTGCGGAAACAATTACGCCTGTGGTGCCGCAGACCTTGGAAAGCTCCTCCACACACATTGCATAGGTCAGGATATCACAGCCCTGTCCGCCATACTCCTTGGGAACGGGAATACCCATGAAGCCATATTTTGCCATCTTCTCAACGGTCTCTCTGGGGAAACGCTCCTCCTCGTCAACTTCCTGAGCAAGAGGCTTTACTTCCTTTTCAGCGAAATCCTTAAACAACTGTCTCGCCATCTCATGTTCTTTGGATAATGTAAAATCCATGATACTCTATTCCTCCATTTTTTCCTGCAATTCGAGACAACAGAAAAATTTAAGAGCCTGGGCGGACGGCCGTCCGCAGATTCAGGCCTTAAATTTTTCCGAATTACATTATTGATATTGTTTATTTGTTATAATTGTAGAAACCCTCTCCGGTCTTCTTGCCCAGCTTGCCTGCGCGAACCATCTTTCTCAGAAGAGGCGCGGGAGCATACTTGGAGTCGCCGGTCTCGGCATAGATAACCTCCATGATCGCCAGAACGATATCCAGACCGATGTAATCGCCCAGAGCCAGAGGTCCCATGGGATGGTTTGCACCGAGCTGCATAGCCACGTCGATATCTGCAACGGATGCAACGCCTGCCGCGTACACGTTGATTGCCTCGTTGATCATGGGGATCAGAATCCGGTTAACCACAAAGCCTGCCGCCTCGTTTACCTCTACGGGAGTCTTGCCGATCTCGGATGCGATTCCCTTGATCTTCTCCACCAGGTCAGCGGGTGTGTTGGCGCCTGCAATCACCTCTACCAGCTTCATTCTGTCGGCAGGATTGAAGAAATGCATGCCGATGAGAGGACGATCCAGCCCGTTGCCCATCTCGGTGATGGAAAGGGATGATGTGTTGGAAGCAAAGATGCAGTCCTTCTTTACGATCTGCTGCAGCTCCGCAAAGGTCTGCTTCTTGATAGCCATATTTTCAGGGCATACCTCAATGACAAGATCGCACTCCGTGCAGATATCCTTCAGACCGGTAGCAATCTTTGCTGCAATCGCGTCAGCCTTTTCCTGTGTGATCTTCTCCTTGCCCACCAGGAAATTCAGATTCTTCAGAATCTTGGCCTTGCCGCCGTCTGCGAACTCCTGCTTGATATCACACAAGCATACCTCATACCCCTCTGTCATGGCAAATGCCTGTGCGATTCCGGCACCCATAGTACCTGCACCGATAATACCTACTTTCATTGTAAGTCCTCCTTATTATATATGTTCTTTTACTTTCAGCGCTCCGCTCAGCAGTTCTTGAACGGCTCCTTCACCTTCTCCTTGTTCTTGTCAAGGAAGAAAGCCATGCCGTACTTCTGATCCTCGGTCTCGAAGCAGCCTCCAAAAAGCTTCTCCTCAATCACGACAGCCTCGTCCATTTCCACATCCAGCCCCTCGTTGATGGCCTTCTTGCAGTTGCGAACCGCAATGGGTGCATTCTTTGCAATGCCGGCTGCCATCTTCTCCGCTGCAGCAAGCAGAACCTCCTGAGCCGTCTTGACCACATTTCCCTCCGCATCCGTCTCTGCGGAATAAACCTCGTTTACCAGACCGATCCTGAGAGCCTCTGCCGCCTTGATATTGCGGGCGGTATAGATCATCTGCTTTGCCATGCCCGCTCCGACCAGACGGGCCAGCCTCTGGGTTCCGCCAAAGCCGGGAGTGATTCCCAGACCAACCTCGGGCTGTCCGAAGACAGCGTTGTCGGAACAGATCCTGATGTCACAGCTCATGGAAATCTCGCATCCGCCGCCCAGCGCGAAGCCGTTGATGGCTGCAATCACGGGAATGGGGAAGGTCTCCAATTTGCGGAACACATCGTTTCCCTTCTTGCCGAAGGCCTCGCCCTCAGCCTTGGTCAGTGTGCTCATCTCACCGATATCCGCTCCTGCCACAAAAGATTTCTGGCCTGCGCCGGTGAGGATGAGGCAGCGAACCTCATTTAAATCCACCCCGTCCAAAACCTGATTCAGCTCATCCAGCACCTGGGAATTCAAAGCGTTCAGCGCCTTCTCCCTGTTGATGGTGATGGTGGCAATATGCCCTTTTTGTTCATATAATATAAATTCCATATTTCCTCACATTCCGCCGCGCAGGAGAGTATGTCCCCCTCGGGCATATTCTTTACCTTCAGCCTTTCAGACCGCTCTCGTACTGCCGAACACAACCCCTTCCGGCAGGAAATCAATCCTCAATTTTTACGATGGTGGAGCAGCCCATGCCGCCGCCGATACAAAGAGTCGCAAGGCCGGTCTTTGCCCCCTTTGCCTGCATCTCATGAAGCAGGGTAACCAGGATACGGCATCCGGAAGCGCCTACGGGATGACCCAGGGCAATTGCGCCGCCGTTGGGATTCAGCTGCTTATCCACATCGATGCCAAGATCCTTGCCCACTGCAACGGACTGTGCAGCAAATGCCTCGTTTGCTTCGATGATATCGAAATCTTCGATCTTCATGCCGGTCTTAGCCAGTACCTTTTTGGTGGAGGCAACAGGGCCGATGCCCATCACTTCAGGGCGAACGCCTGCCAGCGCGCCTGCCACAAAGGTAGCCATAGGCTTAACGCCCAGCTCCTTCGCCTTCTCTTCGCTCATCACAACGATTGCCGCTGCGCCGTCATTGATTCCGGAAGCGTTTCCTGCAGTCACAAATCCGTCGGGATTGATGGGGCGAAGCTTCTGCAGTCCCTCGATGGTGGAGCCTGCACGAGGGCCTTCATCTACCTTAAACTCAATGGTTTCTTTCTTTTTCTTCACCATCACGGGAACAATTTCCGCATCGAAGGCACCGGACTTCTGCGCAGCCTCGGCCTTCTGCTGGCTCTTCAGCGCAAACTCATCCAGCTCTTCACGGGTAAGTCCCCACTCACGGCAAATATTGTCTGCGGTGGTAATCATATGATAATCGTTAAACGCATCCCACAGAGCATCCTTAATCATGGTATCAACCAGTGTTCCGTTGTTCATCCTGTAGCCGTAACGAGCCTGAGGAATTGCATAGGGAGCCATGGACATGTTCTCCATGCCGCCTGCCACAACGATATCAGCGTCACCAGCCATAATCATCTGAGCAGCCTGGTTTACACAGTTCAAGCCGGAGCCGCACACTACGTTCATGGTAACGGCGGGTACCTCAATGGGAAGACCTGCCTTGATGGAAGCCTGACGGGCTACGTTCTGTCCGAGGCCTGCCTGAATGACACATCCCATATATACCTGATCCACGTCCTCAGGCTTTACCCCCGCTCTGTTCAGAGCCTCCTTGATGACGATTGCGCCCAGCTCCGCAGCGGGAGTTGTGCTCAGCGTGCCGCCCATGGTTCCGATTGCGGTACGGCATGCTCCGGCTAAAACTACTTTCTTTGCCATTTGTGAATCCTCCTTAATCATAATGTTTCGGTGATTGTTATTTTTTTGACATAACCGCTGTTTTCAGTTTACCATAGTCCACTCTTATTTGCAACGAATTTTCCCTCAAAAAGTGTGAAGGAAATGTGATGAAGGCGGGAAAAAGCGCAATTGACAGAAGCAGAAATGTATACTATTATAGCAAATATTAAGTTATTGATAGTTTAAATAGTTGCCGCTTCATCAGGATCA
>CAJUJU010000054.1:0-22549 GCA_910586835.1 uncultured Acetatifactor sp.
GCCGGCGGAGGAAAGTCGGGAAAGTCGCGTCAGCCCAAGGCCGAAGGCCGTGGGCTGGGCCGGCGGAGGAAAGTCGGGAAAGTCGCGTCAGCCCAAGGCCGAAGGCCGTGGGCGGTCCGGCGGAGGAAAGAAGGTGATAAGATGTGGCATAAAGACGATGCCCGAATGGATGGTCTGTTTCTATAACAGCAGGAAGGAAACATAACCGGTTTGCCCAGGCGGCAGCCGAAGTTGATAGAAAGTGCGCAGAAACGGGCGGAAAGAGAGTGACTATATGGAACAGATAGGAACAGGAAATAAACAAAAAGAGTTTGAGGTGACAAAGCTGCAGGAAAATATTGGCCAAACCATAACCATTCACGGCAGTATATACAAAATCAGGAAGATGAGCGGATTTTGTTTTGTAATAGTTAGGACGGCAAGGTATACGGTGCAGTGTGTCTGTGACAGACAGGAGATTATTGCACAGCTGCAGGAGGAAGCCTGTGTGGAGCTGGAGGCGAAGGTTGTGGAGGAGAAACGTGCCAAAATGGGCGCAGAGCTTCACATTACCGGGATTTATGTTCTTGCACGGCCACAGGCCCAGATGCCGATTGTCATGAACCAGAAACAGATCGAGGCATCTCTTGAAAATAAACTGGACTACAGACCGTTAACCCTGCGGAATGAGAAGGAGAGAGCGATATTCAGAATTCAGGAGGGAATTATGCGAGGATTCCGGAAGTTCTTTGAAGAGGAAGGATTTACGGAAATTCATTCGCCCAAACTGGTCTGTGAAGGCGCAGAGGGAGGAGCAAACATTTTTCAGCTGGATTATTTTGGCAGAAATGCATATTTGGCCCAAAGTCCTCAGTTTTATAAACAGATGATGGTGGGGGTGTTTGAGCGGGTTTATGAGACAGGACCTGTGTTTCGGGCTGAGAAGCACGATACGTCAAGGCATTTGAACGAGTATACGGGTGTTGATCTGGAGATGGGATATATAAAAAGCTTCCGGGATCTGATGGAGGCTGAAGTCAGAATGCTGAGATTTGCCTTTAATCTTTTGCGGGAAGAGTATTGCTTTGAATTGGAGCTTTTAAAGGTAAAATTGCCGGAGATAAGGCAAATTCCGGCTGTCAGATTTTCGGAGGCAAAAGCTCTTGTGAGAGAACGAACAGGGAGAGTACCCGGTGAGAGCCATGACTTTGAGCCGGAAGAGGAAAAATATCTCTCAGAGATCATTTTTGAAAAAACGGGAAGTGAATTTGTGTTTGTCACCCATTATCCGACTGCCAAAAGACCCTTTTATGCCATGGAGGATGAAGAAAACAGAGAGGAAACACTGAGTTTTGACCTGATTTTCCGTGGGCTGGAGATAACCACAGGAGGACAGAGAATTCATGACTATGAAATGCAGGTGGAAAAGATGAAGGCGCGGGGAATGAACGTAGATGTTTTTGAGAGCTTTCTCATGATGCACAAACATGGGATGCCGCCTCATGGAGGACTTGGTATCGGTCTGGAAAGATTGACAGCCCGACTTCTGGAGTTTGAAAACGTGCGATCTGCGAGCCTGTTTCCCAGAGACATCCACAGACTTACACCATAATTTCCACGAATAAGCAGAGTCAGAAGCGCTTCTCGGGAGATAGCGATGCTTGCAGAGCTATCGCCAGGGAGGCGCTTCTGTCTTTCACTCACTTAATATCCTGAGCTTTTCATTTTCGGCTTTTAAACGAGCGATTTCGTCATCCTTTGCAGCGATTTCGTCATCCTTTGCAGCGATTTCGTCATCCTTTGCAGCGATTTCGTCATCCTTTGCAGCGATTTCATCGTCCTTTGCAGCGATTTCGTCGTCCTTTGCAGCGATTTTTTCTTCCTTTGCAGCAAGCTCAATATTTTTGGCGGCGACTTGATCAGTCAGGCTGGCAAGCTCTTCCTGCATGTCGTCAATCATCAGACGTATTGTATTGCGGTCTGCGATGGCAAGTGCTTCTGAATACATAGTAATCAACTCCTCCGGTTTTGTCCTGAATTCAGCGATTTCCTGATAGAGTTCACGGAATTCGGGGTATGTGGTTATCAGTTTGAGAATGTCCGCAGGCTCCTCGGAACTGAAAAAGGTGAGCCATGCCTGCAGTTTGTTATCTATATTGTGAACGCAACTCCTGAAGGTGTCAAGGGAAATATACCTGGTATTGAAAAGGGAGGTAATCCTGGCACCGCTGTCATAGGATGTCTGTTCTGTGTGGATGTAGTGAGGCGATGCCTTTTTAAATGCTGTGGAACTGTGTTCCATAAGAATAATGAGGTAAAAGGGTTTCATCTCCTTGTAACTGAATTTATCCTTCAGTTTGTTTTTCAGCTCGCTGTACTGGCGCATAATGGCGTCAGCGGCGTAGCAGCTGCCTCGTTCTCCGGGGAAATAGAGTCCCAGCTTCTGCATCTCCACATTGGCCCTGGAACCGTTTGAAAGCTGAAGCAGTATATCCATGATAATGATACCTGTTTCGTCGGCCATGGGCAGTCCTTCCCGGGGCAGTATCCTTTCGATATGTACCCTGTCGCCCAGAAGCTCGGAGAGAAAGCTCTCCAGCCGATGAGGATGAAGCAGGGGAGACATGATTGTCTGGAAGAAGGCGTCATAAGTGATCTTCAGCCCTCGCTGTCCCTCGATAAACGACAGAATCTTCTTCTGTTCCCGTTCCGGGAAGCGCTGAAAGCGCCGATAGGTTTCTTCACTGCGGGTGATTAGCTTCAGGGCCGCTTCGGAAGAACAGCTTTCTCCCAGAACGTCTGACAGTGCAGGTGAGTTTAGATGTGTGCTTTTTTGAATCATAAACAGAGTACCTCCTTGGTGTAAATTGAAATTGAAAGCGGGAACAGATATAGAAATAGATTTGAAAAATGAATGTCGCAGAACCTGTTTGAATGATCTCTGCAACATAATAGATTAATGTATAAATTATAATACAGCATGTTTCGCGGAATGTCAATCTCTTTTTGTATTTTGTATGATACTGTTGTTTTGCGCTGAATTGTCAAATTGCTGCTGAATAAATTTTGATTTCTTGCGCAAATTTGCAAAACAGTTATATTATTGTTATTTTATGACTGAAAAAAATATTAATAATTGTTATTGTATGTAAAAAAGAACAATAAAAGTAAAACAATATTATTGTGGACGGAAAAATGAAGTGATATAATCGAAATTGGGAGTCCAGCGATATAAGTTCATGCATGGGAAGGAGGGATATGGCGATGGGAAAAGGACAAGAGCCATATTCTGAATTTTGTGCAGAACGTCTGTTTGAGAAGACGGAGGAGGAGAGACTTACAGAGACGCTGAATGAAATTATAAAAAACGATCCGGAGCATGCGGCGGAGATTATTGCAAGGAGACTGGAACACTTTTTGAAAATAGAAAGGAAGGAAGCGAAGCGGAAGCAGAAGAAGGCAGAGGAGCGTCTCAGACAGGAGAGGCAAATTAAGGAAGACGCGCTCCGCAGAGCGGAGGAGGCGTTTCAGAGAGCGGAGGAAGTGTACCGCGAGAGACGGACGTTGGACAGAAAGAACCGAAAAAGAAAAAACTGCAGTATTTTGATCTTTGTGTGGCTGAGCATGGCCGTTTTGCTGACATTGGCGTTTGAATATCTGCTTCCGCAGTGGGGAATGGCAATTGTGCTCGAGGGCGGCGGAGTGCTAATGGTCGGCGGAATGCTGTTGGAACTGATAAAAATTATTGTCGACGGCTATGTCAACGGTTCGGTTGCAGAGGCAGACGGTTCCGGGAAAGAGTCCGGCGGAATGATGGATTATCTGAAAAAATACGGCCGAGGACTGAGAAAGAAAGGGGTACTGCAGATGACGGCATTTGGTCTGTCTCTGTGCCTTACAGCCGGTGTGCTGGCAAAGCTTGAGGTATGCGAGGGAATCGTGCTGTTCTGCAGGGGCGGAAGTGCGATGCTTGCGGATGTCAGAGGCATTGGGGAGAAAATCCCGGAGGAGATACTGCCGCAGCAGGGAGAACCGGAGGCGACTATTTCCTATGAGGCAAGGCAGTATCTGACAGGAGCGGACGAAGAACTGCTCCGTCTGTTAACCAGAACACAGGTTTCCGGGAGGGATCTGGATATGCTGCTGAAGCTGTCGCAGGAGGACTGTGACGCCATGCTTTTTTACGGGGAGTCCGGCATTGGAGAATCTCTGTCGCAGGAACAGATGAATGAGAGGATACTTGAAAAGGTGAATGCGCTTTTGGGTAAAAAGCTGGAAAACGCATTTGACAGAAGCGCTGAGGAGGGAGGACCGTCTCAAAGTATCAGAGACGAGATCAGCAGAGTGAGCGGCGCGGAAGAGACAGCCGATGAGTTCTCCGAGATAAAGGATATCCTCAGCTATCGGGAAAACATAAACGAAACTTATCCCAAGAGAACTCTGACGCAGCTGGTGTCGAACGGCTATCATCATATGGCGCTTTTGTTATATTGGAACGGAGGAAGAGAAGAAACGATTGCCTATTATTACGGCCAGTCGATTCTGTATGGCCTGAAATGTCTGGAGTATGCGGACAATACGGGGCTGACGGTCAAGGAAAAGCTGTTGTTTATTGCCAGGAGATATGAGGATATCAATTATACCTGTCCCGGTTTTGGGGACAGGCAGAGGGCTGGCATGCTTGCTGCGGCATTTCGATATGCCTCAAATCGGTACTGAGGGAGGAGAGCGTATGGAGGATTCCATAAGAAGACAGATTATGAGCATACGGTCCAAATACTGCGAGCCTATCCTGGAGCTGCTTGCGCGGGAGGGAGAGCTGTATCATGGGGATCTGTCGGAAAAACTGAATATGTCGCCCAGCGGTCTCAACGTGATCATCAAGAAAATGCAGGAGTGCGATCCGCCGATCATAGAGATCCTGCAGATCGGAAAGTATAAAATTTATACGCTGCCTCCTTCCGTGAAGGAATACATGGAAAGCCGGAGGGAAGCGGGCAGCGGTAGAGGGGGTTCGGCTGAGAAGACAGAGGAAACAGTTGTCGACGAAGAACAGAACGTATTGCTGAGTCTGCAGCATTTTGCGGACAAAGCCGGCGCACAATGGAAGGATATGCTCAATCTGCTTCTGCAGGACAGGGCGTATGAGGCGGATGCCGGAATAAGGAGTCAATTTGCCGAGCTGATGCGTGCTGTGGTATTTGCCGGAAAGTACAGGGAGGAGGACATTGAGAGACTGAAGGAATTTATTCGCAACGATGTGTTGAATCGGCTGCTGGAGGAATATCTGGAAGAGGTCAGGGAATGCGAACGGCATTTTGCCGGGCTTGACGAGAGGCTGAGGCGGCATGTAATCATACAATAAATTCGGAAAATCTGCAAAAACGGGGCTTTTCAACGCCGACCGTGCCATGATAAAATAAAACAAAAACAATGACTGATCCGGTACAGGGAGAGCGAGGCATAGTATGGCAAAGGTGAGATTGGGAAAAACGGAAATCATGGCGGAAAAAAATTCCTTTGGCGCGCTGCCCATTCAGCGTATATCCAGGGAAGAGGCGGTAAGGCTGCTGCGCAGGGCGGTTGAGCAGGGCGTCAATTTTTTTGACACGGCCAGGTGGTATACGGACAGTGAGGAAAAGCTGGGAGAAGCCTTTGAGGGCATTCGGGAGAAGCTTTATATTGCGACGAAGACCGGGGCAAAAACGGCGGAGGATTTCAGAAGGGATCTTCATACCTCATTGAAGAATCTGAGAACGGATTACATTGATCTTTACCAGTTTCATAATCCGGACTTCTGCCCCAGGCCCGGGGACGGGACAGGGCTGTATGAGGCCATGGCGGAGGCCAGGGAAAAAGGGATGATACGCCATATCGGTATTACAAACCATCGCCTGAACATTGCCCATGAGGCAGTGGAGAGCGGGCTCTACGAGACATTGCAGTTTCCTTTCAGTTATCTGGCTTCGGACAAGGATATCGAACTGGCACAGCGGTGCCGGGACGCGGACATGGGCTTCATCGCCATGAAGGCGCTGTCAGGCGGACTGATCACCAATTCCGCTGCGGCTTACGCGTTTCTGGCCCAGTACGACAATGTGCTGCCGATTTGGGGGATACAGCGGGAGAGCGAGTTGGACGAGTTTCTTTCTTATGTGGAAAATCCTCCTGTGCTGGACGGAGAACTGTCTGCCGTGATTGCGAGAGACAGAAAGGAGCTTCTGGGGGATTTCTGCCGTGGCTGCGGGTACTGTATGCCCTGTCCTGTGGGAATTGAGATCAATAACTGTGCGCGTATGAGTCTGTTGATCCGCAGGGCGCCTTCAGCGGCTCAGCTGACTCCTGAGATGCAGGCGAAGATGAAACGCATCGAGGAATGTCTCCACTGCGGCAAGTGCAGGACAAAGTGTCCTTATGGTCTTGACACGCCGGCTCTTCTGGAGAAAAACTACAGGGATTACTGTGAAATCCTGGAGGGGAAGGAGATATGATCTTTTCCTGAACAGGAGGGAATACAGAGGGTGGAGTATCATGAAAAACAGAATGTATACAGGGATTGCTGCATTGGTTCTGATGACTTTGTTTTTGGGGATGGAAACAGGAGTTTCTGTCTGCGCCATGGAGGGAGGGGATACTTCCGTGGTGGCTGACGGCATCCTGCCGGAAGAAGCTGCGGAAAATCTGACGGAGGGGCTCAGGATCACGCTGTCCGGGGGGAAGGGGAAAAAGAATATCACGGACGACAGTATCCGCACCTACAGTTCCTTTCAGGGCGGTGAGACCATCACCCTGGAGAGTGACAGTCCCATGGGCGGTTTTTATGTTCTGTGGAATAAAATCCCGGGGCAATGGACCTATAAGGTTGGCGACAAGGTATTCCCGGGCGGGGAAAAGGGGTTCCTGCACGAGTATATTGCGCTTTCTGCACCGGCGGAAAAGATTGTGCTGGAAATCCCGGAGGAAGGCGCTCAGATCACGGATATTTATGTTTTTTCTCCGGGAGTGCCTCCCGGCTGGGTGCAGGTCTGGGAGGAACCCTGTGAGCGCGCGGATCTTTTGCTGTTCTCAACGCATTCCGATGACGAACAGCTCTTTTTTGCCGGCATTCTTCCCTATTATTGTATAGAAAGAGAAGCTTATGTGCAGGTGGTCTACGGCACAAATCACTGGGATACCGTGACTCGCCCCCATGAGCAGCTGAACGGCCTGTGGACAGTGGGAGTGCGTCATTATCCCGTGATCGCTGAGTTCCCGGACGATGCCCGGTCCCTGGGAAAATCCTCCGAGAGCCGGGAAACCGTGCTGGAGAGAGCACGGGGAGTCTATGACGAGGAAGAATGGATTGCGTTCGAGGTGGAGATGCTTCGCCGCTTTCAGCCACAGGTGGTGATCGGTCACGATATGGACGGGGAGTACCGCCATGGCGCGCACATTTTGAATACCGACGCGCTGCTGCAGGCTCTTCCGCTGGCAAACGATCCTTCCTATGAGCCGGAATCGGCGCAGGCCTACGGACTCTGGGAGGTTCCCAAGACGTATCTGCATTTGTATGAGGAGAATCCGCTGGTCATGGACTGGGATACCCCGCTGGAGAGCATGGGGGGCAGCACGCCCTTTGAACTGTCAAAGCAGGGGTACGCCTGCCATCTGTCCCAGCAGAACACCTGGTTTACGAAATGGATGAACAAGGACAGAGCTGCCGACATCAACAAGTACAGCCCCTGCGAATACGGTCTTTATCGGACGACGGTGGGAGAGGATGTGAGGAAAAATGATTTCTTTGAAAACATCACTACCTACGGCGAGAAGGAACGTCTTATGGCGGAAGAGGAGGCGCGCCTGGAGGAACAGCGGCAGAAGGAAGAGGCGCTGCGCCTGGAGGAGGAACGAATGAGGGAGGAGGCGTCAAGGAAGCTGGCGGAAGAAGAGAGACAAAGGCTGGAGGAGGTGCAGCGTGCGACTGCGGCATACGAGGCGGCGGAGAGAGCCCGAAAGGAACAACTTGTACTGGCGGGAATCCTGCTGACGATCCTTGCGCTGACTGCAACAGGGGTTTTTGCGCTTGTACGAAGGCGCGGAAAGCGCAGGGCGGGAAGTGTTGAGCGGCAAAGCATAAAATAAGGCAATAAAGAGGTAAGGAAGAATAACTCCTCCTCTGTGGGATATACTGAATTTCAGATGAAAATGGCAGCGGATCGGCCGAGAGCCGGATCTGCGATAAAGTATATTTCACAAGGAGGAATTTTTATGCCCGCAAATTTTGAGATCACAAAGGTAACTGCCCGGGAAATTCTGGATTCCAGAGGGAATCCTACCGTGGAGGCGGAGGTGACGGTGCGAAATCCTGTGGACGGACGCCTTTACACGGGATTGGCGGCCGTGCCCTCCGGCGCCAGCACGGGACGGTTTGAAGCGGTTGAGCTTCGGGACGGGGAGACCAGGTATTTTGGTCTGGGCGTACAACATGCCGTAAAGAATGTGAGGGAGAAGATTGCGGCGGCACTTCTGGGAAGAAACGTGCTGGAGCAGGCGGCCATCGACAGGGCCATGGTGGAGCTGGACGGCACGGAGAGCAAGGAAAATCTTGGGGCCAACGCAACCCTTTCCGTTTCCCTGGCGTGTGCAAAGGCGGCGGCCAACGCGTTGCAGCTTCCTCTCTATCGCTACTTGGGAGGTGTAGGGGCAAAGCTTCTTCCCATGCCGATGATGAATATTTTAAACGGCGGAAAACATGCTGCCAACACAGTTGACTTTCAGGAATTTATGATTATGCCGGTGCGGGCGAAGAATTTCGGGGAGGCGCTGCGCATCTGTGCGGAAGTTTATCATAATCTGAAGAAGCTTCTGAACGAGAAGGGATTGTCTACCGCAGTGGGGGACGAGGGAGGTTTTGCGCCGGATCTTCCTGACGCGGAGAGTGTACTTCAGTTTTTGGTGGATGCCATGGAGGCGTCAGGTTATGTCCCCGGCGAAGATATTCGGATCGCCATGGACGCGGCCAGCAGCGAGTTGTATAACGAAAAGACGGGAATGTATCATTTTCCCGGTGAGAGCAGCCTCAAAGGGCAGGAGATCATCCGCAGTACGGAGGACATGATTTCTTATTATGAAGAGCTTGCAGATAAATTTCCCATCATTTCCATTGAGGACGGGCTGGCGGAGGATGACTGGGACGGCTGGCAGGAGCTGACAGGACGTCTTGGGGACCGACTTCAGCTGGTGGGAGATGATCTGTTTGTCACCAATACAAAGCGTCTGGACGCAGGCATCAAGCTCTGCTGTGCAAATGCGATTCTGGTGAAGGTGAATCAGATCGGAACCCTCACCGAGGCTTTTGAAGCGGTGGATATGGCTCACAAGGCGGGGTATCGGGCCATCATTTCCCACCGCTCGGGAGAGACGGAGGATTCCACTATTGCAGATATCGCCGCAGCATGGAACGCGGGGCAGATCAAGACGGGGGCGCCCTGCAGGAGCGACCGGGTTGCAAAATACAACAGGATTTTGAGGATAGAAGAAGAGCTTGGAACTGTGGCGGCCTATCCCGGCATGTGGCTGTTCCGGAAAAATGAGTGACCGAAAGGGCACTCATTTTATTCTGCAGGAAATTGCGTCGTGGCTGAAAGTGCCTCGAAGAGGCAAATTTTCCCGGGTATCCTTCAAGAGGGCTGCCCCAATTTTTATGTAAAATTTATGAATGTACGTTTTTCTGAGCAGCATCTAATTGTCAAATAGTAACAAATGACAGAAAATACTGCTGATTTCCGGCCTTTGTCAGACCTGATCTGTGTTAAAAAAATCTTGACATTTCCAAAACTGTAATTTACAATGAATTGTACAAATTGCATACGACGCAAATTGTATACAAGTATTCATAAAGGAGTGAAGGGGAATTTTCAATCCTTTTTTGTTATACCTGGCAGTTTAAAGCAATGAAGCGCCAAAGTATGCAACAAAAAAACAGGAGGAGAAGATTATGAAAAGAAAAAAGTTCTTTGCCATTCTGCTTGCTTCCGCAATGGTTGTGAGCATGGCAGCCTGCGGCAATGACGAGCAGCAGCCGTCAGACAGCAGCAGTACTCCGGCTTCTGACAGCTCAGAAACTCCGGATGCATCAGGCGCAGGCGATGAAGTGGACGGCGCTGCGTCATATACCTATGACATTGCGTTTACCGCATGTCCTACCAACTGGAACCCTCATACCTATCAGACCGCTACCGACGGAGATTATATGTTGAGTTATCTCAGCGACGGTTTTTATGTGTTTGATTACAACGAGGATAAGACCGGTTATGCACTGGTTCCCGGAATGACAACGGCGAAGCCCACGGATGTAACTTCACAGTATGTGGGACAGTACGGCATTCAGGAGGGTGACAGTGCCAAGGCATGGAGCTTCCCTCTGCGCAACGATTTGTGCTGGGAGGACGGCACCCCTATTACCGCAAAGGATTTCGTGCGTTCCGCAGAGCTTCTGCTGAATCCCGTGGCAGGCAACTACCGTGCGGACACCTTCTACAGTGGCTCAAAGGAAATTGCAAATGCCAAGGCGTATGTCTATCAGGGAACAACGGCATATGCGACCAGCGTTACACAAGGTGGCAGTACCTATATTACACTGGAGGACATCGTAAAGGATGAGGCAGGTACCTATACCTATGACGGCAGGCCTATTGCGTTCAACCTGGAAAACGGCGGCGACTGGAGCAGCAAGAGCCTTCAGGCATATCATGACGCAGAGGATTCCGCAGCGTTGTTTCTCAAGGATGGCGTTGACCTTTGGACCGAGGTAATTACCCCCGCGGCTGATGCTGACGGCTGGGTACTGGTCAACGATGAGACCTGGGGCGCGCTGGTGGAGATCATCGCTCATCTGCAGGGCCATGAAAACTTTGAAGCCTATGAGGCGGCAAACAAGGATAACGACGACTATGCAAACAGGGAGTGGGAGGAGTTCTGCTTCTTCGGCGAGACCTACGGTGATATGACCTTCGATCAGGTCGGTATCTTTGCAACTTCCGATACGGAACTGGTGCTGGTATTCGTGAAACCTCTGGCAGGCTTCGATCTGCTGTATGCCATGACAGATTCCTGGCTGGTAAACGAGGAGCTGTACACGAAGTGCGAAAGCGTTAAAGACGGTGTTTATACCAACAGCTACGGTACTTCCGTAGATACCACCATCTCCTATGGCCCCTACAAGCTGGCTGCTTATCAGGCAGACAAGGAGTACACCCTGGAGAGAAATGATAATTTCTATTCCGTGAAGGAAGGCTTCTACCAGACCACCAAAATCGTGATCAGAACGGTGCAGGAAGCAGCTACCCGTCTGGAGCTTTTCCTCAGCGGTGTGACCGATTCCTACGGACTGAGCTCCGATGATATGGATACCTACGCGGCAAGCGATTATACCTATTACACAAAGAGCCCCAGTACCTTCTTCATCGCGCTGAATCCTGATCTGGACGCTCTTACCAAGGCGCAGGATGCCATGGGAGCCGGCTACAACAAGACAATTCTGACCGTAAAGGAGTTCCGTCAGGCAATGGCTTATGCCCTTGACCGTACCGCGTTTGCACTGGCAGTTTCTCCTACCAATAACCCGGCCTTCGGCGTATACTCCGAGCTGATTATCTCGGATCCCGAGAATGCTGTCAGCTATCGTTCCAACGATGAGGCAAAGTGGGTGCTTGCCAACTTCTGGGGCCTGAGCGACGACATCGGAGAAGGCAAGATGTATGAGACCGTTGACGATGCGGTAGAGAGCATTACAGGATACAACCTCGAGATGGCAAGACAGTACTTTGATATTGCTTATGACAAGGCAATTGAGGCAGGTCTGATGAAGGAAGGCGATACTGTCTCCATCACCATCGGACTTCCTTCTACCAGCAACACCTATGTAAAGGGTTATGAGTATCTCTCCAGCGCTTATCAGGATGCCGTTGTAGGCACCAAGCTGGAAGGAAAGCTTGTATTTGACAAGGATGACACCATCGGAAACGCTTTCTCCGACGCGTTGAAGAGCAATCAGGTTAATATGCTGTTCTTCGTGGGCTGGTCAGGCTCCGTACTGGATCCTTACGGCCTGATGGAGGCATATACCTCACCTACCTATCAGTATGATCCCAGCTGGGATACCAGCAAGGAAACCATTACCATCAACCTGGGCGGAACAGACTATACCGCTTCCGTAATTGACTGGACTTACTGCATCAGCGGTGAGACGATTACCATTACGGCAGCCGATGGCTCCACGAAGGAGTACAGTGCCGGTTCCAGCGACAATGTTCCTGAGGAGAGAATGCAGATTCTTGCAGCAATTGAGAATGCGGTTCTGCAGACTTACGATCTGATTCCTCTGGTTGACGATGCAGGTGCAGGTCTGAAGGGTATGCAGATTACCTATGGTACAGAGGAATACTACTACGGCATCGGCCGCGGCGGTGAGAAGTACATGACCTACAACTACACCGACGCTGAGTGGGAAGAGTACGTTGCTTCCCAGGGCGGACAGCTGAACTACAAGTAAGAGTCGGACTGACAATAATGACTGAACCCAAAGGGGGCGAGTTTTCGCCCCTTTTGTGGGTTTTGTCGCTTGTATTTATACAGCTTTGGCGAAAGGCTTTCGGGGAGCTGTATAAACACAAACGGAATGGAGGTAAATTGTTTTATGTACATGTTCAAGTATGTCCTCAAGCGTATCGCACTGATGATCGGAGTGTTCCTGGCGATCCTGACCATGTGCTTCGTCCTGGTGAAGCTGCTTCCGCTTACCGACGCGCAGCAGTTTGGAAAGGACATGAACCTGATTCTCAGGAGAAGGGAAGCGCTGGGCTATAATAAGCCGATTTTGGTGCAGTTCGGCATTTTTTTGCAGAAGAGCCTGTTTGGCGGGGACTGGGGGATCAGCGAGACGCTGTATCGGGGACAGGAGGTGTGGGCTGTTTTCATTTCCAAGCTGCCGGCCACGCTTCTTGTAAATATTTACTCAGTGATTTTCAGCGTACCCCTTGGACTTATGCTGGGGATCTATGCGGCTCTGAAAAAGAATAAATGGCAGGATTACCTGATCTCAACGTTGGTTATGGTGTTTATCTCCGTACCCAGCTATGTATATGCGCTGCTTGTGCAGTATTTGCTGTGCTTTAAGCTGAGACTTTTTCCCTTGCAGATGAACAGTGGTACGGATTGGCTGTCCTGGTCTATGTTTTTGTCGGTGATTCCCGCGGTTTTATCTCTGGGCTTCGGCAGTATCGCAGGTCTGGCGCGTTATACCCGGGCGGAGCTTTCCGAGGTGCTGACCAGCGATTTTATGCTGTTGGCGCGTACAAAGGGATTGACCAGGGGTCAGGCTACTGTCCGTCATGCCCTGCGAAATTCCATGGTGCCCATATTTCCCATGATCCTGGGAGAATTTATCGGTATTCTGGGCGGAAGCTTCGTCATTGAGAAGATTTTCGGCGTTCCGGGAGTGGGACAGCTGATGATAAATTCCATCACGGGACGTGATTATAATGTATTTATGCTGTTGACGGCATTTTATACACTGATCAGTCTGATGACCGGGCTTGTGATCGACTTGAGCTATGGTTTCATTGATCCTAGAATCAGAATGGGGGCACGTTGAGGATGAAGCAGAGAGAGTATACAGATATTCCGAAGGAAAAATTTGAATTTTACAAGCGTGACGATTCCATACACGATAAGGAGTTCGACACAAAGCCCATCGGCTATTTCAGGGATGCCATGGGGCGTTTCTGCCGCAACAAGAGTTCTGTGGTGGCGGCAATCATCATCTTTATGGTGGTTCTGTTTGCGGTTTTTGTGCCGATTTTCTGTGAAAATAATTATACTGCAGTGCCAACGGATCCCATGTACCTGCAGTATGGCAAGATGCTTCCCAAGAGCACATTATTCGGTTGGGCAGGATGGGACGGCTGTTCGAAAGAGACGGTAAACAAAAACGATTACTATTCGCGTGTGGCAATAGGTGTTGAGACGGGGATGTCTCCCATTGTGAAGGTGTACAGGGAGGACTACGAGGATCCTACCAGTACCACGAAAACAACCTACTTTGATATTAAGACGGATTCCTATCTCAAAAACGGAATGATTTACCTGACTCTGACAGAGTCGGAATATCAGGCCATCCAGGACTGGCAGGATGCCAACGGCATCCAGGTGATTTATCCGGCGGTCAATACCTCTTCCTTTATGTTGGAGTCTTTGAAGAGTAATGCAAATGTATGGTATGAGTGCACCCAGAAGGGGGCTCCCAAGTTGGATAAGGATGGAAATTTTGTGCCGATGTATAAGACCACCGGAAATGACGGACATTATGACAGTCTTCGTGTTCCCGGGGATGACGGCTCTTATAAGTATGCCGTTGCGACGGGCTCTTCCAGTGCCATATCCTATAAGGTGAGAGTATTTACCTACACCTATTTTCAGTTCCGCTATGGTTTTGAACCGAAGTTTTTGTTTGGTACAAACAATTACGGACAGGATATTCTGACAAGACTTGCCAGAGCGGCCAGGTTCAGTATTCTGCTGGCGCTGGGCGTATCGGCCATCAACATGCTGATCGGCGCCATCTACGGAGCCATCGAGGGGTATTACGGAGGAGCGATTGATTTGATCATGGAGCGTATCTCCGATATCCTGAATTATGTGCCCTTTATCGTGGTATCGACTCTGTTCCAGCTGCACCTGTCAAAGAAGGTGGGAGTGGTGACGGCGCTTCTGTTTGCCTTTGTGCTCACCGGCTGGCTGGGCATGGCATCCAGGGTGCGTATGCAGTTTTACAGGTATAAGAATCAGGAATATATTCTGGCGGCCAGAACTCTGGGAGCCAGCGATGCAAGGCTGATGTTCCGGCATATTTTTCCCAATGCACTGGGTACGCTGATTACCAGCTGTGCGCTGATGATCCCCAGCGTGGTATATTCCGAGTCCAATCTGTCTTACCTGGGCATTATCAACCTGGATTCCGCTACGCTTTCCTCTATCGGAAGTATGCTTTCGGCCGGTCAGCCCATGCTGGCAAGCTATCCGCATATGATCCTGTTTCCGGCGCTGTTGATTTCGCTGATGATGATTTCCTTCAATCTGTTCGGAAACGGTTTGAGAGACGCGTTTAACCCTTCACTTCGTGGAACGGAGGACTAAAGCCATGGAAAAAAAATTATCTGTTAATAATCTGGTGGTTTCCTTCCGTACTCCGGCCGGAAAAGTACAGGCGGTGCGGAATATCAGCTTTGACCTGAACAAGGGAGAAACTTTGGCCATAGTGGGAGAGTCCGGCTCCGGAAAGTCCGTTACCAGCAAGGCAATATTGGGTATCCTGGCCGGCAATTCCATCGTGGAGGGCGGTTCCATCATCTATGACGGTATGGATCTGCTGAAGGTGTCCGAGGATGATTTTTACCATATCCGCGGAGATAAGATAGCCATGATTTTCCAGGATCCTCTTTCCAGCCTGAATCCGATCATGCGGATCGGAAAGCAGCTGACGGAGGCCATGCTCTTAAAGGGAAAAGCCAGACAGAAATCCAGCAGACAGGCCTTTAACAGCACGTTGGCACTGTTTGAAAAGGCGATGGTGGAGTCATCCGCAAAGGGGGATGCCGCCAGAGCCGAGCAGTTGAAAACCATGTGCAGGAATTTTGATAAATTTGAGTTTAAGCACATCGAGCTGGAGCAGGCGTATATGACTGCCCGTGAGGCGGCTGCAGAGGCTGTGGATGCCATCAAGGACACGCTTTTCCACATTGAAAAAAATGCCTTTGAGGATGAAAAATATACCATTAAGGAGATTATTCGTCTGGCAGGTCAGATGTTTAACGACTATCTGGTCTGCGGGGAGGATATTGAGAACGTAAAGCAGCTTCTTTCCGAGCTTCAGAAGGTTTCCGGCGGAGAAATCCGGAAGAAGGAGTATCCGGAAACGGCGCGTATTCTGACCAGCCTGCGGGAGATTGCCGACAGGGCTCTTGAAAAGGAAGAGCCGGATTTCTTCAATATGGGCTATTATGTTACCTTCGCGGGGGAGGCTCTGCCCGAGATGCCTGTTCCCGAGCTGAATGAGTTTCTGCGCAAATATACGGATGAACATTTTATGGAGGAGTTCCGCAGCTGTGCGGCAGAGGCTCTGACCTACAGCGCGGCGGAGCATGACGGGTTGAAGAAGGAGGCTCTGAAGCTTCTGAAGGAGAAGAGAGAAGTCTTTGACAAGGAGGAGCTTGACAGGGCGGTATGCTTTGAGACGGCCAGGGAACTGACTCAGGCGGTGGAGAAGTCCATTGACAGACTGGAAATTCAGAAGGACAGTATAGCGTATACCTTTGGCGTCAGCTTGAGGAGCAATCTGCAGATTTATTTTAACGGTATCGGGAAAAATAAAAAGGCAGCTGCCGTACATGAAAAGCAGCAGAAGAAATATGACCGGCTGGTGCAGAAGGGGAAGAAGCCTTCCTGGAAGGTTCCGCCCTCTACTGCCGTGGATTTGGAGCTGGCAAAAGCGACGATTCTGGCATGCGTTGACCGTGTGATCGATCACTATAAAGAGCTGTTGGAGCATGGCAGGGAGAGAGACTATGACAGGGAGACCAGACAGCTGATTACGTTCTTCAAAGAGAATGCTTCCGGTGTGGTGCTGAAGGTTACGAAGACCATGGCGAAATACAGGGCTTTAAAGCTGATGGAGGAGGTGGGAATCTCCGATACCAGAAAGCGTTACCGTCAGTATCCCTTTGAGTTTTCCGGCGGTATGCGTCAGCGTATCGTCATTGCCATCGCGCTGGCTGCGGATCCGGATATCCTGATCTGCGACGAGCCTACCACCGCATTGGACGTAACCATTCAGGCCCAGATTTTGGAGCTGATCAACAGTCTGAAGGAGAGCAGACATCTTTCCATTATCTTTATCACCCATGACCTGGGTGTTGTGGCTAACATGGCGGATCGGATTGCCGTTATGTATGCGGGAAAAATTGTGGAGATGGGCACCAGCGAGGATGTTTTCTATTCTCCTGCCCACCCGTATACCTGGGCGCTGCTTTCGGCCATGCCGGATGTGGAGACCAACGAGAGACTGGAGGCCATTCCCGGCACTCCTCCCAATATGGTTTATCCCCCTGTGGGAGATGCCTTTGCGGACAGAAATAAGTATGCGCTTAAGATTGATTTTGAGATGCAGCCGCCCATGTTCCGGATCAGTGAGACCCATCAGGCGGCAACCTGGCTGCTGCACCCGGATGCGCCCAAGGTAGAGATACCCAAGGCCATAACGGACAGGATTGCCAGGATGAAGGCGAAGGGAGGTGCGGATCATGAGCGGTAAAGCAAGTGTGAAAGAGGGCGAAACTTTATTGAGGGTGGAGCATCTCTGCCAGTATTTCAAAAGCAATAAGGCAGTGGACGACGTCAGCTTTGAGATTAAGAAGGGCGAGGTGTTCGGGCTGGTGGGAGAGTCCGGCTGCGGAAAGACCACCACGGGCCGTTCCATTATCAAGCTCTACGATATCACCTCGGGAAATATTTATTTCAAGGGGGAGAGGATTGCGGCCGGAACGCTTTCCTATAAGCAGAATATCAGCGATGCCAGAAAGCGCCTGAAGGCGGAAACCGACAGTGCGAAGAAGGCCGAGCTGGAGAAGTATATTCAGGAACAGCAGGAGGAGATCCGGGCGGCAAAGAGAGATCACAGGAAGCGTAAATTTTATACGGATATCCAGATGATCTTCCAGGATCCAATCGCGTCGCTGGATCCCAGGATGACAGTAAAGCAGATTATTGCAGAGGGACTTGTTATCAACGGGGAAAAGGACAAGTCGGTGATCGAGAAGAAGGTCTACGAGGCTCTTGAGATGGTTGGATTGGTGCGTGAGCATGCGGGCCGTTATCCCCATGAGTTTTCCGGCGGCCAGAGACAGCGTATCGGCGTTGCCAGAGCCGTGGTTATGGAGCCGGAGCTGATCATTGCTGATGAGCCGGTCAGCGCTTTGGATGTTTCCATTCAGGCTCAGGTTATCAATCTGCTGGACGATCTGCGCAGGCAGATGGGACTGACTGTTCTTTTCGTTGCCCATGATCTCTCCGTGGTGAAATATTTTTCCGACAGGATCGGCGTGATGTATTACGGTAAGCTGGTGGAGCTTGCGAGCAGCGACGAGTTGTTCCTGCATCCGCTTCATCCGTATACGAAATCCCTTTTGTCCGCCATTCCCATGCCGGATCCGGAATATGAGAAGCAGAGAAAGAGAATTACTTATGTTCCGCTGAGGGATCATGATTACAGTCAGGAAAAGCCTACGCTGAGAGAGGTTCTGCCCGGGCATTTTGTACACTGCAATCAGGCGGAATTTGAGAAATATCAGGAGATTGTGAAGGAGTAGCTGCAGGGCACAGGGTAAGCCTGACGTGCGGGAGTCACTTATGAAGTATATCAGATATTGGGTACAGGCATTGATTGGACTGTTGCTTTCCGTTGCCGTGATGGCATCCCGGGGATTGTTTGCCGAGGGGAGCGCCGCAGACAGGGTGATGATTGTCTGCGACGGTTTTACGGTGACGGCTCTGCTGTTCCTTTCGGTGGGCGCGCTGGCCTGGATAGCCACCACAGGTTTTTTTGACATTTTCTCCTATGCGGTCAGGAAGGGCGCACATGCGCTGCTTCCCGGACTGGTGCATGACAGTCTGGGAGGATATTACGAATACAGGCTGGAAAAGGAAGATACGCGGAAGAAGAGAGACAGGGGTGAGAAATCCACCTTTCTTGTAGGGGCGGGCTTTCTGTTGGTCAGTATTTTGCTGACGGCAGTGTGGTATCAGCTGTAACATTTTCAAATAAGGCAGATTTTGTAAAAAGATATTGAAATAATCCGGACAATATGTTAAGATAATATACGTTTGATATCAGGAGGTGTGAAATGGGCGCTTTGAGAATTGCTCTGACAATATTTTTTATACTGATCTGTGTGGCATTGATTGTGCTGGTACTGATGCAGGAAGGTAAGTCGGCCGGTCTGGGCTCCATCAGCGGGGCTGCGGAGACCTATTGGGGAAGGAATAAAGGACGTTCCATGGAGGGACGTCTGGTGAAGATTACCAAATGGCTTGCCGTATTTTTCATGGTGATTGCGATTATACTGAATCTGAATGTATTTTAAGCAGCCGTTTAAAACACTCCTGTGATCACACAGGAGTGTTTTATGTTGTGCGCGATTAAGCAGAGTCAGAAGCGAAGAGCTGGCGAAGCCGGAGCTGAGCTTCTGACGAGCAGCGCGAACGAGAAAAGCGAAGCTTTTCGAGTCTGTGTATGGAGGGCAACGCTTATAACGCAGACGCGAAGGAGAATGGATGGAACAGAATAACAGGGAAAAACGAAAAAGAATGATTTGTGACCTGGCACAGGATCCGGCTTATGTGCCCATGAAGGAGAAGGAACTGGCTGTCCTGCTTCAGGTGGCAAGAGAGGAAAGAGAAGAGCTTCGCAGTATATTGCAGGAGCTTTTGACAGAAGGAAAACTCATGCTCACGGCGAAGGGGAAATACGCGCTGTCGGATGGCAGTATTTTGACGGGAACCTTCATCAGCAATGCCAGGGGCTTTGGTTTTGTGGAGGTGGAGGGCAGGGAAGAGGATCTGTATATTCCGGAGGATAAGGTGAACGGCGCTTTCCACAGGGATATGGTACAGATTGCGCTGCTTCCGGAGGGAACGGGGAAGCGGAGAGAGGCCCGGGTGCTGCGTGTCCTGGCGAGAGGGATTACCCAGGTGGTAGGTACTTTTCGACGTTCCAGGGAGAACTACGGTTTTGTCATCCCGGACAACGCAAAGCTTTATCAGGATATATTTGTGTCCGGAGAACATGCAAAGGGCGCTGTAGACGGCCACAAGGTGGTGGCGGAGATTACGGACTACGGCGGAGAGGGAAAAAAGCCCGAGGGTAAAATAACGGAAATTCTGGGACACAGCAATGATCCCGGGGTAGATATCATGTCCATTGTCAAAGGATATGAGCTGCCTGTGGAGTTTTCGGAGAAAATCATGAATCAGGTGGAGCGGGTATCCCAGGAGGTATCCCAGGCGGACAGAGCCGGAAGGCGGGATCTGCGGGATGTGATGATGGTGACCATAGACGGCGAGGATGCAAAGGATCTGGACGATGCGGTCAGCGTTTCCTTCGACGGAGAGTGCTATCATCTGGGGGTACACATAGCCGATGTGACCAATTATGTACAGGAAAACTCCGCTCTTGACAGGGAAGCACTGGTGCGGGGAACCAGTGTTTATCTGGTAGATCGTGTGATTCCCATGCTGCCCCATGCGCTTTCCAACGGAATCTGCTCTCTGAATCAGGGGGAGGACAGGCTGGCGTTGAGCTGTCTTATGAAGATAAACCGGAAGGGAGAGATCACGGATTATGAAATCTGCGAGTCTGTTATCAAGGTAGACCGCAGAATGTCATATACTGTGGTAAGAGCGCTTCTGGAGGAGGAAGGTCTGACAGAGCGTGAGCCGGAAGGGGAGGAAGAAGACTACCGTCAGTACACAGAATTGCTTCCCATGTTCCGGCTGATGGAGGAGTTGGCGGCTATTCTGCGGAAAAAGCGCGGGAAAAGAGGATCCATTGACTTTGATTTTCCCGAGTGCAAGATCTGTTTGGATTCGGAGGGACATCCTACGGAGATCAGACCTTATGAGAGAAATGTGGCCACGGATATCATCGAGGATTTCATGCTGGCGGCAAACGAGACGGTGGCTCAGCATTTTTACTGGCTGGAATTGCCCTTTGTGTATCGGACCCACGATGTGCCGGATGGGGATAGGATCCGGAAGCTGTCCGCCATCATCAACAATTTCGGCTACTATATGAAGTCCGTGGGAAGAAAGGGAGCAAAGGTAAGCACCGAAGAAATACATCCAAAGGAAATACAAAAGCTGCTGGCAAATATTGCGGGAACCCCGGAGGAGGCCATGATCAGCCGACTTGCGCTGCGCAGCATGCGGCAGGCAAGGTACAGTGTGGAGTGTACGGGGCATTTCGGACTGGCATGTCCCTTCTATTGTCATTTTACTTCTCCGATTCGCCGTTATCCCGATCTGCAGATCCACAGGATCATCAAGGAGCAGCTGCGGGGCAGGCTGGGAGAGGAGCGCATTGCCCATTACAGGGAAATTCTGCCCGAGGTGGCAAAGCATTCCTCGGAGACGGAACGGCGTGCCGACGAGGCGGAGCGCGAGACCGAGAAGCTGAAAAAAGTGGAATATATGGAAGGCCATGTGGGCGAATGCTTTGACGGTGTGGTCTCCGGGGTCACCGGCTGGGGGATTTATGTGGAACTTCCAAACACAGTGGAGGGACTGGTGCATGTATCCAGGCTTCCGGGGGATTATTTTTATTATAATGAGAAGGCCTGTGAAATGGTGGGGGAAGCTACCGGCAGGGTTTATAAGCTGGGGATGCCTGTCCGGGTGATCATTTCGGACTGTGATCGTTTTAACCGGACCATAGATATGGAGCTGGCAGAGGACGAGGAAGGAGGGGAATGAGATGGCAAAGCAGAAGGAGACGCAGAAGCTGATTGCAAACAATAAAAAGGCTTATCACGATTATTTTATTGACGAGTCCTACGAGGCGGGAATCGCGCTGCATGGCACGGAGGTAAAATCCCTGCGCATGGGAAAGTGCAGTATCAAGGAGTCCTTTATCCGCATAGAAAACGGTGAGATGTTTGTGTATGGAATGCATGTGAGTCCTTACGAGAAGGGAAATATTTTTAACAAGGATCCCATGCGTGTGAAAAAGCTTCTGATGCATAAAGTTGAGATTAATAAGCTGGCCGGCAAAATTGCAGAGAAAGGTTTTACGCTGGTGCCGCTGCAGGTATACTTCAAGGAGGGCAGGGCCAAGGTGCAGATTGGGCTGGCCCGGGGTAAAAAGCTCTATGACAAAAGGGAAGATATCGCAAAAAAGGATGCCAGAAGAGAGACCGAGAGAGAATTTAAGGTAAAAAATTTATAATGAGTCTGTGTGCCTGAAAAGGGATTGACAGAGGAGACTTCATTCGCTATACTAACAGATATCCGGGGTAGTCAAGGTTTCGACAGGGGTCTTGCAGCTGGAGAAGCTATCCGTTGCGACACGTTAATCGCACAACTAAACTAAACGCTGAAGATAATACTCAGTTAGCACTTGCAGCCTAACCGCTGCAGGTGACGCGCCTTCTGGCGCTCGTCCGCTCCGGGGCACTCACACTCCGGAATCCGGGCGTCGACGATGTGAGAAACGACACGCGTTAAGCTTTGCGCGCGCGGGCGTAATATGAAGCTACCTCAAACTGCAGATTGTTCGTTATCTGTGGTGGCAGGGAACAGGGCGGGTGCGGCCCGCCTGTAAAAACGAACTATGATAGTAGAAGGACAGGGAATGGGCTTTTGGACACGGGTTCGACTCCCGTCTACTCCACTTTGACACAGGCGAGGAAGTCGAACCCGTTGGGTTCAGACTCCCGTCTACTCCACTTTGACACAGGCGAGGAAGTCGAACCCGTTGGGTTCA
>CAJUJU010000054.1:22649-28172 GCA_910586835.1 uncultured Acetatifactor sp.
GACTCCCGTCTACTCCATTTTTACAAGGACGCGCAGACAGGCTTGGGGCTTTCTGCGCGTTTTGCATATTAAAAATAAATCAGGTAATATACTTTTTCAGGAGGAATGTATATGGCGGACAATGAAAAACTGTCTGTAGGGGGGTTTCTTTTTTATACGGAACGGGATGCGCAGCTTGCAGCGGTGGAATTGAAGAAAATGGAGTATCTGGAGGCCCGCATCGACTATTCCAGGCCGGAAAGCGTTTTGCTTGTCTATGTGAAGACCATCCATGAGAGAATTTTTCAGACGCCGGTTGGCTTTCGATATCTGAACGGTCTGCGGGATTTTCTGCTGAAACAGCCGGAGATCAAGCCGGAGGATGTGCCGGAGATACCGCTGTTCATTACTTTTTCGACCGAGACGGGAAAGCAGAACATGCCGGAGAAAAACCGTCTGGAGGCCGTAGGGGGTATGGGAACGGACGGAAAGAGAGAAAAGACACGTTTTCTGTTTTCGGTTATTTTGAATGTCCTTCTGGTGATGGCTGTGGCAGCCATGTTTTCCATTGCGCTGCGGAGCAATAATCCCAACATATTAAATTATGAGAGGGCGATCACGAACAGATACGCCGCGTGGGAGCAGGAGCTTACGGAGAGAGAGCAGAAGATCCGGGAGAAAGAGAAGGAACTGAGGCTGGAGCAGTGAGTTTGGCGCCTGGAGCCATAGAGCATTGGCCAGTGTTTTGGATTCGCAGGCTGCGATAAGGTATCGTATATTTTTACATGTTATTTTGCGGCTCGGGCATGGAGGATGAAAATGGAGAGATTGAAGGTTCTTGTGGTCGATGACGAGAGCAGGATGCGCAAGCTGGTCAGGGATTTCCTGACAAAGGCGGGATATGATGTGCTGGAGGCCGGGGACGGGGAAGAGGCGCTGGATATTTTTTTTAAGCAGAAGGATATTGCACTGATCGTCTTGGATGTGATGATGCCCAGGATGGACGGCTGGCAGGTCTGCCGGGAGGTGAGAGCTTATTCCGCCGTGCCTGTCATCATGCTGACGGCCAGGGGAGACGAGCAGGATGAATTGCAGGGTTTTCAGTTGGGGGTGGATGAGTATATTGTGAAACCTTTCAGCCCCAAGATTCTCGTGGCGCGGATTGAAGCCATTCTGCGGCGAAGCAGCAGGCAGAATGAGGAAAGCACGCTGAAGTGCGGCGGCATTGAGATAGACAAGGCGGCGCACCAGGTCTTTATAGACGGTCAGCCGATAGACTTGAGCTACAAGGAGTTTGAATTGCTGACCTATTTTGTGGAGAACAGAGGGATTGCCCTCTCCAGGGAGAAGATTCTGAATCATGTCTGGAATTATGATTATTTTGGGGACGCGAGAACCATTGACACCCATGTGAAAAAGCTGCGCAGCAAAATGGGGGAGAAGGGGGAGCTGATCAAGACGATCTGGGGTATGGGCTACAAACTGGAAGTAGACAGGTAATGACAGAGCCATACCCCATGGTATGGGCTACAAACTGGAAGTAGACAGGTAATGGCAGAGCCATACCCCATGGTATGGGTTATAAGCTGGAAGAGGATAAGGGATGACGGAACGTTTGATGAAGCACTCAATCAGGCGGCAGTTTGCATTGATCTTTATTGGATTGATGGCAGGTACCATTTTTCTTTGCTGGATCATCAACAATGTTTTTCTGGAGGATTATTATATCAGGAGCAAGATAGATGTCATCCAGGAGGCGTATGTGACCATTGGCCGGGCCGCAAACAGCAACACCTACAACACGGAGGAATTCAGAGGAGAGCTGGATACGATCTGCAGAAGCTATGATATTACCGTCTGTGTGATGGATGCCAATTCTCAGACAAAATACAGTTCCAAGAACGGCGGAAGAGAGCTGGAGGCCCAACTGGTAGGATATGTATTCGGCTTTTATATGGATGCGGTGAAGGTGATAGAGGAGGGCGAGGACTATGTGCTGCAGAGAGTGACAGGAGAAAATGAATATCTGGAAATGTATGGAAGGCTGAACACGGGAATTTCCTTTATCATGCGCACGCCCATTGAGAGTATTCGGGAGAGTGCAAAGGTGGCCAATCGTTTCCTGGCTTATGTGGGAATTCTGGGCACGCTGGCAGGGGGAATCATTATCTGGTTTGTTTCCGACAGGATCACAAAGCCCATCATGAAGCTTAATCATATTTCCGAGAGCATGGTGCATCTTGACTTTGAATCAAAGTATGAGGGAAGGGAGAAGAACGAGATCGGAATGCTGGGTGCGAATATCAACAAGCTGTCTGAGTCGCTGGAGCGTTCTATCTCGGAGCTGAAAACGGCAAACAATGCACTGCAGCGGGACATTGAGCGGAAGGAAGAAATTGACGAGATGCGCAGAGAGTTTCTGGCAAATGTATCCCATGAGCTGAAGACGCCCATTGCATTGATACAGGGTTATGCGGAGGGGCTTCTGGAGAGCGTAAACGACGATCCGGAGAGCAGGGGTTTTTACTGTGAGGTAATCATGGATGAGGCCGGCAGGATGAATACCATGGTGCAGAAATTGCTGACTCTGAATCAGCTGGAATTCGGAAACGATGTGGTTTCCATGGAGCGTTTTGACATCGCGGCCCTGATCCGCAACTATCTGCAGTCGGCGGATATCCTGACAAAACAGGATGGAATACAGGTCTGTATGGAAGATTATCCGTCCATGTATGTCTGGGGAGATGAGTTTAAGACGGAAGAGGTCTTTATGAATTATTTTTCCAATGCGGTCAATCACTGCGAAGGAGAAAGGCGGATCGTCGTGACGCTGGAATCGAAGGAGGAAGTAGTGCGGGTGGGTGTGTATAACACAGGCCAGCCCATACCCGTGGAAGCGCTGCCGCATCTGTGGGAAAAATTTTATAAAGTGGATAAGGCCAGGACAAGAGAATATGGCGGGAGCGGTGTGGGGCTTTCCATCGTGAAGGCCATCATGGAATCCATGAACAGACACTATGGTGTGGAAAACAGGGAGGATGGCGTGTTCTTCTGGTTTGAGCTGGAAAGATATGGGGGATAGATACTATGAGACAGGAAGAAACAGAATTGACGAAGGTGCTTCTGGTAGGTGCGGATACGGGAGAGGAGCTGGACTTCGACCATTCCATGAAAGAGCTTGCAAGCCTGGCGGAGGCAGCGGGAAAGCAGGTCGTTGGCGTCATTGTGCAGAGAATGGAAGCCATAAACAAAGCCTTGTATATCGGAACGGGTAAGGTGGCGGAGGTAAAGGAGTATGCTGCAATGACGGAGGCGGAAGAGATTGTGTTCGACAATGCGCTTTCGCCCTCCCAGATCCGGAATCTGGGAGATGAGCTGGAATTGCCCATCCTGGACCGCACAAATTTGATTCTGGATATCTTTGCCATACGCGCAAAGACCAGAGAGGCCAAGCTGCAGGTGGAGACGGCGAGACTGCAATATATGCTTCCGAGACTTGTGGGAATGCGCGAGAATCTGAGTCGTCAGGGTGGTACGGGTGGAAGCATGAGCAATAAGGGAGCAGGCGAGACAAAGCTGGAGCTGGATCGACGGAAGATAGAGCACCGTATCAGCGAGCTGAAAAAGGAATTGACGGAGGTGGCGGGAAACAGGCGAACCATGCGAAAAAAGCGCGAGGAGTCCAGGACGCCGCAGGTTGCTCTGGTGGGCTATACCAACGCCGGAAAGTCCACAATCCTGAATAAGCTGGTGGAACGATACGGAGAAGGCCGGGAAAAGACGGTGTTGGAAAAGGATATGTTGTTTGCCACACTGGATACCTCGGTGCGCAGCATTCGCACGGAGGATAACAGGCCGTTTTTCCTGACGGATACGGTAGGATTTATCCACAAACTGCCTCACGGGCTTGTGAAGTCGTTTCGCTCCACGCTGGAGGAGATCAGGTATGCCGACCTTCTGGTGCATGTGGTGGATTTTTCGGATGAATATTACAAGCAGCAGATTGAGGTGACAGAGGAGACGCTGAAGGAGCTGGGAGCCGGAGATATTCCCCGTATCGTCGTGTACAATAAGGCTGATCTGTGCCAGCCGGAAAGGATTCCCAGAAAATGCGGCGCTCAGATTTATCTGTCTGCCTCCCTGGGTGTGGGGCTGCAGGAGCTGGTGGAGATGATTCAGGAGGCTGTCTATGCGGACAGGTTGGAAACAGAATTTCTCTTCCCCTATGACAAAGGCGCCGTTATGTCGTATTTTATGGAAAACGCTACGGTTTTAGAGCAGGAGTATCTGGAAGAGGGAGTCCGCCTGAAGGTCAGCTGCCACAAAAATGATGCGGAAAAATATGCGGCATATGCTTTTTGAGACTTGGGGCTTGTATCCGAACGGATTGTATTGTAAAATAGCCAGAGGGACAGATAGACTTGAATGCGCAGGAGGGTGTGTGAGTACTCCTCTTGAAGCGCGTGGGGGTATAAAAATGAGAAAGCGTGTTACGGGAGTTTTGACGGCGACGGTGCTTTGCCTTGCGCTGTCCGGCTGCGGAAACAATCAGATACCTGAAATGACGGGGGATCAGCTCCAGCAGATCGGAGAATATGCAGCCATTACTTGGATGAAATATGATGCAGGCAACAGAAGTCGTCTGGTGGAGCTTCCGCCGGAACCGACGCCGGATCCGGTACAGCCGGAGCCCTCCGTGCCGTCGGATGAACCCGGGCAGTCGGGAGAACCGGATCAGTCTGAGGGTATGAGACCCACGGAGGATACCCCGGTGGCAGGCGATTCCCTTTCGGCGGAGGAAGTGTTGGGATTGCCCGAAGGTATCCGGATGGATTATCAGGAGTATGAGCTCTGCGATGCCTATCCGGCCAATCAGGAGGACAGCTTTTTTTCCGTGCCGGCAGTAGAGGGGAAGAAGCTGCTGGTGCTTCGCTTCTCCCTGTACAACGGTTCCGGGCAGGAGCAGGAGGTAAATATACTCTCGAAAGAGGCTGCTTTTCAGGTTGTTGTAAACGAAACGGTCAGCAGGCGGGCGATGACAACCTGGCTGCTGGATGATCTGGCAACCTTTCAGGGCGTGATTCCTGCGGAGGGAAGCGCATCGGCGGTGCTGCTGATCGAAGTGGAGGATGGTACAGAAATTTCAACTGTCAGTCTGAAATTGAAAAGTGATTCAAATGTCTGCACAATTCGACTTTTTTGATGCAATATACAGTGAAATGTTTAATGCAATAAAGCGGTAAACAGCCTGGAATGACTGAAAAATCAGCATTTCAGGCTGTTTTGACTAATTGTGCAAAAAATTACAAAAAAATCCAAATTTAGTGTTGACAAGTGGATATGGGAGTGATATACTCAATTTCGTTGCTGAGGAACACAGGGCAACAAAAAAAGAAGTAAAAAACTTCAAAAAAGTTGTTGACAGATGAATAAAGATATGCTATTGTAAATAAGCTGTCGTTGAGTTCGATAAAACGTCAACAAATTGTTCTTTGACAAATAAACAGTAATGCAACCCTGAAAATTCCAAGAGAATTATTCAGA
>CAJUJU010000055.1 GCA_910586835.1 uncultured Acetatifactor sp.
AAAATACTGTAAATATGCCGGATGTGCCCATATGGAAGAACCGGTCTGCGGCATCCGGGACGCGGTGACGCAGGGGCAGGTCAGCAGGGTGCGGTACGAAAATTACCGCCTGCTCTATGAGGAACTCAGGAACGCAAGGAAGTATCGTTCTTAAAGCATTTTTCAAAGATGCTCGATTTTGCAAATGGCTTGCAATTGCAGAGACATTGTAGTATCATTAGTTTATTCATTTGGAAAGGTGGTGAGAAGTATGAAGCAATATGAAGTCCTTATGGTTAAAAAGCTGTTTGACGGCAGTGATGTCATACGCGCGTACAGTTACAAAGCAGTATATTCAGGGGATAACTATGCCCATTTTTGGGAATCAGATTGTTTTGTATACTGCTCACCGGGTAAAGGGTCGGTCATAAATATGGCGGAGTCATGATCCTCTATTGAAAAGAAGCCCCTGTGATACAGGTATTTGCAGCCATGTGGCTGAAAGCAAAGCACTGTGCAGACAAAACGGTCTGCACAGGGCTTTTTGTTGTGCGCGAATAAGCAGAGTCAGAACCGAAGAAAGGAAAAAATGATGAGAATGTTTACTAAATATTGGATAACCGTCCGGATATCCCTGCGCGGAAAGACAAACGGCGGTATATGGTATTTGTTCCCGGACGTGATTATGAGGATTGTATATCTGGTGCCGCTTATGTTTATCTGGAAGTCTTTGACAGCGGGCGGATACCAGGAGGAGATGTCGGTTTCACAGCTTTTGAGCTATACCTATGTCAATACGCTGGCGGCGGATATGATGATTGTAAATACCTGTCTGTCGGCATGGGATTTTGATACCAAAAGCATGGAACTGTTTTTGCGTCCCATGAATGTGTTCGGGCAGGTGATTTCCAGGACGGTGGGGGAATGGTCGCCGATGCTGGTTTTGTTTTCGCTGCCCATGTTTTTGCTTGCCCCGGTCTTTGGAATCAGGATTCTGCCGGCAACCCTGTGGGTGATTCCATCGCTGGTTTTGAGTGTTTCCTTGGGATTTGCGTTTGAATTTCTTTTTTATTGTGTTACGGTCAGGCTGCGAAATGTCTCCTGGCTTACCTATGTGATCAGGAGCGCCGTGGTATCCTTTTTTTCGGGTACGGTGATACCCTTCAGGATCTTGCCCTTCGGCATGGATAAATGGATTCAATATCAGCCCTTCGGCAGTCTGGGCGGGGCCTTTCTGACCCTGTATGTGGGGAGTGCCCGGGCAATGACAGTCATACCGGTACAGCTTTTCTGGAATGTTGTAATATGGGCTGTGGCGGTGGTATGGTTTCAAAAATCAAGAGAGAGGATGGTGAGCTTTGGTGGATAGGATGTCTGTAAAAAGGTATTTTAAGCTTCTTGGAATCTATGCGAAAATGGATCTGGCATCCCTGATGCGCGACAGGAAGTTTATGGCTATTGTGATGCTTGCCGATCTGGTTTCCAATGTGTCGTCCATTTCCGGCGTTTTTCTTCTGGCGTGGAAATTTGGCGGGATAGGCGGCATGGGCCGGTTTGAAGTCCTGTTTATGCTGGCATACGGAAATATTGTGATGGGCTTTCTGAATATGATGGGGGGATGTAACGCACTGTTCCCAAGCAGGATCATAGGAAGGGGACAGTGGGAGCACATGTTTATCATGCCGCTTCCCTATACGGTACAGCTCACCGTGGGGATTTTTCCCTTTACGGGTTCCGGCACCTTCCTGTCGGGAATTGCCCTGCTTTTTGTGGCGTTAAGCAATATGGATGTGGTGCTGCCGTGGTGGTGGCCGGGGGCGCTGATTCTTCAGCTGGCGGTCAGCATGGTGATTGTAGTGGCTCTCTCGTATCTGTTTTCCAGCCTTGCGTTTTATGCGCCGGTACAGTGTGAGGAGATCTCCAGCACAGTGATTTACAGTGTGGAACGTACCATGACATTTCCGTTGTCCGGTATGCCGGTATATGTCAGATATCCGCTGCTGACCATTTTTCCTGCCGGTCTGACAGCGTGGTTTCCAACGGTTGTGCTGTTTGGAAAAACGGCTGGATTTGAGTGTTTTTATTCTGTTTTGTTCGCGGCGCTTACAGCGTTTACAGCCGCTCATTTTTTTAAGAAAGGATTTCGATACTATGTTAAAAAGGGAATCAACAGGTATGTCTCAGGCGGACACCGTTCCTGAGCAGATTGCGGTAAAAGTGGATTCTGTCAGCAAGGCATTTGTACAATGGCAGAGAAAAGAGGGGATTCGGGGGCTTCTGAAACAGGAGAAGAAAGTGGTGAACGCCCTTGATGACGTTTCCTTTCAGATTGAGAAGGGGGAATTTGTAGCGTACGCCGGCCCCAACGGAGCCGGAAAAAGTACGACCATGAAGCTGTTATCCGGTATGCTTCAGCCTACGGGCGGAACGATTTCCGTGCTGGGAATGTCGCCGGAGAAGGATCGGATTCCGCTCATGAAAAGAGTCGGTGTTTTGTTCGGCAACCGGACAGAGCTCTGGTGGGATCATCCGGTGATCCAGAGCTTTGAGTGGAAAAAGGTAGTGTGGGATATTCCGGATTCTGTGTACAGGCGGAATCTTGAGAGAATGATTGAATTGTTGGATATCGGCGGGATCATCAATACTTTCGCCAGGGAATTGTCTCTGGGGCAGAGAATGCGGGCAGATCTGGCAATGATGCTTCTGCATTCGCCGGAGTTGATTCTGCTTGACGAGCCTACTCTTGGACTGGATGTGGTGGCGAAGCGTCAGATGATAGATTTTCTCAAAAAAATAAACCTGGAATCCGGTGTGACCATTTTGGTGACAAGCCATGACATGGATGATCTGGAGGAGATGGCCCGAAGAATTCTGATGATTTCTCAGGGGAAGCTGGCCTACGACGGTGATTTTGACGGCCTGCGGAACCTTACGGGGAATCTGACTGTTTTCCGGGTGACTACAGACGGCGGGAGGCCCCGGCTGGAAGGCTGCAGGCTGCTTGGTGAGGAGCATGGTGTTTTTGAATTTGAGGCGGATCTGTCACAGATATCTGTTTCGGTACTGCTGGAAAGGCTTTCCCGAACTGACGGGATCCGGGATGTGGAGATCAGAAAAGCGCCTGTTGAGCAGGTGATTGCACAGCTGTATGAATCCTGGAGAAGTGTATAAAGCTGCGACAAACAACTTGAAAATGCCGGTGAATTTGATATAATGAGGAAGCTGATCTCGATCGAAGGATAAGAAAAAAGCAGGCTAAGAGGGAATAAAATCAAAAAACGAAACAAGAAAATATCTCGACAACGGGAGATACAGGAGGAGAACATAGAAAATGCAACTGGGAATCGTAGGTTTACCGAACGTGGGAAAGAGCACATTGTTTAATTCGTTGACAAAGGCGGGGGCGGAGTCGGCAAATTATCCTTTTTGTACCATCGACCCGAATGTTGGGGTTGTTGCGGTGCCGGATGAAAGGCTGAAGCTTCTGGGTGATATGTACCACTCGAAAAAGGTTACTCCGGCGGTGATCGAGTTTGTGGATATTGCCGGTCTTGTGAAAGGTGCGTCCAAAGGCGAGGGCCTGGGCAATCAGTTTCTTGGCAACATCAGAGAGGTGGATGCCATCGTCCATGTGGTGAGATGTTTTGAGGATGACAATGTGATTCATGTGGACGGAAGCGTGGATCCGCTGAGGGATATCGAGACCATAAACCTGGAATTGATTTTTTCCGACCTGGAGGTGCTGGAAAGAAGATTGTCAAAGGTGGCCAAGGCGGCAAGAATGGATAAAACCTGCGCAAAGGAGCTGGCGCTTCTGGAGCGCATCAAGGAGCATCTGGAGGGCGGCAGTCCGGCAAAGACACTGGAGGTGACGGATGAGGACGAGCTGGCGCTTTTGAAGGAATATAATCTCTTGACGTATAAGCCGGTGATTTATGCGGCCAATGTGTCCGAGGGGGATCTGGCCGACGACGGCGTTTCCAACGACAGGGTTTCCCGGGTGAGAAAGCTTGCGGAGGGCGAGCACAGCGAAGTGTTTGTCATCTGTGCCCAGATCGAGCAGGAGATTTCGGAGCTGGACGAGGAAGAAAAAGCAATGTTTCTGGAGGATCTTGGATTATCCGAGTCCGGCCTGGAGAAACTGATCAGGGCAAGCTATCACATACTCGGGCTGATGAGTTTTCTGACGGCAGGAGAGGACGAGACCAGGGCGTGGACCATCCGGATCGGTACGAAGGCGCCTCAGGCGGCGGGAAAGATCCATTCTGACTTCGAGAGAGGGTTTATCAAGGCCGAGGTAGTAAACTATAAGGATCTGTTGGAGCAGGGCTCTCTGGCCGCCGCCCGGGAAAAAGGGCTGGTGGGCATTGAAGGCAAAGACTACGTCGTAAAAGACGGCGACGTAATCCTGTTCCGATTTAACGTCTGATACAATTTCCTGTCGGGAAAATGTTGTAAACTCTGGGAGTTACCGCTTGCGGGCGGTAGCTCCTTTTGGCGTTTAACCCCTACCTTACCCCTACCCGATATTTTTGCTCAATAGTTTACTGCGCTATCCAGTTTTCGGATTTCATCCTGTTTCAAATCGTCCAATACGTGCGTATAGGTATCGGCTGTTTCCTTTATGGTCGCATGACCTAAGAATTTCTGCATAACACGCACGTCCACATTATTTTCTGCCCCTCTGGTCGTGAAAGTATGACGCAGGCAATGAGGGTGGATGTCACTGACACCGATTTTCTCACAGATAGAATAACAGGTGCGCCGTATATTGTTCGGGTCAAGAGGTCTGCCTAACTGGGTACAGAAAACAAGGTCATTGTCCTCGTATGCGCTACTGGCTTTTTCCTTATTTTTCTCCTGTTGCTCCCAGACATCAGCAAGTACTTTGATAGCCGTATCATTGAGAGGGATTGTTCGCTCACTGGACAGGGTTTTCGGTGTGCCAAATTCTAAGTGCCAATGTTCGTCTGCATTGTCAGGGTCTTTCACCTTGCGGAGGATTCTCCTGATGTGCAACTGGTTCTGCTCAAAGTCTATGTCCTGCCATTTCAGCCCTAATAATTCCCCAAGCCGCATACCTGTGCAGAGGTCGAAAATATAGACAACTCCCATATAGGTCACTTTCGCCTGTTCCACAAATGCGTTTTGCTGTTCCTGTGTTAAAACATTGATTTGCGGCTTTGTTGTTTTGGGAAGTTTTACCCTGTTAGCGGTGTTACGGACAATCAAGCCGTCATCTACCGCCGTTTCTAAGGCGTTGCTTAACAGCTTGTAAACATCTATTACCGTAGATGGCGCTAACCCCTTATCGGACAGGCTGTTGACAAATTTCTGAATGATGTCCTGTCGGAGTGCCTTTAGCTTATAGTGACCGATAGCTGGTTTGATGTGGTTTTTTACCTTTACCGTATAATTGATATAGGTAGTAGGCTTTACATACCGCTTTTTGTATTCGGACATATAATAGTCAAGCCATTCGGCAAGGGTCATTTCTGTAGGATTGGTGATAATGCCTTTTTGCAGATTATTCAGCAAGTCGGTCATTTTGGCGGATACTTCCTGTCGGGTCTTTCCATACAGGGATTTACGCTGTTGCTTTCCGTCCGCTGAAATGCCAATCGTTACACGGGCTTCCCATGTGCCATCTTTGCGTTTGCGGATAGAGCCTTCATTTTGTCCCCGTTTTGCCATATGAATCAATCCTCCTTATCAAGCATTTCTTTAAACTGTTCCTCAAATTCTGTCATCTTTAATGATTTTTTAGAGCCTGTACGTTGTCCTGCCCTGATACGCAAGGCTTTTTTAGCATTTACAGAAAAGGTAAGAACAGATGAAATACCAGCCCGTCTAATGTCATCTATTATACTGTATATATCATCAAAGCCGCTGATGTGCGCCAGTTTCACAGCTATATCATCTGCGGTTAAACCATTTGTGCTCACTTTTTCAGATAAATACTTTCCATATGACGTTGACATTTCAATATATTCTGCAAATGAATAGAACAACTGTCCCATGCACTCAATAAGATTTCGCCGTTGGGGATTTCCGTTGTTAAGAGACAATGAATTTATGGTATTTGCTATGGAATCAGCTAAAAAGTCTCCTTCATCTTCTGCAACCATATCCAAAGAATGAAGTAAGCGATTTACGCTATCTCGCTTGGAATAGTCCGTAGATGATGGATTCATTTTTTCTGTCAGTCCGTAAAGGTAATCAGCGGTGCATCCGTAATATTTTGCAAGGTCAATGAGGATAGTCTGGTCGGGAAGATGCCTGCCGCTTTCGTAACTGCTTAAAGCCTGTTTGGTAATACCGATTTCGTCAGCAACATCTTTTTGCCCTAAATCTGTTTTTGCCTTGCGGAGTTCTTTTAACCGTTGTCCTACTATGCTTGCTAAATCTTCTTTAGAAGTTTTTCCCATGTTATTTGTATCTCCTTTCCGATGATATTGCTATTATACTCCTTTTTATTCAAAAAGTAAATAGTCTAAAGATTATTTCCTGATTAAGAAAAAATAAAAAGTCCATTGACAGGTAGCGGCTCATGTGTTATACTGTCAACAGAAACACGATTCAGACAAGAATAGGAAATAATAAAGAGAGGAGAACGATGTGATGAACTACTGTTCCGAAGAAGATTTACCAATCATTATGCAGGCAAAGCACGTTCAGTCGGTTTTGGGGATTTCTAAAGGGAAAACATATGAACTTATGAATTCCAGTGATTTCCCTACGATTTATCTCAACAAACGTATGGTTGTGCCAAAAGACAAGTTTTTTGAGTGGCTGAATCAAGACAAACGAAAAATCAAAAGGAGGGCAATTTATGTGTCAAGAAAAGGTTGAAAATAAGATTAAGTTTAGCGGCTCATGTATGGATGTAAACACGGGTGCGGAAGTGATTTTTGAAGGATACCGTGAAGGGGGCAACTTATTGCTGGAAGCTAAATGTATATCGGATATCTTAAAGAAACAAGCGGCTCAGGGGCAGAAGGCGCAACAATTTCTGGGTGCAGTCAGGTCTACACTCAAAAAATGTAAATATCTATCTCTGCTTTCAAGCCCTGAACAGAATGTAAGCTTGTTCTGTGAAATCAGAAGAAAATGTGACGGCGTTAGAATTGGTTATGTAGAGGATACGGATTATTTACTGGACTGTGAATATTTTTACATGCAGATTTTTAAACCTCCCGTAGAATCTCTTCCTCCTGTTGGAACTTTCTTATTCCCACCAAGTGAGCTTGCATATTATTCAGAATTGTTCCAGTTGGGAGTGCTGAAACCTTATATGAATGATTCATCAAAGGAGTTCTACATGATTGAAGACTTTGACAAGCGGTATATTCGTGTTTCCAATGCTCTTGTAAATTTTGATATTGCCAAATCAGAAATTCTGTAAATAAAGCATAGCCCTAGAAGCCATTACAGTTTCTAGGGCTATTATATTATCTCTTTTTCAAAATCCCCTCGTCAATCAAACTGGATACCCGTGCAAACTCTTCTTTGGGGTCATGTACATAATATCCACAGGGAGCAGGGGGCGGTACTATATCCTCCCACATACATTCTACGCCCATTCCCTGTAAAGAGCCGAAAAGATAAGGGCAGTCATTACAACCTTTATATTCTGGAGCTACTTTCCGCACTTTATCCTGTCGCTTACAGAAAATCCGTCCGTTTCCGTCCATATAATTAAAATGATTGACCGATTCCAGATGAATAGCCATTTTCATTCCCCCTCTCCGTCAGTACCTATATCGGGCAGTTGAATGTAAGTGCCGTCATATCTCCAAGATTCTGTAGAAGTGATGATTAGTTCATTATCTTGAATAATGGCAGATGTATATACTCTGTCCTCAAATTCCCAGTTGATAAACTCCCAGCCTGTGTCTGCTCCGTTTCTGTCAAGGACAAAGGTTTCTGCTTCTGGCTCAAAGTACAGTACCAGTGAACCATTCTGCGTTTCTACATTTACAAATGTGTCTGTTTCAAAACATTGGTATCTGCCATAGGTGGTATATTCACCGTCCCTATAGAAATCATCAGCCTGTTCCTCTATAGCTGTTTCATTAGGCAATTCTGGCTCTTGTGTAGGTTTTGGTTGTTCTTCCTGTGTTTCAACATCACTGATATAAGTACCGTCCCAATTGATTTGAGTTTTATAAATTACAGGTCTGCCTGTTAAATCCTCAAATAAATACATACTTGATTCATAAGTCCAACCCAACATAATGTTTTCTGTAGTAGCGACACACTCTACATATCTTGTCTCATTATTCTTAGGTGAAGCAGGCAAGGCACAATATGCGTCCACATAAAAACTGATACGATACTCGTTTTTAGATAGCTTTTCCACGGTTGGCTCCAAATAAGTAAATTCTATACCCTTACCGCCGTAAACGGTTTCATAATAGGATACAGCTAAAGATATAGCTGTGTCTGGGTCTACCTTATTTATAGAACTGGAAACATTTTCCTCTATGGGTGTCGTTACCTCTGTTGTCTGAGTATTCCCACAACCTGAGAGAAGCGTTGTAATAAATAAGGCTACAGCAATAAATCTATGTTTCATTCTCTTATCTCCTGTGTTGTTTTGCAATTTCCCTGTTATGCTGAATGGTTCTAATAACTTCTTTGACAAACCGCTCCGTTCTCTGTTTCCCATAATACCGATAAGGGTCTACGGCTTTCTCCGTCTTTTCGTCCATCCACGGATTGACGATACAATAACCTTTGTAATCAAATCTCACCATGCTAATCGTAGCCGTTCCAGAATTGTCATGCCACATAGCGTCCAACTGTTGCCACGCAAATTCTTTTACCTGTTCAATCGTTATTTCCATAGCTATCCCCCGATTTAATCATCTTCCTCATAATACGCTAAATCGTCAAAATACCCACCCTCGGCATCATCTTCAAGCAATTCTTCCTCGGTCATTTCCGTTACATATTCCAGAGCCTTATTCATTTCAAGGGCTAATTCTTTAGCCGATTTCTGGGTGAAAGGCAATCTTTCTTTTGGTTCAACGAATCTCTCCATGTCATTATCCCTCATTTCTTTGTCAATAAATGCTTTTTAGAATGAATCCGTACATAGTGTTCATGTCTAACGGTTCTGTATCAATCTGTCCACCCAGTCACATAAATTCCGTTCTTGTTTGGGAGTAGAAGCGGTTACAACAAATTCCTGTCCTCTGCAAGCAGAATTTAATTCTGCATAACCGTCCTTTAGTATAGGGCGGTTATCGCCTTGCCATGAAATGGATATACCGTCCTCACCAAAGAACGCAGGCAAAGCCCATAGCCGCCGATTGTCCTGCCCTCTCTTTGTAAGTATCAGTGAATCGTCATACTGGAATGTGCTGTATGTATCGGGCAAATATAAGCGGTTATTCGGACGGTTACAATTTATACTGTGAGGGTGCCAGAAATAGCGGCTTTTTATTTCCTGTTTCTCCCTCAATACTTCTCCAACTTTCATATAGCCGTAGATGATATGGACAATAGGAGCGTTACGGTCAAAACACAGTGTTTTATTAGGTTGAACCATTGTTTTTTGAAACATTCCGTAGAATAAAAATATATCGCCCACGCCTACGCCCAATTTATCCAGATGTACGGCAGATACGCCATGTTGTCCGAATGCTGGTTTCCATTCATCTGTTGCCGTTCTGCCCTCTATATCCTCATATATGTCGGGGTCAAGATGACAGGTCTGGCTTTTGCCAAAATCAAATTTAGGGCATAGCTGACTGATGATTTCCTCTAAACTCTGCCCTTTGTAACATAAATCCTTGTATGCCGTTCCTACCGTGTTATCTGGGATTGGGAGAGATAACAGCGTACCATCTGGCAAAATAGGGCTTGCCATACCTCCCGATGTACTGTCCATGCCTTTTCTGCTCAGTATCACTTTCATAATGCCATGCCTCCTACTAAGCACCATCTTAGCATATAGCATAACAAAAAGCAACTGACAGCATATACAAATAACGCAACGTGCGGATTATCTAAGACATAAGCAATTAGTATCATTTACATATACTATTTGCATTGGAGGGAAAACGCATGGAGCAACAGGCATTAGGAAAGCGTATTCGTGAGGAACGGCTAAAGCTGAATCTGACACAGGAAAGACTGGCAGAAGATGTAAACCTTTCAACCGCCTATATCGGGCAGATTGAGCGTGGGGAACGCAGCTTAACATTAGAAAATCTAGCAGCAGTTGCTAACCGTCTGGGCGTTACCATAGATTATCTGTTGTCTGATTCCGTCGTTTCTGACAGTGACGGTCAATATCGGCTATGGCGTCAACTGATGAACGGCAGGACAGAGGAACAAAAAGCCCTGGCAATCAATATGGTAAAACTCATGTTTGGCTATCTGGACGAAAATTCCTGAATGATACAGTGATGGGGAAGATACCCTTTCACAGAGAATCTTCCCCATTTTAAATGACCAGAAATCACCGCTAACGCATTTTAACCGCTTGACTGAGAATAACTCCACCTACCGCCGAATGAGCCTTAGAACGCAATTTTAAGGCTGTTCCCTATCGGGGAAAAGCAACTTAGCTGCTTACAAGTCTTATAAAAATCCTATTTCCGTCCTACAAAGGCTGATAGAAAATCCATATGGCTAAAATCTCATTTCCCAATCGCTTACAAGGCAGATTCCTTACAGTGGTTCAAATATCGTATTATTCCGTAATCTGCTTACAAACCGCCTAAAGTCTTTAACCCTGTGACTGATACCGTTATAAGCATTTCAGCATAAACCGTATTCCCTCGCTGAATCCCTTACAAAATCCCTCTTTTTCCAGCTCATTATAGAGACGGTTCAATTCTTCCTCAATCTGTAGGTATTCCTCACCAGAGATAAGGGCAGACAGCCTTGTATAAAGCTGTTTTTCCCTCAACTCAATTTCTGCCGCCTTTTCCGTAACGGTATGGGTGTAAATCGTATCTGTGATGTATCGTTCCATTACACAACCCCCTTGTCTGTAAAATTATTTTAAACTCAGTTCCTATCCATCTGTTTGAACGAAAACAGTGTTTCCAGTCTACTTTAAAATAAGTTTAAAACCATTTTCGCCCATAAACTTCATTTAAAATAAAACCTCAAGTTTAAAATAAATTTTATTTTCGGTGCTTTGTTTTCAGCACGATATACCTTTCATCGCCAGATAGGCGGCTTAACGGCTCATAGGAGCAGACAGGCTTTTCCTCACAGACAAGATAGCTTTCCAACGTCTGGTACTCCTGTTCGGTATAGGCTTCTGTATTCAGTTCTTTTACATTATAGAATACGCCATAGCCTTGTATCTGGCGGATATGGGAGAGGGCAGAATACAAAGTCTTGAAGTTGTCATACCGCATACGGCTGTTATCCTCGGAGTACATTTTTGTCATATACCCAAACAGTTTCTTATAGTCCTCTGGCTGAAATTTATCCACGATACAGCTATATCGCTGGAAAGAATTGTCCTCACCTAAGATATTATCAGAGGTAAGCCGCTTTTGATTGACTAAGAGCCACCATATCCTCTGGATGATGGTTTCAAAATCAGAAAACAGGCGGCTTTCTATACCAGAAAATTGATTGGCAATATGCTTCTCCCCAATCCCGTTGTTCCCAAAAACAACGGCTACATGAAAGTGAGGGTGGTAGACATCTTCTCTGTATGTGACTTCTAAGGAACGGATACAGCCTTGAAAGCCATACTGTGACAGGTCTACTCCCTTCACTTTTTTGTTGCCGTTTAGATACGTTACCAAAGTTTTAAAGCAGTAAGCCATATGCTGTATGGTTCCTCTCAATTCCTCGCCGTTACAGTCTGGAACGGTCAGCACCATATGATACAGAGAATCCTTATATTGTTCCATATAGGGCAGGAAACGGTTTTGCAGTAACATTTTCTTCACCTGATTACAATTACTGCAAAATTTATCCTTACATAAAAAGGTTCGCAGTAACACTCTTACATGGCTGGCTTCATAAGTTTCCATAGACCAGAATCGGTTACAGTTTTCCAGACGTTTCTTGCGTTCCCTTATTATATGGGCTTCATGAGGCGATAGGCGTTTTTTTACAATGCCGTTTGCGAGTAGTTTCAGATAGTTCATAACCATTTCGTCATTCCGCCTTACGTTTCCATGTACTTTTCCCATATGGCGTTGTGTTACTTCCTTTACAACAGGCGTATGTTCCATGTTTTCCATGCTTACAATCCCTCCATTTCCTTTTTCCATATCCTTTTTGTTTTAGTACGCTTAACTCTAATTAGAGAATAGATAATTATATAGGGGTTCGCCGCCTGTAATTAACAAGGTTTCCCAAACAGGCTTTGAACCCCTACCGTCACCCCTAACCCCTTGACGCAATCTGGATTTTATGGTATATATTGAACTGGTAAAGTAGAAGAAATTCAACATAATGTGAAAGGACGGAATTGTATAGACATGATGAAATTTCGGTTTATAGTCTTCCGCTTTAATGTGTAGCGAGGAAGGAAACCAAGCGGCCGCGAAGCGGCCATTTGGTTTCACCCGAGCGTACAACGAGAAAATAAGAAGCTGCAAAGCAGCGTCTCCGGCGAAGCCGGAGGATTTTCGAGTTGAAAGAGGAAGGAAACCAAGCGGCCGCGAAGCGGCCATTTGGTTTCACCCGAGCGTAGTGTGAAAAACAGATTTTTCACACCTCAAGAAAATTTAAGAGCTGCAAAGCAGCGTCTCCGGCGAAGCCGGAGGATTTTCGAGTTGAAAGAGGAAGGAAACCAAGCGGCCGCGAAGCGGCCCGGAAATGAGGTGTCTATGAATGTTGGTGAAATTGCATTCCCAAATTTGGGAATCTATCTGAAAAATGTGCCCAGGTCGTTCAGCGTGTTCGGCTTTGAGATTGCCTTTTACGGTCTCATCATCGGCATCGGGGTTGTATCGGGTCTGCTGACGGCAGTACAGATCGCAAAAAAGACGGGGCAGGATCAGGATGACTATTGGGATTTTGCGATTTGGGCGGTGATTTTTTCCGTAATTGGGGCAAGGATTTATTATGTGATCTTTTCCTGGGATGATTACAAGGACAATCTGCTCAGTATCTTTCGTCTGCGCAGCGGCGGTATGGCGATATACGGCGCTGTCATCGCGGCGTTTATCACGCTGTTTGTGTGGTGCAGGATCAAGAAAAAGAATCCGCTGCTCATGGGGGACACCGCCATGGCCGGCCTTGTCCTGGGACAGGCCATCGGCCGCTGGGGCAACTTCATGAACAGGGAAGTTTTCGGTGACTATTACAACGGCCTGTTTTCCATGCAGATTCCCGTTGCGGATGTGCGGGACAGAAGCGATATTACGGAAAATATCTCCGCTCATATTCCGGAGGGGGCAAACTATATCAATGTGCATCCCACCTTTCTGTATGAGAGCGCATGGAATTTACTGGTTTTTGCCCTGCTGCTGGTCTATCGGAAACACAAGCGGTTTGACGGCGAGCTGTGCCTGCTTTATCTGGGGGGCTATGGCCTGGGAAGATTTTTTATCGAGGGTATCCGAACGGATACACTGTTGATTCCGGGCACGACTGTTCCCGTTTCACAGGTGCTGGCACTGGCCATGCTGCTCTTTGCCGTGGGGGCGGATATTGTGATTCGGCTCCGGCTGAAAAAGGGTTCCGAGAAAGAAAAATAATAAAAAAATCCGGAGGGGTCATATCTGAGGAATGGTATAGATGTGCCGTTTGGGATGTGAGCCTCCTACTATATATTGTACTTTTGGCGCAAAGAGCCCTGCAGAAATTCTGTCGGGCTCTTTTGCTGTTTGGCTTTATCCAAAAGTTTTTACTTGTAAAAACCCCCGAAATAGTTTAGAATCTACTTAAAAGTGGGATGGAAATGGCATCAAATCCCATAAAGTGGTATAGAGGGCCTGAAGAGAGCCCGCGTTGATGCCGGATCCGGTGGCAGACCCATTTTTGACTGGTGGTGATTGCAATGTTCATGGGCAGATACAATCATACAATTGATCCGAAAGGCAGGTTAAGCATTCCTTCCAGATACCGAGAGGTGCTGGGCGACGAGTTTGTAGTTTCCAGAGGGATGGACGGCTGCTTATTTGTGTATGGGATCGACGATTGGAAAGTCTTTGAGGCAAAGCTGGCATCACTGCCTTTGATCAATGCGGAGGCAAGACAATTTGCCAGATTTTTTCTTTCGGGTGCGCAGTATGTGTCGGTGGACAAGCAGGGCCGCATTCTGCTTCCTCAGGATCTGAGGGAATTTGCGCATCTTGACAGGGACGTGGTGCTGGCCGGAATGGGAGGCCGCATCGAGATCTGGAGTCTGGAAAAGTGGAACGAAAACAGTGAACAGGTTGATATCAACAAGATTTCCGAAGGAATGATCAACCTGGGACTCACCATCTGATACACCGAAGAGGAGTACAGCATAACAGGAGCCGTCTATGGAATTTACACATTATTCCGTGTTGCCTGCGGAGACCATCGAACAACTGCAAGTAAAACCGGACGGCATCTATGCGGACGGAACGCTGGGAGGCGGCGGACATGCTTTTCTGGTCTGCAGCCTGCTTACCACAGGCCATCTCTACGGCATCGACCAGGATGAGGCGGCCATAGCGGCGGCTGGGGAGAGGCTTGCGCCTTTTGGGGACAGAGTGACGATCCTGAGGAACAATTTCTGTAATATGAGAGCTGCCCTGGGGGAACAGGGTGTGGAGCGAGTGGATGGTATTCTGCTGGACCTTGGGGTTTCTTCCTACCAGCTTGACACGAGGGAAAGGGGCTTTTCCTATCGTTATGACGCGCCGCTGGATATGCGGATGGATCGGCGTCAGACCAGAACGGCAAGGGATATCATAAATAACTGTTCCGAGGGCGAGCTGTATCGTATCATCAGGGATTACGGAGAAGAGCGGTTCGCGAAGAATATTGCAAAGCACATTGTGATGAGGAGGGCGGAAAAACCCATAGAGACGACCTTTGAACTGAACGATGTCATCAAGGGGGCCATACCTGCGAAGATGAGGCAGAACGGCCACCCTTCCAAGCAGACCTTTCAGGCCATTCGCATTGAATGCAACAGGGAGCTGGAGGTACTGAGGGATTCTCTGGAGGATCTTGTGGCGCTTTTGAACCCGGGGGGAAGATTGTGTGTAATTACCTTTCATTCCCTGGAGGATCGAATTGTCAAAACGGCTTTCAGAAGCTTTGAGAATCCCTGTGTCTGCCCGCCGGATTTTCCGGTGTGTGTGTGCGGAAGGGTATCCGGGGGAACTGTGGTCACGAGGAAGGCAATTCTGCCTTCCGGGGAGGAGCTTGCGGCGAATAATCGTTCAAAGAGTGCAAAGCTGAGAGTATTTGAGAAAAGAATGGATTGAAAAGATCAGGAAGCAGGAAAACGGAATGAGCTATGACAGAAGGAATGACAGAAGGCCTGCATATGAAAAGGAGTCGGGGACGGAGAGCCAGAGGAGCCGCCAGTCCTACGTTTATGGGAATACCGTAAGAAAAGTACAGCCGGAGGGAAGAAGAAACCGTCAGAACAATGCTGAGAGAAGAACCGCGCAGAGGACACAGCCGGAGGGAAGGGGAAGCCGTCAGAACAATGCTGAGAGAAAGTCCGTGCAGAGGACACGACCGGAGGGAAGAGGAAGCCGTCAGAACTATGTAAACGGGAATGCGGTTCGTAAATCGGAGGTAAGGAGGCGGCCGGAGGAGGCGCCGGTAAGACAGGTACAGCCTGCAGTCCGCAAAAACAGGGAAAAGGCGCGCCGTATGAGCGCCGGATATGTGATTTTCCTGGCAGCGGCCATGTGTGCCGTGGCGTTTATTCTGGTAAACTATGTACAGCTTCAGGCGGAGCTGACCAGCCGTATCCGACAGGTATCCACAAAGGAGAGCGAGCTGAACAGCTTGAAATCCGAAAACGACGAGGAATATAACAGGATTATCAACAGCATAAATCTGGAGGAGATCAAGCGCATCGCCATCGGGGAACTGGGGATGATTTACGCGCAGGAGGGGCAGATCGTGCCCTATTCCAACAAGAACAACGACTATATGCGTCAGGTTCCCGGAAGCAATTGACGAAGGAGCGGGCATTGGAGAAACAAAATAATAATAAATTTTCCATCAAGATGCAGAAGAAGCTGGTGGTGCTGTTCATCTTTGTGATGCTGGCGCTGAGCATATTGATTGTGCGGATTATCATGCTCACCTTTGAGAGCGGTACGCTTTATCAGAAGCAGGTGCTGATTCAGCAGCAGTATGATTCCAGTACCTTGCCTTATCGGCGAGGGGATATTGTAGATGCCAAGGGAACCAGGCTTGCCACCAGTGAAAAGGTGTATAACCTGGTGATTGACGCGAAGGTCATGAACACCAAACTGGGCGGCAAGACACCCTATCTGGAGCCGTCGCTGGAGGCCCTGGGACAGAATTTTGAACTGGATATGGGAGCCATCAGAGAGTATGTATCCAGCAACAAAACCTCATCCTGGTATGTGCCGCTCCGACGGCTGAGCTATGAGCAGATCAGCGGTTTTCTGGAGGCACAGAAGGACAATGCCAATATAAAGGGCGTGTGGTTTGAGGAGGAGTACAAGAGGGTCTATCCCTACGGCTCCCTTGCGGCGGATGCCATCGGCTTTACCACCTCGGACAGCCAGGGATTATACGGGCTGGAGGAATATTATAACGATATTCTGAACGGAATCAACGGAAGAGAATACGGCTATCTCAACGACGATCTGGATCTGGAGCGGACGGTGAAGGCAGCCGTGGACGGCAACAATATTCACAGCACCATCGACACCAACGCTCAGCTTATGGTGGAGAAGTATCTGAAAAAATTCATGGAGGAGCACAAGGATGAGGCACATCCCGGAAACGGTGCGGAAAACGTGGGCTGTGTGATTCAGTGGGTGAACTCCGGTGAGATTCTGGCTATGGCCAGCATGCCGAATTATGATCTGAATGATGTCCGAAATCCGCAGAGCCTTCTGGGCTCCATGATGGTGGAGAAGGTGCCGAATCAAAACGGCACCTATCAGATCAAAAAGAACGGTCAGGTCATCGACCAGGCGGCGCTGGACGCCATGGATGACGACCAGCTGACCCTGAATCTGAACAACCTCTGGAAGAATTACTGCATCACCGGAACCTATGAGCCGGGTTCCACGGCGAAGCCCTTCACTGTCGCGGCGGCGCTGGAAAAGGGAGCTATCGCGCCCGGAAATACCTTTGAGTGTACCGGCCGGATGGAGATCGGAGGCTATACGATCAAGTGCCACAACGGCGTGTGCGGCACGGTGTCACTGGAGAAGGCCGTGGCAAAGTCCTGTAACGTGTCCATGATGAAGATTGCCAATATCCTGGGATCGGAGGAATTCTGTGAGTATCAGGAGATTTTCAATTTTGGCCTGAAGACCAACATCGATCTGGCCGGGGAGGCAAGGACGGCGTCTCTGATTTACACGGCGGACAAAATGGGACCGACGGATCTGGCCACCAACAGCTTCGGCCAGAACTTTAACGTGACCATGGTGCAGATGATCACAGGGTTCAGTGCACTGATCAACGGCGGATATTATTATGAGCCGCACATGGTGAATAAGATCACCAACGCTGCCGGCGCAACCGTGCAGAATATTGAGCCGAGAGTATTGAAACAGACCATTTCGGAGGATACCTCCGAGTACATCAGGCAGTATTGCAGGGCAGTGGTGGAGTACGGGACGGGAAAGACCGCCAGGCCCGCAGGCTATATGATCGGCGGCAAGACGGGAACGGCGGAGACCATTGACCAGAATACCCACAAGCGTTCCGAGACGGAGCATGTGGTCTCCTTTATGGGTTATGCTCCGGCGGACGATCCTCAGATTGCCATCTATGTGGTGGTGGATCGGCCAAACGTTGCAAAGCAGGACAACGCCAGACTGGCAACCCGCCTTGTGCGCAGTATTCTCACGGAGCTGCTTCCCTATCTGAATATCTTCATGACGGAGCCGTTAAGCGAGGAGGAGGTCCGGGAGCTGGAGGCGCTGAACCTGGAGATCACCACGGAGTACAGGAGACAGCCCGGGGACGGACAGCCGTCGGAGGGAGGAGACACTCCCGTGGCGCCGGGTGAGAACCAGCCGGCGTGGATGGGCTTTCCAATCGATCCGGAAAGCGGTTATCGGGTGGATCCGGCTACCGGTTACAAATACGATGCCCAGGAGGGCTTCCTGGTGGAAGGAGATGAGGCGGTAATGGGCGTGGAGGGACCGGTTAACCCAAACATCAACTAAAGAAATTCATAACCTCATAAAAAAGGGAATAAAGTATATCAACACCTTTTTTGTGAGGTTTTTTATGCTGACGGACAACAATAAAATATTTCACAGAAAGAAGATACTGACGATTTTTCTTGTCTGTGCGGGAATCCTGGTTCTCCTGTTCGGCAGACTCGTGTACCTGTGCGTGTGGGAGGCGGAGCATTATTCGCGGATGGCCACGGAGCTTCACGAGAGAGAGCGGAGCATCAAGGCAGCCAGGGGGAGGATCCTGGACTGCAACGGAAAAGTGCTTGCGGACAACAAGACGGTCTGCACGGTGTCCGTGATACATAATCAGCTGGAGGACCCGGAGGAGGTCATAAGGGTTCTCTGCGAGGAACTGGATCTGTCCGAGGAATATGTGAGAAAGCGTGTGGAGAAATATTCTTCCATGGAGCGAATCAGGAGCAATGTGGAGAAGGCAGTGGGGGACAGGATCCGGGAGTACGACCTGGCCGGAGTTAAAGTGGATGAGGATTATAAGCGGTTTTACCCCTACGGCGACCTGGCCAGCAAGGTGCTGGGTTTCACGGGAGGAGACAATCAGGGAATCATCGGCCTGGAAGTGATCTATGAGGATTATCTTCAGGGAAAGGAGGGAAAAATCCTGACGGTGACGGATGCCAAAGGGCTGGAGGTGGAGGCCGCTGGGGAGCGGAGGCTGGAGCCGGAGAGCGGTCATGACCTGTATATCAGCATGGATATGAACATTCAGTCCTATGCCACACAGCTGGCCCGGCAGGCCATGGCTACGAAGGAGGCGGACAGCGTTTCCATTCTGGTCATGAACCCCCAAAACGGAGAGATCTATGCCATGGTGAATGTGCCGGAGTTTGACCTGAACAATCCCTATGAGCTGCCGGAGGGCACTCCCGAGACGGTCTCGGCGGAGGAAAAACAGAATCTGCTCAACGGCATGTGGAGAAACGGCTGTATCAACGATACCTATGAGCCGGGTTCAACCTTCAAGATTATCACTGCAGCGGCGGGACTGGAGGAGGGAGTGATCACCACGCAAAGCAGCTTCAGCTGTCCTGGTTTTATCATCGTGGATGACCGGAAGATCCGCTGCCACAAGATTGCCGGCCACGGCTCCCAGGATTTTACCCACTGTATGATGAATTCCTGCAATCCCGCGCTGATTTCGGTGGGGCTGCGCCTGGGACTGGACAAATATTATGCATATTTTGAGCAGTTCGGACTGAAGGAGAGAACGGGGATCGATCTGCCGGGAGAGGCGGGGACGATCATGCACAAGAAGGAGAACATGGGCAATGTTGAGCTTGCCACGGTTTCCTTCGGACAGTCTTTTCAGATCACGCCCATTCAGCTGATTACCACCGCTTCTTCCATTGTGAACGGCGGAAACCGGATCACTCCCCACTTTGGCGTGAAGACCGTGGATGCCGGGGGAAACGTGCTGGAGACCTTTGAATATCCGGTGAGGGCGGGCATCGTGTCCGAGGAGACCAGCGCCACCATGCGGGAGATCCTGGAGATGGTGGTGTCGGAAGGATCCGGGAAAAACGGCGGCATCGCCGGTTTTCGCATCGGCGGAAAGACGGCCACCAGCCAGACGCTTCCCAGAGGGAGCGGCAGATATATCTCTTCCTTTATCGGCTTTGCTCCGGCGGATGATCCCCAGGTCATAGCCCTTGCCATCATCAATAATCCCCAGGGCGTCTATTATGGGGGACAGGTGGCGGCGCCGGTGGTACGTCAGCTTTTTGAAAATATCCTTCCGTATTTGGGAATAATGGGGTATAATCAATGAAAGGAAAATGTGATGAGTAGAGTCTGTATTCTGGCTGTGCTGATTTCCTTCGGCATCAGTTCTCTTTTGGGGCCTGTTGTCATTCCCTGGCTGAAAAGGCTGAAGATTGGTCAGACGGTGAGGGAGGACGGTCCCGCGGCACATCTGAAAAAAAACGGCACACCCACCATGGGAGGGGTTCTGATTCTGCTGGGGGTATCAGTGACAACGCTGATTTTCCTGAAGGATTACCCAGGTACTGCGCCTATTCTTTTTCTCACTGTGGGCTTTGGTCTGATCGGATTTCTGGATGACTACATAAAAGTGCTCTGCAGGCGTTCCATGGGTCTGACTCCCCTGCAGAAGCTGACGGGGCAGATTGGGGTGACGGCTCTGTTCGCCTGGTATCTGCTTCACTATACGGATGTGAGTCTGGCAATGAGGGTGCCGTTCTTTCCGGATCGCTACCTGGACTTCGGCGTGTGGAATCTGCCCATTCTCTTTTTTATCGTGCTGGGCACGGTGAACGGCGTCAATTTCACGGATGGTCTGGACGGGCTGGCAGGCAGTGTCACGTTGATGGTGACGGTGTTTTTTACGGCGGTGGCCATCGGGGAAAGGAGCGGCATCGAGCCGGTGACCTGCGCGGTGGCGGGAGCGCTTCTGGGCTTTCTGCTGTTTAACGTGTATCCGGCGGCAGTGTTTATGGGAGATACGGGTTCTCTGGCGCTGGGCGGCTTTGTGGCGGCGTGCGGTTATCTGCTGCAAATGCCTCTGTACATTGCCCTGGTGGGAGCGGTTTATCTGGCGGAGGTTCTATCCGTCATCCTTCAGGTGGCATACTTTAAGGCCAGCGGGGGAAGAAGGCTGTTCAAGATGGCTCCGCTGCACCATCATTTTGAACTGTGCGGCTGGTCCGAGACCAGAATTGCGGCGGTATTTACGATCATAACAGCCCTGATGTGTCTGGTGGGGCTGCTGTCGTCATAAAAGGTCTGCTGAGGCGGACGCAGGAGGTAGAGTGGATGAAGAAAGATTTTCGGGGCAGGAAATGTCTCGTGGTGGGTTCCGGGATCAGCGGGCTGGGCTCCGCGGCTCTTCTGGAGCAGATGGGGGCGGAGGTTGTGCTGTACGACAGCAATGAAAAGCTGACGGCAGAGGAAATCAGAGCGAAGCTTCCCGGGGACAGCAAGGCTGTCTGCGTGGCGGGTGAGCTTGCGGAGGAGATTTATGAAACGGCACAGACGGTGGTCTTAAGCCCCGGCGTGCCGGTGGATATCCCGCTGGTGACGGCGCTGAGGGAGCGGGGCGCGCAGATCATCGGGGAGATCGAGCTGGGGTATCAGGAGGAGAAGGGCAGAGTGGCGGCGATCACCGGCACCAACGGAAAGACTACCACCACCACGCTGACGGGAGAGATCATGAGGGCTCACCTGGGGGCGGATAAGGTGTTTGTGGTGGGAAATATTGGAGATCCATACACCTCCGAATGCCTGAAGACAGGAGAGGACACGGCCACGGTGGGGGAGATCAGCTCTTTTCAGCTGGAGACCATCCGGGACTTTCATCCGGCGGTATCGGCCATCTTGAATATTACGCCGGATCATCTGAACCGTCATCACACCATGGAGGCTTATGTGCGGGCTAAGGAAGCCATCGCCATGAACCAGACAAAGGCGGATGTGTGTGTGCTGAACTATGACAACTGTTATACCAGATCCTTCGGGGAGCGGTGTCCGGCCCGGGTAGTCTGGTTCTCCTCGGCGTCAAAGCTGGAAGAGGGCTACTGGCTGAAAGGTGACAAAATCGTGAAGAGTGTTTCCGGGAGAGAGGAGGAGCTTCTGGATATCCACAGAGATATGCGGCTTGTGGGTATGTGCAATGTGGAAAATGTCATGGCGGCAATGGCCATAGCGGAGGAAATGGGGGTTCCCATGGATACGATCCTCTCCGTGGTGAAGGGATTCCGGGCGGTGGAGCATCGCATTGAGTTTGTGGCCACAAAGGCCGGGGTGGATTACTACAACGATTCCAAGGGAACCAACCCGGATGCGGCAATACAGGGGATCCGGGCCATGAGCAGGCCCACGGTTCTGATCGGAGGAGGCTACGACAAGCAGAGCGAGTACGACGATTGGATCGAAAGCTTTGACGGCAAGGTGAAATGGCTGGTGCTCATCGGCCAGACCAGGGAAAAAATTGCCGAGTGCGCCAAAAGGCATGGATTTGACAGGATCCGTTTTGCAGATACCTTTGAGGAATGTCTGAAGCTGTGTACTGCTCTGGCAGAGAAGGGGGATGCGGTGCTGCTTTCGCCGGCCTGTGCCAGTTGGGGGATGTTTCCTGATTATGAGGTAAGGGGAAGGCTTTTTAAAGAATATGTGACAGGTCTGGAAGGTTAAGGAGCAGTATGGCGACACATAGAACGTCAAAACGAAAAAGAAAAGAACAATCCGAATACTTTTTTGACTACAGCCTTCTGTTTATCGTGCTTTTCCTGCTGGGCTTCGGGCTTGTAATGATCTATTCCGCCAGCTCCTACGAGGCGTTTCAGGAGTTCAAGGATGCGGCGTATTATCTCAAAAAGCAGCTGGTGGCCATTGTCATCGGACTGGTGATGATGATTCTGGTGGCCAATATCCCGTACCATTTCTGGGAACGGTTTTACCTGTTGGGCTATATCGTGTCCATGGCGCTGGTGCCGCTGGTGCTGACGCCCCTGGGCGTGGAATCCCACGGTGCAAGGCGCTGGATCAAGATTCCGGTGATCGGCCTGAACCTGCAGCCGGCGGAGGTGGCAAAGCTAGGGATGATCCTGTTCCTTGCGGTGATGGTCTGCAAGATGGGAAAAGGGGTCCGGACCATGAGAGGTTTTATTTTCATGGTGCTTCTTCCCCTGCCGGTGGTGCTGGAGGTGTATCTGATCACGAAGAACCTGAGCTCTGCCATTATTATCCTGGGCATATCGGTGCTGATGGTGTTTGTGGCCAGTCCCGACTATAAGAAGTTTGTCATCATGGGGCTGGGGGGTGTGGCCGCAGTGGCGCTCCTTGTGTTTGTCATCGTGTCCTCCGGCGGGGAAGGGGGCTTCAGAAGCGAACGGATCGTGGCCTGGCTGGATCCGGAGAGCCAGGCTCAGGGCAAGGGCTTTCAGACCTTACAGGCGCTGTACGCCATCGGCAGCGGCGGCATCTTTGGGAAGGGGCTTGGCAAGAGCATGCAGAAGCTGAGCTTTCTGCCGGAGGCGCAGAATGACATGATCTTTTCCATCATCTGTGAGGAGCTGGGGCTCTTCGGAGCCGTGGCAATTATCTTGATGTTTATCATGCTGCTCTGGAGAATGATGGTCATTGCCAACAATGCCACGGATCTTTTCGGCGCCATGCTGGTGGTGGGGGTGATGGGACATATTGCCATTCAGGCTATCCTGAACATCGCGGTTGTGACAAACACCATACCAAACACGGGAATCTCGCTTCCCTTTATCAGCTACGGAGGCTCGTCGGTGATGTTTTTGCTGATCGAGATCGGGTTTGTGCTCAGTGTGGCGAAGAGGATCCAGCTGAAGGAATTGTAAAAACAAGGTACATGGAAAAGCTCTGCCTCATAGGATATAGTAACCTTATTCAAGGCAGAGAACTATGGATTCTATTTGCATTCGGGGCGGAGTCGCCCTGCAGGGTAATGTTTGTATTCAAGGTTCTAAAAATGCGGCGCTTCCGATACTGGCGGCATCCCTGCTGACCGGGGAATGCTCCGTTTTGAAAAACTGTCCCAGAATTTTGGACGTCTATGCCATGGTCAGCCTGCTGCAGAGCCTGGGCTGCGCGGTGTGCTGGCAGGAAAGCGGCATTATGGTGGATTCCTCCGGGGTGAAGTGCGGGGAGATGAGCTCTGAGGCGGCGACCTGTATGCGTTCTTCCCTCTGTCTGCTGGGGGCCATGCTTGGCCGCTGCAGAGAAGTGGTGATGGAGCATCCCGGGGGATGTGTCATCGGTGAGCGTCCCATCGACCTGCATCTGACTGCGCTTGGGCAGATGGGTGTTGTGTTCAGCGAGGAGAGGGGAAGGCTTCACGCGATTGCAGACAGGCTTCACGGGGCGGAGATCGACCTGCCCACGCCCAGCGTGGGAGCCACGGAGAACGTGATTCTGGCAGGCGTCCTGGCGGAAGGAGATACGATTCTTTCGGGGGCGGCCAGGGAGCCGGAAATCACCGCGCTGTGCAGATACCTGCAGTGCTGCGGGGCCTGCATCGAGGGTGCCGGCACAGACAGGCTTGTGATACGGGGACAAAGTCGGCTTTACGGAACGGACTTTACGATTCCGGCAGACAGGATAGTGGCGGGCACCTACCTGCTGGCCTGTATGGGAACGGGCGGAAGCGCCTTTCTGGAGAGGGCCCCGGGAGAGGAGCTTACAGCGGTGATGGAAGTGGCGGAGCGCATGGGCGGCCATTTCTGTACCTCGGAGCAGGGGATTTATGTACAGGGGCCTTCCAGGCCAAGGGCGGTGGAACGGATCCGGACTGCGCCTTATCCCGGTTTTCCCACGGATCTCCAGTCCATGGCGCTGGCGGTGGAAGCCAGGGGAAACGGGGTCACGGAAATTGAGGAGAACATTTTTGAAAACCGGTTCAGGGTCGTGGAGGGGCTTCGGCGGATGGGCGCCTGCATCGAGCAGACAGACAGCCGCCGGGTGAGGGTCACGGGCGTTCCCTTCCTGACGGGAGCAGAGGTGTGCGCGAAGGAACTGAGGGGAGGAGCGGCGCTGGTGACGGCAGGACTGATGGCTCAGGGGGAGACATCGGTGTCGGGATGCTCTTTTGTATACCGGGGATATGAGAACATCTGCCGTGATTTCAGAGAATTAGGAGCAAGGATCACAAGTGTATAAGAAGAAAAAGGCAGGTTTCCTTCTCCTGGGGCTGGCCGTCCTGGCGGCGGCAGTGCTGGGAGCGGGAGCCTGGATCAGTGCCACATACACGGTGAAAACCGTGTATGTGGAGGGAAATGTGCATTATTCGGAGGAAGAGATAAAGGAGATCGTTATGGACGGGCTGCTGGGGGATAATTCCCTGTATCTCTCCTTCAAATACAAGAACAGGGGAGTGGAAAACATTCCCTTTGTGGATGTGATGGATGTGAAGGTTCTTGCGCCGGATACCATCCGCATCGTGGTCTATGAAAAGATTCTGACGGGGTACATCAAGCACATGGATACTTATCTGTATTTTGATAAGGACGGCTATGTGGTGGAGAATTCCGGCGTCAGAACGGCGGGGGTGCCGCAGATCACGGGGCTGCGGTTCGATCATGTGGTGGTGGGAGAACAACTGCCGGTGAAGGATGAAAATGTGTTCAACAGTATTCTGAACGTGACCAAGCTTCTGCGCAAGTATGAACTGGCGGCGGAGAAAATCCATTTCAACGACGCCGGAGAGGTCACGATCTATTTCGGACAGGTCAGAGTGGCGCTGGGAAGCGATTCCGGCGCGCTGGAGGACAAGCTGATGCTCCTGCCGGAGCTTCTTCCCACACTGGAGGGGAAGGCAGGCACCCTTCAGATGCCGGGGGTGGATGTAAAATATACATTCAAGCCGGACTGAGGCGGAAGAAACTTTTTTAGAAAACTGTTGCGAAAATCCAGAAATAATTATATGATAGTCTATATGGAGTTTAGTATGGTAAAAGGAGGATATACCCTTGCTTGAGATTAAGACAAATGACGCTGAATCTGCAGCCAAGATCATTGTGGTCGGCGTGGGCGGTGCAGGTAATAATGCTGTTAATAGAATGGTAGACGAACAGATTGACGGAGTGGACTTTATTGGTGTCAATACCGATAAACAGGCGCTGCAGCTCTGTAAGGCGCCCAAGCTTCTCCAGATCGGGGAAAAGCTGACAAAGGGTCTGGGAGCCGGAGCAAAGCCCGAGGTGGGAGAGAAGGCCGCCGAGGAGAGCGCGGAGGAGATCGCTGCCGCCATCAAGGGGGCGGATATGGTATTTGTCACCTGCGGAATGGGAGGCGGCACGGGAACCGGCGCTGCGCCCGTAGTTGCAAAGCTGGCCAAGGAGATGGGGATTCTGACCGTGGGCGTGGTGACCAAGCCTTTCCGCTTTGAGGCCAAGGCGCGCATGGTGAATGCCATCAACGGAATTGAGCGCATTAAGGAAAACGTGGACACGCTGATCGTGATTCCGAACGATAAGCTTCTTGAAATTGTGGACAGGCGTACTACCATGCCGGAGGCGCTAAAGAAAGCGGATGAGGTACTTCAGCAGGCCGTTCAGGGAATTACCGACCTGATCAATGTGCCTGCCGTTATCAACCTTGACTTTGCGGACGTTCAGACTGTCATGAAGGACAAGGGTATCGCACATATCGGCATCGGTGACGGCAAGGGAGATGACAAAGCTCTTGAGGCCGTGAAAATGGCCGTGGAGAGTCCTCTTCTGGAGACCACGATCACCGGAGCGTCCCATGTCATCATCAATGTATCCGGTGATATTACATTGGCTGACGCAAGCGATGCGGCCGGCTATGTTCAGAATCTGGCGGGCGAGGAGGTCAATATTATCTTCGGCGCCATGTATGATGCCACAAAGTCGGACAGCTGCACCATTACTGTTATCGCAACGGGGCTGGACGTGCCCAGAGACGGTGTGGCTGTTCAGCCCAGGCTGGGGGCCGGAATTGCCTACAGACAGCCCGGCGCACACATTGCCCCCAATTCCATGAAGGGATTGAATATGCAGCCCGGAGCAGGGACACAGCCGGGGACGGCGCAGCCCGGTTCCAGACCGGCTCCCGGGATTCAGAAGCCCGTGGATATCAGAAGCTCCGTGGAGGAGAAGACGCTGAAGATTCCCGATTTTCTGCAGCGCAAATAATGATTTTGTCAAGATTAGTTGACACATTTTCCTCAAGGATTTTGCATCCTATGC
>CAJUJU010000056.1 GCA_910586835.1 uncultured Acetatifactor sp.
TCTCAACCACCCTTCTTGGAATTCCCTATATTTGAATTATACAGGAAGCTCCTATAGTTCATTAGACAACCGGGAGACGGCGGTGTGACAGGCATTATGGAAATTATATCACTCGGGCAAACCGTTTTCTATTCTTTTCCGGCTTCTTCTTTCTGGAAATTAATTTGTTTTGAACTTTCGGGCGGGATATAGTAAAATGTTGGATGATTCTGAGATATGAAAACGCAGTATTCCCGATTGTATTGACGGAGGGATCCTTCGGATTTGCGGCAAAGGCGGTCTCTCAGGTGGAAAGTAAGATATATCAAACTGCGCCGGAAAAGTGTAGTCAAATACCGTCCGACGAAGAGGAGGAACACAGGCAATGAAGCGGAAGATATTGATTGTAGACGATGAAACAATGATGACAGAGCTTCTTTCCGACCATCTGGGGGATGAGGGCTATGAGACTATGACGGCGAACAGTGCCTGGGCGGCCATAGAACAGCTGCCCGGGAATCCGGATCTGATTATTCTGGATGTCAACATGCCGGGACTGGACGGGCTGGAGCTCTGCCGGAACATCAGGAGCCATGTGACCTGCCCCATTCTCTTTGTCACCGCCAGGGTCGCGGAGCAGGACAGGATCATGGGACTGGAGTACGGCGGGGACGACTACATAACGAAGCCCTTCAGCCTGCGGGAGCTGTCGGCCAGGGTTGCGGCCCATCTGCGCAGGGACGAGCGTTCCCGCAGGAGTGTTTCCGTGCTGACTTCCGGGGAGCTGATTGTCAATCTCTCGGAGAGAAGGGTCTTTTTCCGCGGCAGAGAGCTGTTGTTTTCCCGGAGAGAGTTTGACCTGATCGAGTTTTTGCTGGCCAATGCGGGGCAGGTGTTTGACAGAGAACGGATTTATGAGCTGGTCTGGGGATGTGACGGGGCCGGAAGCGCGGATGTGATCAAGGAACATATCAGGAAAATACGGGCAAAGCTTCAGGAGGCTTCGGGTCAGGAGTTTATCGAGACAGTCTGGGGAGTGGGGTACAAATGGAATCGTTGAAGAACAGATGGCATAATCTGCCGCTGAGGCGTTTTTTTATGCTGACAGTACTGTTTACGGCCGGGGCAGTTGCACTTTTGTCCGGGCTTGTGATCTGGGGGTGTGTGCTCCTGCGGCAGTATCTTCTGCCGGAGGCTGACGCCGTCTGGCTTACAGTAGAGAGGCAATGGGATGACGGAACCCTGTCGCAGGAAGGATATCGCATAAAATATGGAGAACAGATGCAGGTTTCGCAGGTCTTGATTATGGAGGACGGAGTTATCGTTGAGCGGGAAGGCGAAGAGTTCCGATATGCCGTACAGAGGATTGAGAACAGTGTGGATTTGCTTTCGCCCAGGCGAAAGGCGGTTTATCAGCTCTGCGGCGTGGTCATGGCGGCTGCGCCCGCGGCATTTGCCTTTGCGGGTATTTTTCTGTGCAGCGTATATTTTTACAGGCGGAAGCTGAGGGCTCCGCTTTTGCTGCTGTCCGGGGCCGCAGGGAATATCGCGGGACAGAACCTGGACTTTGTCCTGGAGTATGAATGTAAGGATGAGTTGGGGGCCCTGTGTTCCACCTTTGAGAACATGCGCCGGGCATTATATGAGAACAATAAGGCCATGTGGAGAATGCTGGAGGAGAGAAAGCTTCTGCAGGCATCGGTGGCCCATGATCTGCGCAATCCCATCGCCATTATCGGAGGGTATACGGAGTATCTGAAAAACGGGCTGACAGCCGGAGAGATGGGCAGAGAGAAAATACTGCACATTGCAGAGAATCTGGAGATGGCGTCAAAGCGCCTTGCCCGGTATACGGAGTCGGTGGGAGTGCTGAATCAGTCGGAGGAGGCTGCAATGGAAAAGGAGCGGCTCCCGGCGTCCTGTCTGCCGGGACAGCTGACGGAGGATATCCGTATGCTGGCAGAGCAAAGGGGAATTGCCGTGAGAGTTACGGGGGAGCTTCCGGAGGAAGAAATCACGGCGGACGGGAGCCTGCTGCACCGGGTGCTGGAAAATGTTGCGGGAAATGCCCTGCGCTATGCAAAAAGGGAAATATGGTTTGACTTTTCCCTTTCGGAGGGCTTTCTTATGGTGACAGTCAGCGACGACGGGGAAGGTTTTCCGGAGGAGGTGCTGCGGAAGAAGGATAACTTTTTTGTGACGCCGGGGGAGGACGGACATATGGGAATCGGGCTTGCCGTCAGCCGTCTGCTGTGCGGAAAGCACGGAGGAGGGCTGACGTTGGAAAATACCCCGGAGGGCGCACGGGTGACGGTGCGGATTGCCGTGGAGCGGGAGGAACGGAAACCTTAATTTATTTTTGACCGGGAATTGACTTTTGTCAGGTAAGATCTCTTTGTAGAAAAACAAGGAGGTCTTTTTTTATGAAAAAAGAAAAATGCAATGTTTTATCTTTTGGGAAAGTTCGCCTTTCCGGGAGTAAAATTCTGGGGGCAATTGCGGCTGCGTCTCTTGCGCTTTCTCTCTGCGCCTGCAGCGGCATCGGAGGAGATGGTTCGGGTGTGGGAGAAGGGGGCGGAACAATAGACGGAACCGCAGCGACAGATGGCGCCGGAGCAGGAGACGGAACCGGAACAATAGATGGCGCCGCAGCGACAGACAGAACCAGAGCGGGAGACGGAACCGGAACGGCAGAAGCTCTAGGCAGGGAAAGAGAATCCGGATCTGCGGGAGAGGCGTCTGCAGCGGCGGTACAGGCTGGCGGCATTCAGTTACTTACCGATCTTACCGCAAACGCTGCCTGCAGCACGGAGGAGGGCTATTACTATCTGACGGAGGAGGCGATAAAGCTTCGGGACGGAGGATGGGGCAGTCGGCTGATGTATATGGATTATGCTTCGGCGCGTGAAATCTTCCTGTGCAGCACGGCCGGATGCAGTCATGACTCTGTGGACTGTCCGGCGGTGTTTCCAAGGGATGAGTTTCTGGCATATTCCACACAACTGTTTGTGTGGGGAGGCGGACTTTATATCCTGAGAGGAGGATACAACAGTGACGAAGTGACGGTTTCGTATTTCGGTTCAAATGAGGCGGTGGAACCGGAGAGCAGGCCCGCCGTATTGTATCGGGCGAATCTTGACGGTACGGAGCGCAGAAAGGTATACACTTTTGAAGCCGGACTGAAGCTGGAGGGAGTGGTATTTGGAGATGACAGTGGAATTTATGTGATCACAAAGAAGCTGGCTGCAGACGCCGGTGGGGATACCGGCTTTTCCGACTTCACAGGGAAAAGGCTGATGCGTCTGAATCTGAAGGATGGAAAGCTTGCGGAAGTTTGTTCGCTGGATTTCGGGGACTCCGTCTCCCGGAAGATCATCGGCTGCTACGGGGATAAATTGCTGTTGGGCAGTATTGATTTTGGGCGGGAGGTGACTTCGGAAGAACTGTGGGACGATGATATTCATAAGGAGCTGTTTGACAATTCATGGGAGGTCTGTGAGCTGCTGAATATAAAAACCGGAAAGCGGAAAGAGGTCTGCCGCATTCCCAACAGAGAGAGACATTCCCTGAAGGTGTTGGGGAACAGGGTTTATGTGTCCTATGCGGGAACCGGGGAGATCAAAAGCATCGTCCCTGAAACCGGGGAGGAGAAAACCATAGCCAGATTTCCCCAGAGTCAGATTATGGAGGGTTTTGGAAATCTGCTCTGCTGCAGGGACTTTGGTTTGGCGGATTACACCTGGTATTTTGTAAATACGGATACGGGGGAGATCAGTCACAGTACGCTGGTCAGCCTTTCCGGCGAGAGCCTGGAGTTTAAGGCTGTGACGGGAAAAGATGTGCTTGTGATCAACGATTATGATGCCGGGGATATGTATGATTTCATTCAGTATCACTATGCTCTGATATCTTTGGAGGATTTGATGGCGGGGAGGCCAAACTGGCGCAGGATAGAAATGATCGGTTCGGGACAGTGAGGACGTGCCGGCGGCATCGGGCCTGGTTGGGAGACGCCCGGTGTGCGGAAAACAGTACAAGGCGGAGGCTCAGGTCATGCTTACATTGGAAAATATAACAAAAAGCTATCGGGGAAGGACAGTCCTGCGGGAGGTGTCTCTGGAGCTGCCCTGCGGCATATATGGTCTTCTGGGGCCCAACGGTGCGGGAAAGTCTACCCTGATGAATATTATCACGGGAAATCTGGTTCCGGAGAAGGGGCGTGTCCTCTGGGACGGAGAAGATATCCGCAGTCTTGGGGCGCGCTTTCGGAGCCTGATCGGCTATGCGCCCCAGCAGCAGGGGCTGTATGAGACCTTTACGGGCCGGCGTTTTCTCGCCTATCTGGCGGCGCTGAAGGGGATTCCCGGCAGGGAAGTGGGCCGGGAGATTGAGCGGGTGCTGGCCATGGTGAATCTGGAGGATGCGGCGGATCGTCCCCTGAGAACCTATTCCGGAGGGATGAAGCAGCGCATTCTGATTGCCCAGGCCGTGCTGGGAGATCCCAGGCTGCTGGTGCTGGATGAGCCCACGGCGGGACTTGACCCCGGGGAGCGGGTGCGGGTGCGGGAGCGGATCAGGGCGCTTTCCGGCAACAGGGTGGTGCTGATTTCCACACATGTGGTATCTGATATTGCGCCCATTGCCGGGGAGATTCTGCTGATCCGTTCCGGAAGCATTCTTGACAGAGGCACGGTGGAGGGGCTGTGCCGCAGTCGGGAGGGCTGCGGGAATCTGGAAGAGGTCTATCTGAGGATTTTTGGAGAGGAGGAGCGCCATGCTGCGGCTGATTTGCTTTGAATGGGAGAAAATCTGGAGGAAGCGAAGCTTTTTTCTGGCTGCCTGTATTTTGTTTGCCATACATGGCTTCTTTCTCTGGTACACTTTGCCGTCCGGGGAGGGGCTTGTGCCTCTCTCCGCGTACAGGTCGCTGCAGAGGGAATTGGCCGGGATGAGCGAGGAGGAGAAAGCTGCCTGCCTGGCGGAATGGAACCAGACGGCGGAAGGGGTATCCTTTGTGGAAAGTGTTCTGATCCTGCAGCGGTTCGAGAATGAGCAGACGCAGATGCTGGCTGCACAGGAACTGAAAAATCATCCGGGTGTTTTTGAGGCATATTATGGGCTGTATGAGTCCGGGGAGTGGATCCGGTTTACGGATTCACCGGAGCAGGAGAAGACGCTGATCGAAGAGGTGTATGGGGAACTGGAGAGGACGCGGGGGTATGGGGAGTGGATTCGGAGCGTCCGGGAGAATGGGGAACGGCTGGGCGGAATATCCATATTTGGAGGCGGAGAGGAGAATGGGTTCAGCGGACGGAATCTGCGCAGGAGCGCGGCGGATTATGTAAGACTGGATGAAGAGGGGATTTGCTTTACGCCCTCCGCAGGCCTTGTCCGCGCCATGGAAAGCCCGCGGACAGATCTCTTTTTAGTTCTTTCCATACTGTTTTTTGCGGGGAGTCTGACGGCGGAGGAGAAGGAAAAGAGGCTTTTTTATATCACCCGCAGCACCGGAAGGGGTGTTCTGCACTGCATGAGTGCGAAGCTGACGGCACTTTTTCTTCATTGTGTATCCATGACGGTTGTCTTTTACGGCGGGAGTCTGGTCTTTTATGGAGGTGCGGCGGGGCTGCCTGATTTTGGGAGCAGGCTGCAGTCCCTGGCTCCTTATCTGGAGAGTCCTCTTTTGATCAGCGTGGGAGGTTATGTGTTCCTGTCCCTCCTGACCAAGGCGTTTGTGCTGTTCGGGATGGGAGCCCTGGCTGCCTGCTGTGGGATCCGGTATGAGCTGACCCTGGCTCCCTGGCTGTTCGGAGTATCCGTGGCCGGAGCGGGCGCGGTGCTGTATGCGCTGATTCCAGGAGGCACTGTGCTTGCACCTTTGAAGATTCTGAATCCGGTGGGGCTGATGCGGACGGAGGCGCTGTACGGCGGCTATTTAAACCTTAATCTGTTTGGATATCCGGTGCCAAGGCTGTATCTGGCGTTGGGAATGACGGCTGTGCTTGTGGGCGCAGGGGTTATAGGCAGTCTGTTTCTCTTTGCCCGGATGCGCCGTTTGGATGGCAGGAGGCTGCGGCTTCCCTTTGTGCTTCCCTTCCGGCCTCATGCAGGTCTGCTGCGATATGAGGCATATAAGATCCTGATCGTGGAGCAGGGGCTGGTCATCTGGCTGCTGTCGGCGGTGCTGATCGGTTGGAGAAACCTTGACCAAAGTTATCATCCCACTGCGGGAGAGCAGTATTACAGAGAGCTTATGCTGGGGCTGGAGGGAGAATTGACGGCGGAGAAGGAGCAGTTGATTCTGGCACAGCAGGAGCGGTTTGAGGAGGCGCTTTGTGTGGTTGAGGAGATTGAGCGGCACTATGAGGAGGGGGAGATCAGCAGGGAAGCTGCGGATGCTATGGAGTCGGAAGCACGGATAACGCTGTACTTTTATCCTTCCTTTCAGCGGGTGCAGGAACAATATCTGCATTGTAAGGAGCAGGGGGGAAGCTTTGTCTATGATACGGGCTGGCTTTACTTTTTCGGAGTGTGGGACGATCCGTCTGCCGGGAATCTGCTGATTCAGTCCATTGGAATGATTCTGGCCGTCAGCGGCGTCTTTTGCGTAGAGTATGAGACGGGGGCAATTCTGCTGCTGTGCTGCGTACAAACAGGGCTGCGCAGAACTGCCGGACGGAAAATACTGATCTGCCTGGGGATGGGGATTGCCCTGGCGGCAGTGGCTCCTCTGTGCAGGGCAATCCGGATTTCCTCCGTATATCCCATGGGAAGTATCCTGACAGACCTGCGGAATATTCCTTATTTTTCCGGGATTGGCTTTTCCATGCCGATTTTGCTTGCCGCGGTGCTTTTGGTGCTGGGATGGATGGGAATGGCGGCGATTACCTCCTGTGTGACGCTGCTTTTGTCCGAGAGGGGCAGAAGCAGACTGCAGACGGTGTTTCTTGCTCTGCTGCTCGGGGCGGCAGCAGGACTGCTTTATTCTTTGCTGTAAGCTGTATGAAACTGCATGAAAAAACCACGCCGTTTTCTGAAGCGGTGTGGTTTTTTCATGGAAAGCCGTGTCAGGGCGTTTCCTTTACCATGGCGATTGCCTGCTCGATGATATTCTGGAAGATCTCAATCAGCACGCCCTTTTTGCTGTCGTCGAAATCCATTTTGTCGATGATATCGCTGTAGATACCTGCGGTTCCGGCAAGGGAATCCTGAACGGTTTTTACATAGGCGCGGTTTCGTTCCACCGCTCCGGCAATTGCCTCCCGAACCTCGGCAGTACCCGTAACGGATTTCTTTACGTCGTCAAAATATTTGCCGGTCTGTTCGATGCCTCTGATATTACAGAGCATTGCTTCGTCGGAAGCCTGAATAAACTTGTTCAGTTCATTGTTCTGGGACTCTACTTCCAGAATGTTTGCATGAATACCCTCAACCATGTCCCGGCTCATCTTTGCCAGCTTGCCTACTTCCTCGGCTACAACCGCAAAGCCTCTGCCCTGTTCCCCGGCTCTGGCCGCCTCAATGCTTGCGTTCAGCGCCAGAAGGTTTGTCTGGTCGGCAACCGCGCTGATGCCTGTCAGACTGTTTCTGATTTTATCCAACGCATTTTGCAGCATCTCAAATGTTTTGGACATGTTCTTAAAATTTTCCTGCAGAGAATTGGAATCCTGCTTCAGCTGTTCCATCTGCCGCTGCGCCTCCGAGACAGATTCGTCAATCTCTGCCTCCACAACGTTGAAGTGATCCGCTGCCTCGGTGATGTCATGAAAACCATCTTCCAGGGCATTCACCTCGCCCTGGGGACCGATCATATCATTTTTCAGCTCAGAGAGACGCTCGGTTGCGTATCGCATTTTCTGGGTCGTCAAAAAAACATCCTCCGCCAGTTCGTTCACAACCCGGTATGCGCTGGTCAATGCATAATCCAAAGGATGCTTGTCAAAATCCGCCTGTTTTTTCACCGGCATGACGGATACGGCGTTCTTCTCTGTGTCTTTGTTTCCGCTGTTTCCAAATAATCTGAACACGTCTTTTCCTCCTACTCAAATGCCAGACAGCACATTGTCTGATTGACAAACTGTGTATTGTAATGTTCACCGACACCAACCATACCTGCATGTGAGAAGCTGCGGCTCATCTCCGCAAGGTAACTTTCCCAGTAGTGATCATCGTTGAACATAATGTACCGGAACAGACAGTTGACGGACAGCACTGCAGAGGCCTTGCCAAGGTCATGCTGAATCCTTGAAATGGTATCCTGTACCACCTCCCGGTAGTTTCCCATGCTCAGTATCGTAAGAAAGTCCATCCTGTTTGCAGGGCGGAATGTGGTGATGCTGCCGTCTGCCTCGACCCCTTTGATGGAGACGATATAGGTGTCGGAATCGCAGACATGGCCAAAGGGATTCTTGAAGGTCTGTGTTGTGATCTTGTCTCGGGTGATGCCCAGCTCGGAAGTATAGATCTTTTCTGCGGAGGTGTTCTCCAGAGTGCGGATTCTGTACTCTCTGGGATCCGCTTCCGTCACCATGAACTGCTTTGCACTTTCGTGTGGATGTATGTAGATATTTTCCTTATAGGATTTTATTTTTCCGTTCAGGTTCTTAAAGATGAAAAAGGCACAGGCATCTTTATAGACTCTTCCGTTGCAGGCAATCGCAGCCGAATTGCTTGTACCGCCTGCAAGGTCATATCCCAGACGGCAGAGATAATCGGACAGTGTTGTGACGGCGCGGACATCTGCGCCGGCGGAACAAATATCAAAACACGCCGTTTTTCCGCGTTCGCCTCCTACCGCCCTCACTGCGTTTTCAAGTCGTCTGATATATTTGACCGGCATGACAGAAGCCTGCTCAAGCACGTCGGCCACCACCTTAATGTTTTCCTTCATGGCGATGACGGTAAGGCCTGTGTCAAAAAACTGTTTGTCAATGTATGCCTGGCCGACTCCACCTATGGATGCAACACCGGGAAAGCGCTTTGTGATTTCCCGTGCTGTCTGCTCAAGCATTTCCTCCTTCGCAACGGAAAAAAGCAGCGCCGCCGGCTCTGTAATGTGTTTTAATGCCTCTGACACATCACCTGTTTTACTGCTGCCGTATGCAATCTTCATGTCCGCGTCCCCCATTCATGCAATTTTGTTTTGAAATTTAATCGCGACTATTATATCATACAGATTGCTTTTTTCCTACTGGAAATTATGCAAAAAACGCCAATTTTTTAAAAAATTGGAAAGATTCTACATGGGCGGGATGATATATTCCATGAACCTTTTTTTTACATGCTCGGAGCAGGCTCTTGCCACCGGGAGCTCCACACCCGTGGAGGTGGTCAGGCTGCCTGAGGTCAGTTTCCCCACAAAGCGCAGATTGACTGCGAAGGAACGGTGGATTTTTACAAAGCTTTCGTTCTGCAGAAGCGGTTCTATAAAGCTGTCAAAGGACGCGCGGAGGTACTGACTGTGGAGGCAGGAACCGTCCGCCAGATAGAAGTGGCAGACATGGGCCAGCAATTCCACATAGACAATTTTCCGGGAAGGTATGGGGATGATGCCCTCCGCTGTTTTCAGGGAAAAAATATTCTGCCGGTTCTTTTCGCAGCGGATAGCCGCCTTATCCAGCGTCTCAAAGAGGCGGCTGCGTTCCAGGGGTTTGCAGATGTACTGAAAGGCGTAGAGGCGGAAGGCGTCGGCGTAGTAGTCTCTGCTTGTGGTCAGGTAGATCAGCAGGGGTTCGGGGCAGAGTGCCTGCAGCCGTTCGCCCAGCGTGATGCCCGTCATGGAGGGCAGAATAATGTCAAGCAGAAAGATATCGAAGGATTCTCCGTTTGCGACCGCGTCCAGCAGTGCGTAGGGCGAGTCAAAGGCCTGCAGCGTAATTTCCCGGTCGGATTGTGTCTCGCTCCACTCCCGCAGTATTTCCACTATCTCGGCCCGTTCCGTATGATCGTCGTCGCAAAGTGCCAACTTCAACATATAATATACACATCCTGTTCTTATTTTTTGATCCTGCTTCCTATTGTAATGGAAAGAAGTCCTTGTGGCAAGCCGGGGGGATGGGGGAAAGCAAAATCAGCAACTTAGCTGCAAAAAATGTCGAATTGGTGCAAAATGGATTTCCATTTGAAAAGGCAGTTATAATTATGGCAGGATAAGCAGGAGGAGTTGGATGCCATTATGTATCAGATCGCAGTCTGCGACGATGATGAAAAAGAACTTGATATTGCGGAAAAGCTGCTGAAAGAGTACCGTCCGGCAGGAGAGGAGCGAAGGGAGCTGTTTCTGGTAGAACGCTTCACCTCCGCCGGGGAACTGTACTTCCGGATCAGTGAGGGAAGCTATCTTCCGGATCTGTTGATTCTGGATATTTACATGCCGGGACAGGATGGGATGGATACGGCCCGGCAGCTGCGGGAAAGCGGTTATAAGGGGGCGATTATCTTTGTTTCCTTCTCCAGGGAGCACGCGCTGAATGCCTTTGGGGTCAGCGCCTCCATGTATCTGGTGAAGCCGCTGCAGAGGGAGCCCTTTTATGCCGCCCTGGATAAGGTGTTCGGGGAGGTGGAGAGGGAGCGGCAGAAATATCTGATCCTGAGACTGGGAGGAATGCTCTCCCGTGTGTCCATAGACAGCATTGTATTTTGCGAGGCCCAGGGAAATTATCAGTGTCTGCACTTCAGGGACGGAACCAGGCAGAGGATCCGTATGACCATGACGGAGTTTTACAGCCTTGTCAGCGGTTATGAGGAGTTTACCCGGGTTGGAGTGGCTTATACCATTAATCTTGCCCATGCGGTAAGCATCAATGCCAGGGAAGTACGCTTCAGCAGCGGTGAGATGATTCATCTGCCCAGGGGAGTGTATCCGAAGCTGAAGGAGAGTTATTTTACCTATTATTTCGGCGGATAGGGCGAAGATTTGCGTGGGTGGAAAAGCGTATATATAGGAGCAGAATTTGCCTGTAAAATGCATATTTTGCCATTTGGCTTGCGGACGGAGCCGGTTTTCGGGTATAATGGGTAGAAACGGAAGAAAACCATCAGCAAAAAAGTGCATTGTATCCCAGAAGCCCCTCTCAGGAGGGGCTTTTGTTATAAGATAAAGGGGAGACGAAAGAGACGAAGGCCCGGCATGGAAATGCATGGCATGGAAATGCCTGGGAAGGCGGATGGCGTTTTGAATATGAAGATAGCGGTTTATACGGATGACGAAAAATTTTATGATATAGTAGTGACGGTGCTTGAGAATCTGGGAGGTAACTCGGATATTTCCTTTGGGTGCAGGCGGGTATTTAATCTGAAGCAGACGACGGAGCTTCTGGCAGGCGCGGCGCTGAATATGGCGCTGATCGACCTGGAGACACCCATGGGAAAGGAGGCCGCAGAGTTTCTGTACCTGAATGATTCGGGCTGTTCCTGTTATCTGTTGGATAAGGACGAGACCCAGGGGCTGTTCGGATATCAGGTGGGAGCCAGAGATTTTCTGCTGAAGCCGGTGGAAAATAACAGGCTGTTAAAGATTGTCAGCGACGAGGCCAGGCGGCATCAGACAGACAGCCTCCGGGAGATCAAGATCAGGATTGACGGGCTCTGGAGAGCGGTTCCTCCGTCCAGCATCCTGTATGTGGAGAGTATGGGGCATAATCTGACCTTTCATATGGTGGACGGGAGAAAGGTTCGTTTTGTGGCCACCTTCAAGGAATATTATCCCGTACTGAATACCTTCCCCAGGTTTCTGAGGTGCCACCAGAGTTACATAATCAATCTGGACTATGCGGAGGATATGAAAAGCGACGTATTCCGCATGGCAAGCGGAGAGGAGATCAATATTTCCAGGCAGTACAGAAAGGAAAGCAAGAAGTATTTTATTGACTATATGCTGAAAAAATATTATGAGAGCCCGGAGAAAAAGCAGTGAGGCAAATGCTTTTTCTCCGGGCTCTATCTGGTGGGTTCTCTTTTTTCTTTCTGCAGTGCCGACTTCAGCACTTTGGGGTCGGAATAATGTTCACACAGCTCCTTGTGCTTTCTGTCCGGCGCAGGGAGCATTTTTTCCGCTTCCTGGACGGGGATTTGTCTGCGGGCGTGATAGGCATCCATGGAAAAGGGATGCTCCAGGACGTCGGAGCAGAAGCTTCGGAGTCCCGGAGAGATCTCCGTTTCCCGCAGGCCCGCCATATGTTCCACAGCCGTGAGAGATTTGTGGTATTCCTTCAGCACGGGCCGTTCCAGAAGCTGCCTTTTCATGGATTGATACTCCCGGGAATCCGAAAGACCGTACAGGATTCCGGCCAGCTCCGTGACCCGCAGCATGGAGGCGGTCTGCCTCATTTCATATTTCCGGGGATCAGCTGCAGAGAGAAGTCTTTGCGCTTCCAGGGCCGTTCCCTCCGGCTGCTTCCGGCACGCCGCTTCTATGAGCAGCGTGCGGTAGGTAAAAGCCGTGTCGATAATGCTGTGGCAGCCCCATAGGTCCATCTGGGGATATTTTTCGGCGCAGTCTTTGGTGAGCGGGCAGACAGGAAGCGTCATATTCAGTTCGAGAGCCTGTTCCAGGGCTTTTTTCATGGAAATCATCAACGCTTCCTCCTGTCCGTGGTGCGTTTATTCTGAGGTCAGTCTTCTGCAGCGGGATCGTTTCCGCTGACAGTGGGCTCCGAAGAGGGGCCCTGCACGGGTTCGTCCGGGGTGGGCTCTGTGGGCTGGTCTGTCCCGGGCTGCTGGGGCTGCTGCATATTGATCTGTTCCATGGCGCTGAGCGCCTTCAGGTCGATGACGGTGGTTCCGTCTGCGGAGACAATGGCTCCGGCTCCGCTTCTGGCCTCATAGGTGCCGTCAGGCAGCTTGCGCCGCACGGCCACCTCGGCCAGGGTCCAGGGATCGTTATCATCGCTGTCCATGGTCAGCTTCAGTGCCAGCGGCTCGCCCGTGTTGTACAGGTAGGCTGTAAAGGTGTCGGTTCTGCCCGCCTGGAATACATCCACATAATCCTGGTTGCTTCTGGAGAAATAATCCCGGATGTTGCCCAGGGAGATCTCCACGGTGCGGTTCCCGTCGTTGGGATCCTTGCATACCAGCGTCCCGTAGACGTTGGAGTGGGTTCCGGTGACGGGCACCAGGGCGGTATCCTCGGCCGTCTTCAGGGTAAAGATTACCGGCATGACGGTGGAAGGATTCTGCTGGGTGGTGTTGTAGTATTCCGCGTGGTTAATGTTGCCGGTCTGGGAATTGATGGTCAGCGGGTCGCTGATTCCCGTGGCGTACAGCAGTTCGTCGTGCTGGTTGTAATTGCAGACATACACGGTGTCGGTAGCCAGGTTGACATTGCCGGTGGCAATGATGCTGACGCCGATGATTTCGCCCACATTGTGCTCATACAGGGTAGCCGTCACGGGTTCTCCCATGGAGAGACTGTTTTTGGCCTGCTCTGACAGATACACATAGTCCGACAGGTATTCCACCGAGCCGTCGATGGAGCTGCGGTAGCGGAGCGCCACGCCGATATCGTTTGTCTTCGACAGCCGGATGGGATCCAGCTGCCTGGTGGTGATGGTGACAGTCTGCTTCATCTCATCCAGTCCTTCCTCGCTGTCTGCATAGGCCTGTACCGGTGAGATCAGGTAGTAATCAGCAAAGTCGATAAAGTAGGTCTTTTCTTTCCTTTTATTATTGACTCTTTCAATGATCACATGACTTACGGAAGGGTTTCTGTTGTCGTCGCTTGACAGGGTCAGCGAGGTAATGGATCCCAGGTTGTTTATCTTGACGTCCCGCAGAACCATGACTCCGTCTATCATATTGGAGGGTTCGAAGGTCAGTGACTTCTGCATATATCCGCTGCTGTAGGTTCCCGTATACCGCAGTGCGCCCATTAGTTTTGCCCGGAAGGTAGTATTGGTGCCGGGGAACACATAGATATTCAGGGTTTCCGACACGTTTGTCTGGGGGGTGGCGCCCGAGGTAAAGCTGGTGGTTCCGTCGCTGTCCGTCTGGAAAGTGACGTTCATATTCTGGTTGGTGGCCAGATTGATTATCCCGGCGTTTGCAATATCCACAGAAATAGGGGTATCCATGGCTCCATAAGTGATGGGAGTCAGGTCTCCTTCCCGGTTGTAGCGCCCGAAGGCGTCCAGATAGACATCGCCGGCATTGGATACACGGTATATCTTAAGGTTTTTTAATCTGAATTTTTCGGTTCTGTCTGTCTGAAACCGGATCTGGGAGATGGATGCAACATCGTTCAGACTCATGTAAAACCGTGACATCTGTCCCGGGAGGTAAGCGGCCCAGGGAACGCCGTTAAAGTCGTCCACCAGTTCGTTGACGTTCAGTGAAATTGTGGAGTTCGCGCCGGTTGTCTGACGGTAGGAAACCAATGCCGTCAGGTTGGGATCCCCGATCTCTGTATCGCGGCATACCTCAAATTCCACCATGAAATCCATGGCGGCTGCATTTTTGGTGACATAATATTCCCTGCATACGCTGGTAAAATTAGCGCCTCCGGAAGACTCTGAGTTCATCTGCGTGGTGAGCCCGGAAATATCTTCCTCCGTATAATTTATATCGATCCATCCGATGTTTTCGATTACCCAGGAAGTGGAAAGACCGATTCCGCTCTGGCGGATAATGTTGATGCTGTCGATCTTGAGCTTGTCAAAGGAGGTGGCGTCCTCCGTGTTGGAGCTGTGGGTGTAGATTCGGATTCCCTTGGGCGCTCCATAGTACTGGTTGGTCATGATGGAGAAGGAGGCCGTCTCACCTGGCCGGAAGGCATCTCCGGTAATCTGGTCGTTGGCAAGTACCACGCCGCTGGTGCCGTTCTCGAACACAAGCTGGAAGAAAAAGTAGTTGCCGCTGCCGGCATCCGCCACAGGGGACACGTTCACCTGAATCTCATAGGTGCTTCTGGCCAGGGCAAGCTTCAGATCCTGATTGATCTCGTCGTAGGCCATCTGGTTTTTGATGGAGGTGAGCCCCTGGTTGGAGGAAGGCGTCTGATCCATGGGTTCTCCGGTGCTGTAGTCGATGAAATTCAGGGTCTTGCTGGTAGAGGAGTTGGCCAGGTAGGTGGTCTTTGTCACCTTGGCCATCAGGTCGCCTCTGTCCGTGTACCGATCCAGGTAGACCAGGTCGAAGGTCTCCGGCCCTATGTTGGTCGAGCTCAGCTGGGCAAACTCCCTGATTTTGAAGAAGGAATATACCTGATTATCCACATCCTTTACCTTATAAATACTAACGGTGTCAAACTGGAACTTTTCATTGATATTTTTCATGGTTATTGTCACCGACTGAAAGGTGCGCACGTCGTTTAAGTTCATCAGGAACTGGATCTCCCGGTGCATGTTCTGGGGGAGATAAGTTCCCTTGAGAACATAATTCCTCCTGCCGTAAAATTCCTCCAGCTTGCCGCCAAGCTGATAGGTGGTGTTTTGCTTCAGCCCTCGGTTATCCAGATAACTGACCGTGATCTCCAGGTCGGAAGAGGTGTTTGTCCCGGCTACCGCCGAGGGCTGTATGACAAACAGATAGGTATTGCTGTAGTTGATGCAGGGCTCATAGGGATGGTAGAGATTGTTGCCATCGTTCAGGTATCCGGTCAGGTTTTCGCCGGGCTTTACAAGCTGCTGCCGGTCTCCCGAACGCATGACCAGACTGTCTCCCTTGAGGAGCCGGATGCCGCCCGCAGGCGCATAGTAGAGCTGTGGATATTCCCGGAAGGCGATATCCGCGTGAAGGGCATTATAGTTATCACCGCCGTTGGTCAGGTTGTTTATGGTATCCGCGTTGGTTATGGCAGGTTCTCCCTCATAAATGGCGAAGGAATTCAGCTCCCAGGAGGAGTCGATGCCCTTGTTGGTCAGTGTGACGCTGATGATATCGTCCGCGGTGCCTGTGGCCATATCCAACAGGGTGATGGGCAGATAATCCGACTGTCCTTTGCTGAACAGCGTATTGTAGGCGTAGGTGGCATTGATTCCCCGCCTGCTCAGGGCCTGCCAGGCGCCTTCTGCCAGGTAGTACCGCATGGTGCGCGTAGAGGAAAAGATATCGCCGTAATCCCTTATGAAGAGCGAATCCAAGCTGGGCTGCTTTGCCTTATAGGTAATATCCAGATAAACGTCGGTGAGCTGGGAATTGGAGCTTCCCAGGTCTTTTGAGGTGTCGGTCACGGGATTCAGCCCCAATCCCGAATCCAGCATATCCCGGGTCTGGAACAGCAGGTAATAATTGTTGGAAGTGCGATTCAAAAAGCAGGCATTGGCATTCGAAGGGGTGTGCAGCCTACAGCCGGGCTGTTCCATGCCGTCCTTGCGAAGCTCTGTCAGAGAGCCGGAGTTGAATGCCACATTGTCATCGTTTTCCCAGAAGGCGAGGATTCTCGACCAGCCGTACGACCAGCTATCTTCTCTCGTTGTGTTATAGAAATTGGGCATGGAGGGGGTGGCGTGGGCGACCGTATAGTCTTCCGCAGCGCCGCCGCTTTCCTTGCCGAAAATGACGATGGAATCGGGGTACCAGCTGGTGCCGGTTTTGCCCAGAGGCTGAACCACGACTCTGGTGATAGGATAGTAATAAGAAAGCTCTCCGCTGCGAAAGGGGATCTCCAGGATGCTGTTTCCATACAGGTCATGGGCAATGGATGTCTTTCCCTGGGCGATGGCGGCGGAATCCAGGTCGATGGTAGCGGCGACCTCATCAACTGCCATCTCTTTGGATTTCGCATAAATGAAGATCCGCAGGTTGCCGTCAAAATCTCCTTCTTCCCGGGTGGTCAGCCGGAGAAAATAAGAGCGCTGATTCAGCAGCAGATCGGAATCGGAGTAGCCTTTGGTGACGGGAATGATCACTTCCCCCGGGTTTGTGCTGCCGGCCAGGGCGTTCAGCGCTGTGTCGGCCTGGGTGTTGTTGGCGTTTGCGGCATGGCTGTAGTAGCAGATGGGATTGAGTTTGCCGAAGGTACGGTACAGGTTCCCGCCGGTATCACGGGTCAGGTCGCCGATGGAACCGCTGTCCATTCGGAAGACCTTCAGATAATCGATCCGCAGGTTGTCATAGGCCTGATTTTTTACCGGGTCAATGGAAATATGAATGTTGTCTATGCTGGTGACCTCTTTGGGTACTTTGAATACCAGATAGTAGGTGTGGGCGGGTTCGATGCCGGTGAGGGCATAGGTAAAGTTTTTGCCGCCCGTGTGGTTGCTGTAAAAATTGCTGATGCCGTTGGAGATTATCTGGGCATCGGCCTTTTTCTGGTAAGGGTTTCCCTTCTTGTCGTAAGCAGTGTAAAAAAGCTGCATGTAGGCGGGCTGTGCCGTGCCGGAGTCCGGGGCGCCGTTGGTCCGCATCTCCACGATCCAGGGGACATTATTTTTGTCAGCCTCCCGAAAAATCAGGCTTTTTTCCTCTCTGGCCTGGGCGCTGCTTCCCGGGAAAAGTGCCAGAAAACAGCACAGAACCGCGGTGAAGGACAGCAGACAAAATTTCCTGATAGTCTCTTTGCATGTAGACATACTTGAAAACCTCCTGTTCAAAAATGACAGCTTCACAGCAAATTTGGCGCTATGAATGAAAAATCACTCGTGCTAAGATAATGACAAAAATATAGCATAGGGGATTTTATGATTTCAACAGGACTGCAAGATTGACGGGTTTCAGACATAATTGGAAGACAGGGAAGAAGGGATTATCCCCGAGTGTGCGCCGGGCGCGGATGGGAGTGGAATATGGAAGAGGATAAGAGGAAAAAAACAGGGAAGGTGATCATGCTGGGCATCCTGTGCCTGGCGGGGGTGGCAGCCGGAGCTTTTGTCTTTGGAAGCCTTGCGCTGAGAGTGGAGAAGTTTCAGACGGGGGAGCCGCTTTTTTCGGCGGAGGTCATGAGGGAGCCCATAGCGTATGTGTACGGGCTGGTCTTTCCGGCGCTTCTGCTGCTTGTGTACTTTGCGCTGGCAGGACGGAAGGTGTCGGCAAAGAAGCTCATGTCCGGAAAGGCGAAGGGACTGTTCAGCCCGCTGGAAAATTCCCGTTTCCTGACGGATAAGGAGCGGGACAAATATTTTCCCCACTTCCGGTTCAGCGGAGCCTCCGAGGTGAGTAAGGACGGTGTGCCGGTGAGGGCCGTGCTGGACTCCAGGGGGAAGGAACTGGAGGTCAATGTCTGCCCGGGAGCTCACAGCCTGGTCATCGGCGCCACCGGCTCCGGTAAGACCACTACCTTTATCAATCCCATGATACAGATCATTGCGGAGACCAGCTCCGGCTCATCCATGATTATGACGGATCCCAAGGGAGAGCTCTTCTCCCTCCACAGCAAGAAGCTGAAGCTTCAGGGCTATGACGTAAAGGTGCTGGATTTAAGAGACACTTATTCCTCCTACCGCTGGAATCCTCTGGAGAGCATCTGGAATATGTATCAGGATTATGTGGAGGCGGGCAAGGGCATCAAGGTACATAAGGATTCCATACGGAATTATCCGAAGCTGGAGAAGCAGGACGACGAGGAGCTGTACGGACAGGAGGACGGGCAGTGGTACGAGTACCGTGGGCTGGCTTACGCCCGGCGGGAGGACTGCGGCAACGATGTGTCTGTGGCAAGGCAGAAGATTTACGACGAGATGTACGAGGATTTAAACGACCTGGTGTCCGTGATCTGTCCCATTGAGTCCAAGGACGATCCCGTCTGGGAGAAGGGAGCCAGATCCATTATCATGGCAACCCTGTTGGCCATGCTGGAGGACAGCGAGAATCCTGAGCTCAACATGACCAAGGAAAAATACAATTTCTATAATCTGAACAAGATCATCGCGAACTCCGAGAACGAGTTTGAGGAGCTGAAGAAATACTTTGAGGGCAGGAGCAACCTGTCGTCCGCAGTCACGCTGTCAAGGCAGGTGCTCAGTGCGGCGGACTCCACTCTATCCAGCTATATGTCGATTGCTTTCGACAAGCTTTCCATGTTTAACGATAAGGGCCTGTGCGGCCTGACCTCCGCCACGGACATCGACGCCGGCGGCCTGGCGGAGTATCCCACGGCGCTCTTCCTGAAGATACCGGACGAGAAGGACACAAGACATGCCCTCGCGTCGGTGTTTATCCTGTGCATGTACAAGGCGTTGATCAAAAAGGCGTCCTCCAGGGAGGATCTGTCCCTGCCCAGGAATGTGTATTTTATCCTGGATGAGTTCGGAAACATGCCGAAGATCGAAAAGTTTGACAAGATGATCACCGTAGGCCGTTCCAGAAAAATCTGGTTCAACATGGTGGTGCAGTCCTATGCGCAGCTGAACGCCGTGTACGGAGATCAGGTGGCGGACATTGTGAAGAGTAACTGCGGCGTGAAGATGTTTATCGGTTCCAACGACATAGACACCTGCAAGGAGTTCTCGGAGCTGTGCGGTAATGTGACGGTTTCCACCAACAGTGTGTCCAGTAACTCTCAGGACAAGGACGGCCAGTTCTCCGTGTCCTCCCAGATGCAGACCAGGCCGTTAATCTATCCCTCGGAGCTGCAGAAGCTGAACAATAAGGAGAGTACCGGAAACGCCATTATCGTCACCTTCGGAAACTATCCGCTGAAGACGAAGTTTACGCCCAGCTATCAGTGCAAGTACTACAGTATGGGACAGATGGATCTGACGGAGGTGCGCAAAAATATCTTTATCGCGGACAGAGTATTTTACGATGTTGCGCGCAGGAACCGGATGCTTCTGGGGGAAGAGGATGAGTAAGGCGAAGATGAGCGGGATGATGGGGAAGAGAAAAAAAAGAGAGCATTGCCGGATGGGAGCTGCGGTTCTGACTGCGGTTCTGGGACTGGGAATGTCTGTTCCGGCAGCGCAGGCCCTGGCGGCGGAGGTGCCGGACGGAGGTTTTTTTGACGATTATGTGGGGGAGCAGCAGGGTAATGTGACCTATCTGCCGGAGGACTATGACATGTCCTATGACGGAGCGCTTGACCAGCATACCGGCGGGGGATTGGAGAATGCGGATACGCAGGGAGAACTGCCGGAGGGCTTGGAGTCGGTGATCATGATCACGCAGGACATGGGGTATGACACCAGTCTGCAGATGTATGTGAACTATGTGCGGGGGGATGTGAACAAGCGTTATTACAGCTCCCTGCCCAGGGATGTGATCACCAACGGGAATATTTCCTTCAATATGGGCACCCGGAGCCAGTATGTGCTGTACCGGGACGGGGAGCGGGTGTCGGACGCGGATGTGTCCAATATCACCCAGGAGGGAGCCTATGTCCTGGAAAACTTCGGGCAGGGCAGCTCCGACGCGGAGCGGTTTGAGTTTACCATCCTTCAGTCCACTACCAATACCATGGAGCAGTTCCGGATTCCCGAAGGATTTTCTTATTCCAGAGTGACAGTGAACGGCGAGGAGGCGGCTGCGCCTGCGGGAGCCGTCTATCAGATGCCCAGCGACGGTGTCTATGGATTTCAGTTCAGAAATGAGGAGCTGGGGATTTCTTATTACACGGAGATTAACAAGGATACGGTAGCGCCCATGCTGGAATTTGTGGGGCTGGTGGATGGGAAGGCCCACGGCCCGGTACAAATGCTTCCCGTGGGGGAGGAGGAGACCGTGATCCGGGTGAGCAGGGACGGGACACAGATCAATGTCCCCTTTGACCGGGTTCTGGATGACTACGGGAGCTATGTGGTGACGGTCAGCGATCTGGCGGGCAACAGCATGGAATACCGTTTTGTGATACAGGTATATTTTACCATGACCTCCATGCTGGTATTTTTGCTTCTGGCCATGATAGCGGCCGGTCTCTTCGGCTACTACAGGTATGTGAAGAGCCACCTGAGGATCCGGTAGGCGCGGTACAGACCGCATTTAAATTTAGAACGGGCCTGCCAGCTTTTTGGCGACAATGAGACAGACAAAGGAGACGGAACATGTCAAAGTGGCTTACAAGACTTTTATTCGACTGGGTTTTTGTCCTGCTGTACAAACTGCTGAGAGCACTTCTGGGGCTGGTGGATTTCATGGAGGGTATCTTCGATGTGTTTGCCGGGCTTTCCAAGGTGTCCTACAACGGACAGAAGGATTATCTGGTCAATGTGTTTTTCGGGCAGAACATCATAGCGGTGATCTTCTGGGGAATGACTGCCATCAGCCTGGTGCTGTGCTTTGTCTTTACCGTGGTTGCGGTGACCCGTAAGATTCTGGATATCGGCGGCGGAGTGAAGCAGTCTCTGGGGCAGATTCTGAACGGAGCGCTGCGCTCCTGTGTCAGCTTTCTCTTTGTGTCCGTCATCTGTATTGCCAGCGTCAACCTGGCCAACATCTGCCTGATACAGATCAATTATCTGATGAAAAATGCGTCCACGCTGATGTACGACGGGGATAATGAGAGAACTTTTTCGGGGGAAGAGAATGCGGCCATGACCCGGATTATGAACACCATAGCCAACTATTCCCTGAACAGTTCCACGGATAACCGCTACAACGTCAACATGTGCTTCAACAGCATTCGGGAGGATATGCTGTATCTGCAGCAGCGGCAGTTTTTCAGTTACGAGTATCCCATGGTAAACGGTCATCACACCTGGCAGTCGGCAATAGCCCTGATTGCAAGCTCAGGTGACATCGGAAATGATCTGGAGCTTGAGGTGGTGGATTCCTCCGTTGCGGAGGCGCTGGCCATCGTGATGGATGAGATCAAATACAATCCCAATTTCCGGCCGGTGGAGACGGCCATAAGGCCGGAGCAGGGCGACACTTCCGTGGCTACCACCATCTTTCTGGTGAGTTCCATGACGGCGCCCAACAGCTCCGTGTATCGGGAGAATCCCACCTTTGACGACGCCCTGCGGAGAAACTATCTGAACGGCACGCGGTCGTATGAGAACATCAATCAGGTGAGGAAGGATTTTGACATCTGGGAGATCCGGTATGATGTGGGGTATATCACCAGCATTGTGTTTATCGTAATCATGACTCAGTGTGTGTTTCTGTTCATCCTAAGGCTGTTCGACCTGCTGCTCCTGTATCTGGCGGCGCCGGCCTTTGCCTCCACCATACCGCTGGACGATGGGGCCAGGTTCCAGACCTGGCGGCAGTCCTTTACCATCAAGATCATCAGCGGCTTTGGCTCGGTTATGGCCATGCGGCTGTATCTGGTGTTGATCCAGATCATTATGGACGGCAAGCTGAGATTCTTTGAGGACAATGCCACCAATTACCTCTGCCAGCTTCTGTTTATTCTGGGCGGAGCCTATGCGGTGCTGAAGGCATCTCCCATGCTGACGCAGGTAGTGGCCGGAAACAGTTCGGCTGCGGCCAATTCCGAGGCGCTCAGCGCGGCCATGGGCGGCATACTGGGCGGCAAGATGGTTCAGGTGGCCGGAATGGGTCTGAAGGCTACCGCAACAGTAGCCAAGGCGCCCGGCGCGATCTATCGTGGCATTCAGAGAAAGGTTCATGCGCACCGCAGTGCAAAGATGGCTCATAAGATGACGGACGATGGTCTGGGGCTGTCCGGAAAATCCAAGGGCGAGGATAAGAGCGAGAGCAACGCGGCACAGCTCTCCGGCGGCGGTAATCCTGCCAGGGCTGCAGCCGTGAGCGGCAGTTCCGGGGACGGCGGCAGTTCCGGCGGATCCGGGAGTTCCGGCGGAAGTGGGAGCTCCGGTGGAAGCGGCGGAGCGGAGTCCGGAGACGGCGGAAATGCGGCGCAGATTCCGGCTCCCCAGAAGAGAACCGAAGAACAGGGTAAGGCGGACGAATGATGAGAAAACCGGCGTGACAGGAAGGGACGGAATATGAGGATCATACCCAAGAAGACAAACGTATCCATGGAGTTTTTCAACGGCTTTACGGCCGGGGATGTGGCCGTGGGTTTTATAGGGGCGGTGGTGGAGGTAGCCATATTGGTTTCCAACCTGCCCGGCAAGTATTATATTATGGCAGGAGTCCTGGTGGCTGTGGCACTTTTGCTGCTCAAAATGGACGACGAGAGGAATTACATATTTCTGCTGAATATTCTCAGACATTATGCCTACCGCAAGAAGTATGCAAAGACTGTGCCGGAGAAGACCAAAAAGCATGCCAAGCAGAGCGTGGAGGATGTCAGGAAGGTGATCGCCTGGACGGGGATCGGAGAGGGCTTCATCCACTATGACAAAAAGTACTATGGCGCGGTTCTGGAGCTGCCCAGCGTGGAATTTCGTTTTTTCAGCGAGTTCCGCCAGAATAATGCCATAGAGAAAGCATTGGGCGGTGTGCTGCGGAATGTGAATCCCAATTACGCTGCGAACCTGGTGAAGCTGGAGCGTCCGGTGCTCTATGACGAGTTTGTGCAGGCGGAATATGACAAGCTGGAGAGCCTGAAGGACGCCTGTCGGCACAGGATTCTTTCCGAGGAGGAGCTGAAAAGGCGCATCGAGGTGATTTATGACAGGATTAACTATCTGAACCATCTGTCCTTTGAGAACAAGGTGGTGCTGCCGTTTTTTTACCTGGTGCTCTTTGACAGCGACAAAAATCTGCTGAACAACCAGGTACAGACGGCGCTGGAACTTCTGCAAAGCGGAGAGATTCAGGCCCGCAGGCTGGATGATAAGGAGCTGGCGGTGTTCCTGAAGTACAGCCAGACTCTGGACTTTGACGAGCGGGATATCGAAAAGCTGGATCCGGAGGAGTACTTTGATTTTTCTCTCCCGGAGAATCTGGAGATTTATGCAAAAAACATGGTGGTAAACAATGTGCTGACCCACAATTTCCGGGTGGTCAGCTATCCCATGACAGTGACCAACGCCTGGGGAGCCTTTGTGTTTGACACTCCGGCCACCAAGGTTGTCATGAAGATGAAGCCCATGGATCGGACGAAGTCCATCCGTGCCATAGACCGCTCCATCGACGAGCTGCGCTCCCAGGAGAACAACACGGGGAAAGCCAGCAAGCTGATTGATATTTCCACTCACATCGAGACGCTCTCGGAGCTGCTGGTCATGCTGCAGAGCGACAGCGAGATCCTGATGGATGTGAACATCTATGTGTCGGGCTATGACCTGGAGGGCAGTATGGCTGACCCCAGGGTGACGGTGAAACCGGAAAACAGCTCCCTGCCCAACATCTCTCACTTGAAAAAGGATATCCGGCGTATTTACAATGACACGAATATGAAGCTGAACGATATGCTGTTTCTGCAGATGGATGCCTGGGTGGCCGGACAGGTGTCAGGCTACGATCCCAGGGAAGGGAAAGGGCGTTCCATCCATTCCAGCTCTGCCTCGGCGGTATTTCCCTTTGTCTATACCTACACGGCGGACCGGGGCGGCATCAATCTGGGCCGGAAGAACAATATTCCCGTGTTCATTGACTTTTTCCGCAGAGACAATGAGCGTGTCAACAGCAATATGGCTATCATCGGAAAGTCCGGAAGCGGAAAATCCTATGCTACCAAGACTCTGTTGACCAATCTGGCAGCGGAGAACAGCAAGATCTTTGTCCTGGATCCGGAGAACGAGTATCTGGAGCTGGCACAGAATCTGGGCGGTAAGGTTATCAATGTGGGAAATGCCACCCACGGGCGTATGAATCCCTTCCAGATCATCACCAACCTGGAGGATGACGAGGAGGGCGAACAGCAGGCGTCCGGGGTCAGCTTCCATCAGCACCTGCAGTTTCTGGAGGAGTTTTTCAAGCAGATTCTGCCGGACATCGAGCCGGATGCCCTGGAGTATCTGAACAATCTGATTATCAGGATCTACAACATGAAGGGGATCGAAGAGCACACGGATCTCTCCAGGCTGTCGCCGGAGGATTACCCCATATTCGACGATCTGTACGACGCGATCCTGGAAGAGTTCCAGTCTACGAAGAGCGATTATCTGAGGAGCAATCTTCAGATTCTGATCAACTATATTGCGAAGTTTTCCTCCGGAGGGCGTAACTCCGTGCTTTGGAACGGTTACTCCAGCATTGATACCCGGGAGAATTTCATTGTGTTTAACTTCCAGTCCCTTCTGGCGAACCGCAACAATCTGATTGCCAATGCGCAGATGCTGCTGGTGCTGAAATGGCTGGATAACGAGATCATCAAGAATCGGGATTACAACAAGAAATATCATGCGAGCCGCAAAATTGTGGTGGTGATAGACGAGGCCCATGTGTTCATTGATACCAAGTATCCCCTGGCCCTGGACTTTATGTTTCAGCTGGCCAAGCGTATCCGTAAGTACAACGGTATGCAGATCGTTATCACCCAGAACATCAAGGACTTTGTGGGAAGTGAGGAGATCGCCCGCAAGTCTACGGCCATTATCAACGCCTGTCAGTATTCCCTGATCTTTGCCCTGGCGCCCAACGATATGCATGATCTATGCCGGCTGTATGAGAAGGCGGGCCAGATCAACGAGCAGGAGCAGGAGGAGATTATCAACGCGGCCAGGGGCCAGGCATTTGTGATTACATCGCCCACCAACCGTTCATCCCTGCAGGTGGAGGCAAATCGAAATGTACAGAGTCTGTTCGGTGACAGTGAATTTGTCTCTCCCTATTTCTCCGGGGAGGAAGGGGAGGCCAGATGGCGGGAGATATTGGAGGAGCTTGACAGCAGACGGGAAGCAGAGGAACTGGAACAGCTGCGGGAGATACTGGAGCAGGAGGCGGATGCATTGATCCTGGAGGAGACTCCGAAGAGCACCCGGTCCCGTGTGAAGATTGTGGAGATTTCGGAGGAGGATATTGCCCCGCCGCCCAGGGAGCCGGAGCAGGATGCCATGCCCACGGGGACAGGAATACCCATGGGGGCAGGAATGCCCATGGGAGCAGGAATGCCCATGGGGACAGGAATGCCTATGGGAGCAGTACCAATGGGTACAGTCCCCATGGGATTTGGCGCACCGATGGACGAAGGAGCACAGGGGATTCCCATGCCTGTGGGGAATGGGATGCCCGCAGGAGCGGTTCCCCCCGGGGGCATTCCTTTTCCCTGGCAGGGGTATTACCAGGGACAGGCGGGAGGAGAAGGAGCCGTTTCCCAGCCCTTTGACCCTCAGAAGATGATTGCGGAGCTTCGGGAGAGCCTGCGAAAGGAACTGATGGAGGAGCTGCAGGCCAATCTGAACGCCCAGACCAGCGCGTTGGCTGCAGGACTGGCTCTGGGGAGCGGGGTTTTCGCAAAACAGGAGCAGACCGGAACGGTTCAGGTCGCTGCAGCGCCGGACGTGGCCGGGGATGCGGTGCAGACAGAAAGCGCAGCTGCCGGGCAGCAGCAGTCGGAACAGGATATTCGGGAGAGTGCCCGGGAGGACTGGGCCGTCCTGGAGGAAGAAACCGCCGTATCGGAGGAGTCTGCTGCGGCAGAGCTTACCGCGGAGGAGCAGGAAGTCCGACGGATGGAAGAAGAGTTTTATCAAATGTTCGGCATAATGGAGGAGGATCAGGAATCCGGCCTGTTGTCGGAGTCGCCTGAGGAACTGGAACAGAGATATCTGAGGGAACTGGATGAGGAAGAAGGTACAGAGCCTGAAAATCTGGAAGACTTCGAAAATGATCTGTTTGACGAGATCAGCGATATCCTTGGTGATGAGGAAGACGGAGAGAGCAGCGGCGAGACCGGCGATGTTCTTGTCTGGGAAATCTCATACGAGGAGCTGATGAAGAGCGCATAACGAACCGGAAACCGATATGGAGGCTGATATGGGTATAAACGAAGAAACGGGTCAGGAAGAGAAGGAAACGACAGCGCAGCAGTCTCAGGGGGAGGCGGAGAAGCGCCCGGAGGATGCAGTGCAGACGGAAGGAACGGCGGAGAAGACTTCGGGTGAGGATACCGGAAAGAAAGGAACTCAGCCGGAGGAGACGAAGAAGCCTGAAGAGAAAGCACAGGAGAAGACTGTGCAGGAAGCTGCCGGGTCGGAAAAGAACGAGGAAAAGAAGCCGGAGAAAGGTTCAGAGGAAGCTGCCGGGTCGGAAAAGGACGAGGAAAAGAAGCCGGAGAAGGGTTCGG